>CAZHEZ010000220.1:0-13175 GCA_964531315.1 uncultured Candidatus Obscuribacterales bacterium | reverse complement strand
TTCCGGCATGGCATCCGTACCGAACTTTGTGGCAGTTGAACCTACGCCGCCATTTCCACCGTCACCACCGGTGCCGTTGCCTCCGCCACCGTCGCCCCCGGATCCATTGCCTCCGCCCCCGCCATCGCCGCCAGAGCCGCTACCGCTACTTCCCCCTCCGTTCCCACCAGAACCGCCCCCACCTATACCACCGCTCAATACATTAGCCAGGGTCGCCAATTCCTTTGTCGCTTTTTTGAGTTCTTCCGGACTTTGATTCTTTTCCGCCTGCTTCAGTTCCTGCCCTACTTCTTTCAGCTTTTGCACAACTTTCGGGTTAGCATCATCATGCTGCTTCACCGCGATCACATCAGCTTTAACCTGTTGCACATCTGACGTCAATTGTGTCTGGAAGGTGTTCTGCTTGCGTGCCGGTTGGTCAGCGCCGAGTCCGTCAAACAACGATAAATTCGGCAGTCCCATCGATGCGGAAGTAGACTTGATTTGCGTTGCATCCACGGCATTGGTGGCAGCAAGCTCGGACCAACATTGGTAAGACAAGCCTTGTTGGGATTGGTTGTCTCGAGCTTGTCTGAGAATCGACTCCGGGGATTTTAGAGTCCCGGCCGGTGCTGAGTCATTTGCATAAAATGGCATAGTAAAATCTCCTAGCAGAAAGACACTTGGAGCGTTTGCGCATTGGCGGTGGAAAAATTGGAGCGCTGGTAAGTAATTCCAAGCTTAGGGCGAGCTTGTAAAAAAGTTGTTATGATTCGGCATGCTGCCGGTCAGTGGCGCTGCTCCACGTTTCGGGCCGCGATCAAACGATCGTGAGCAGCAAGGTCCGATTTACCCAGTCTCTGGTAGCACTCTGCTCTCGTGCCGTAGGCATATGGATCTTGGGTAAGTTCTATGACGCGTGAAAGATCGGCAATTGTTTCTTTATCCTTGTGCATGGCAAAGTAGCAAGTGGCCCGGTCTCTATAAGGATGAGGATTGTTGGGCTCCAATTTGATCGCAGCGGAGAATTCAGCTATTGCGCCGTCATACTTAAAGAGCTGTTCGTCCAGAAGTCCACGACCGTTGATGGCATCAGCGCATTTTGGATCAATTGAAACAGCATGAGAGTAAGATTCCATCGCTTTTGTAGTCTCAGACAAGGCTTCATATGCATGTGCTTTAGCGATCCACAGAGCTGTATTCTTAGGATCTCTTGCAATGCGCTTATCCAAATCTTCGAATAATTTATCGAACTTACCGCTCATATTGTAATAACGTTCAAGCGCAGAGTAGTTGCTTGCTTCTTTTGGATTTAGTTCCAGTGCACGGTTTATATCAGCGAAGGCCGCCTTGAAATCTGTTGTAGCGAGAAAACAATTAGCCCTTACATTCAAGGCTTCCCAAGACGCCGGATCCAGCTTCAAGTAGTCGGTCAATTGATTAATCGCTATCTTATAGTTCTTTTGAAGAGTGTTGATTATTCCCAAAAGGAAATGCCAATGAGCATCTTTCGGCTTATGCCGAATTCCTGAGTTGCTGCGATCGCGCAGCCGCTTCAAAGTCTGCTCAGTCCAAAACTGTCCCTCATTCGGTATGTCAATTTTCCCGAAATTGACCGTCATTGATTTATTCAAACTTTCTGCAGACAGGCGGTAGTCATTTGTGCTGGCTGCACAAAGAGAAAGCAGCGCATATGGTGCGGCATGATTTGTAATTGAGAATATGTGGGCCTGCAAATGCGGGATAGCCTCTTTGTAGTTCCCCGCTTCTGCCAATATTCGACAGCCGGCAGCTGTAGCCCAACGTGATGATGGTCTGACAGCAAAGAAACGGCGCATATCCTCTGCGGCTTCCGCGAACTCGCCCCGCTGCTCACGATACTTAGCTCTAAGGACAAGGGCATCCGACCAGTGCAATCGGTAATCGTTCTTTGCCGCAATTGACTCCATGAGTTTCTTGAGCTCTGCTGCAGCAGAAGGAGAATCTCCACTGTGATGTAGGATTCGATCTTTGTTCAAAAGATCTTCCGCAACACTCTGACTAAACTTAGTGGAAGGATTTGCCTGATGTTCGGGTCGGTTTGCACGAACGGCTGCAGTACAGACTAGCTCGATCGATAGAATGACGGCAGTCAATAAAGCCGGCCGCAAAAGTTGCCAGAATCTGTTCTCTTGATTCAATTTTCACCCGTTTGTTGGCGAAGCGGAACTTTGAACCAAAACGTGCTGCCTTTGTCAGCGCTGCTTTCCACGCCAATGGTTCCGTGGTGCAATTCAACGAGAGCTTTGCTGATCGCAAGACCAAGTCCACTGCCGCCTTGAGCGGAGCCGTCACCTGCTTGTTTGAATCGGTCGAAAATACTATTGAGCTGCTCTTCAGGAATTCCTTTGCCTGTGTCGATTACCTTGACGGTAAGCCACCTGTCATCACACTCTGCTATCACTGAGACTGTAGATCCGCGCGGTGAAAATTTGATCGCGTTGGCAATTAGATTGACCAAGACCTGACCAATTCTTTTTTGATCAATGTCGACCTCAGCCACATCTGCTGCAGAAGTAATTTTAATATCTCGGTGTTCTGCCAAATGTCGCACAGACTCAATAGCGGATTCAAGAACCTCCTGGAAGTTCGTGGGCGACAGGTCGAGCACTAGTAGCCCCGCCTCAATCTTATCGATATCCAGCAAGTCGTTTACCAGGTTGATCATTCTGTCCAGACTGCGCTCAAGCACCCCTATTCTCTGGCGATCTTCGGCATCCGCTCTAGCTTCTGCGCCCTCCGCCAGAGTCGCGGATATGGTGCGTATGGACGTGAGGGGAGACCGCAAATCATGCGTGATCATCGATACAAAATCCTGCTTGCGTTGCTCTGTCTCTCGCAAATCCGTCGTCATTTTGTGAAAGACGCGATCGAGAGAGGCGATTTCATCATCTCCTGTTACCGGAGCATTCAAGGAGCTTCCCTTTGAAAAACGCTGAGCGTTGTCGGTGAGCACGCCGATTCGTCTTGTAATAGATTTGCTGAAATAAATTGCCAGCGCGCACGTGAGAGCTACGTTGAAGAGAACAGCCAGTCCAATCAAAGTATAAATAAACGATTTGGACTGTGTTGCTAAATTCGAGCTGCCGGACTGGACATTCCCCTCGTCTACGATCAACTCTTGCGTCTTATCGTAAAGCACTCCGTAGGCCCGTTGGATCTGCCCCAGGTAAGCACCTTTATTCATCAAGAAAAGCATGGACGAATCTTGTGGACGGCGGAAATTCGACGTGAGAAAAGTAACTTGCGAGCAGGCTTCGTCAACGCCGGCGACAAGCTGCTGCCTTGACTGGCGATCTTGCGCCAGGTCTTTCATGCGGGCGCGAACCTTAGAGGCATGCGCCACCAGATCCTCGTATCGCTTGACAAGGCGCTCGCTTGGAACCATCTTCCAGGAAATCAGAGCATAACCAGCATAAGCCAGCGTGTTGTCGAGATCGCTCGCCAGAGATACAAGTTCGCGAGATCTTGTCAATTCTAATGCTTGCTGGTCAGCGGTTCTCAACATACCAACAAGGCCCGCGACAAATGCAATTTCAAATAGAAGCGGCACAGCGACGACAATCAGGCCTTTGTGTGATATCTTCCATTGAATTCGCTGCATACTTCAGCTCGATCTGTACTCAGGAACAACTGGTTTTCCACCTTGTACTCTAGAT
The DNA here is from genome assembly GCA_964531315.1 of uncultured Candidatus Obscuribacterales bacterium. Taxonomy (GTDB): domain Bacteria; phylum Cyanobacteriota; class Vampirovibrionia; order Obscuribacterales; family Obscuribacteraceae; genus QKMZ01. The sequence continues at coordinate 9,498 of CAZHEZ010000220.1, read as the reverse complement.
AGTCTCCAGTATGCTGTCCAGAGGTAATTTTGGGTCGGCTGCCGTCTGTGCTAGATTGATCGGTATGGCGAAACTCTTGTTGGTTGAAGACGATCAAGATCTTGCTTTTGCTGTAATAGACAGGCTGAAGCGGGAGCACTATACAGTTGAGGTCGCTGACGACGGCGATCAGGCGTTGCATCTTTTGAGATGTGGCCAATACGATGCCGTCATACTGGACTGGAACCTGCCGAATATGAGTGGGCTCGCCATTCTCAAGGACTTACGCGATCGCGGTGTTCGTACACCGGTTTTGCTGCTAACTGGACGCTCAGACGTTCAAGATAAGGCGCAAGGGCTGGACAGCGGAGCTGACGATTATCTGACCAAGCCTTTTGATCCGATTGAACTTTCAGCACGCATTAGAGCGATGTTGCGTCGCGGCACCAATCAACCGACAAACGTCATCACTGCTGGTCCGTTCAGCCTAGATCCACAGCAGTTTACAGTGTTCAAGAACGGCAAAGAGATTCACCTTCAGCCCAAGGAATTTGCCCTTTTAGAGTTGTTTATGCGGCATCCAAATCAGGTTTTCAGTCAGGAAGCGCTGTTGAGCAGAGTCTGGGCGAGCGAGTCCGAGACAAGTCCTGAAAGCGTGCGCGTATATATAGGTAATCTGCGAAAAAAAATCGCCGATGACGACGAGAAGACATATATCGAAACCGTCTACAAACGCGGATACTGGTTTGTGGTGCACGAGTGAAGGCGCAGCCCCCAGCGCGTTAATCTTCATGTGACAAAAAAGCGACAGCCCGGACGTACGATGCAGACGGTCGGTTTTCTCGACTGCGCTTCCAACCCCGAGGACCTTTACTATGTCTGCAAGAGAGCCCCTCGAAGCTTCACCGCGCCACCACCGTGATACCCATCAAGAAGGGCACCACGGTGGACATCCAAGCTTCCCCATTCACGAACTCCTTGGTCCTCTTCCACATTCATCCCACTACCGCCACCAGCGCGGCAATGAAAACGATCATCGATCACTTCTCATTACTAATCCGTTTGAACAACCATCGCATCATGCCGTTGGAAGCATAGAGCAGATGCGAACCCACGAAGCTCCCCGTGAGCGCGACGCCGCCCGCGAGCGCGACGCTGCCCGTGAGCGCCAACTCGCTCAAACCGAAGGACGGATAGAGCACCATCTGCGCCACAATGCGCATGACTTTTCACCCGTATACCGTGAGCTGGATTCCTTAAATCATAGAGACGGGGCGAACATAGACAGAGATCTTCAACATATCAATCACACAATGCACGAAAGAGGATTTTTAAGGGGACAAGAGCTCATTCGAGACGACCGCACCCATGCCAACGGCTGGGGCGTCGTCGCGGATGACAAACAGAATAAGGAGCACGAAGGTCACAGAAACGGAACCATGGTCAGCACCAGCCATGCGCCGCAAGAATCTGCCGAGCTGCATAGGCATTATTCGCATATGCACCATCGGCGTGGTCACTACGATGGCTGGCACCAGTCTGTCGAAGGCGGCGGTGGTGGACACGGTGGCTTTGACGGTCAGGCTGTGGGCGGACATGTTCCGCCCGGGGCTCGGCGAGACTTGATTGAACAAGCATTGCGCCTGGCTGGCGTGCCGGCGACTCCGCAAAACATCGACGCAATCAACACGATTGTCACACGCGAAAGCGGCTGGAATCCAAATATTACCAACCACTGGGATTCCAATGCGCGTGCCGGAACTCCATCCACCGGTCTGATGCAGACGGTTCAAGGAACCTTCGACCGATATGCGTTACACGGCATGAATAACAATATTCATGATCCCCTCTCCAACCTTGTAGCCGGTATTCGCTATATCCGGGCACGCTACGGTGCTGACGGTGTAGAGCGGATCGCCAGCAGACCAGGTGGTTATTAAGATAGCGGCAAGCGGTTTCTGAGATGGCAGTGAGCGATTTCTAAGTTGCTCAAGAATTGAATCTATAACCGGCCCCGTGCACCGTCTCAATCAGGGGTGTTTCACCCTCGGGCAATTCCAGCTTTCTTCGCAAACGCATGAGTGCTGTGCGAAACGCGCCCAATGAGCTCTCGCTGTCCGTTCCCCAGACTCTGCGCATGATTGCATCTGCTTTGTAGATCTTGTCTGGATTTCTCATAAAGAATTCCAGAAGCGCAAACTCTTTGGGAAGGAGCTCCAGGGCAGCACCATCTATGGTGGCTTTAAAAGTTTGAGGATTTAGCTGTACATTTCTAAGCGAAAGTATATTGTCGATCTGGTCGGCGGATTTTCGCAGCTGAACGCGGATGCGCGCAGAGAGCTCTTTCAAGTCAAAAGGCTTGGTCAGATAGTCATCTGCGCCTCCATCCAGAGCATCAGTTTTTTCCTCCACATGGGACTTACCGGTCAACATGATTACAGGAGTCTTCTTGCCTCTGGCACGCAATTCCTTGAGCACCATGTCGCCGGACATACCAGGCAACTCCCAGTCCAATAAGATCAAGTCATAATCGCTCTGGACCGCATATTCCAGTCCCTCGTTACCATTGACTACATGCTCTACAAGATGGTGTTCGCGCTTCAGCCAGGTCGCGACAAACTTGGCAGTCGCAACGTCATCTTCAACCAGGAGAACTTTTGCCATTATCAGGGCGTCAGCGTGAAGGGAAACCGAACTCGATTCTATCAGCCATTCCGCCGATTCACAACATTAACAGTCCTGTGACAATCATGTAACGGCGGCATCCTTATTGTGAATGCATCCCAAGGCACTCCCCGACGCCTCAGTTTGCAAAAAACTGCCTATCGTACTATCTCTCAAGGAGATCTTTAGTATGCCAACTTCCCATGCAGATGGTTACTCGCACCACCTCGAGCGAATCCCTGAGCGCTCCGACCGCCTAGAAAATACGCCCGACACTGGACACATTCTCCGAGAGAATACGCCGGAGGACAGGCGCGCAGCGTATGTTCGTCATGACGCCGGTCGCAGCAACGGCGCAGCGGATGCCGCTCTGCCGCAGATGCACATTGTAAACGTTGATGCCATCAACCATACTCAGATCTCAATGACGCCCTTCAACCGGAATCATGGTGGAAACATTTCCACAGCCGACTTGCAACAAACAATTGGAGATCCACGCACGGCAAATATGGTGGGCGTGCGACAAGAAGCCGTTGGTCTGCTCAGAAACTTTGATGCTATAGCATCCCTTAATCCTGGAGACGGAGTGGGAGATATATCCAGCAGTGATATGGCTAGACTGCATCGGATGCCTGCCGAGAATCCGCTTGCTCGTCAAATTAATCACGACATGGCCGCGGTTCCCGGCAATGGGCTGAACGAAGGTCTCTTCGATCGCCGGAGCGGTGTAACACCAGATGCGGTGCGTGAGAGCAATCAGATTAACGATAGTGCCCTGATGTCGGCAATGTCTTCGCTTGCAGGTAACGAACGCGGTCGACAATTCATCTTGCAGAGGGTCGAACAAGATGGCAATAATTTTCGCGTCCGTCTTGGAAACGGGCATACGATAACAACACCTCGTCCAGGCGCAGATGAAATGGGAGCATACGGACAAGATTCACGGCACGGCATCTGGCCGAATGTTGTCGAACGAGCCGTCGGAATGTCACTCCACGAAGATCGACTGAGGCCGCAAGCGGCAGTAGAACATCTTATGGGGCAACAAGTGGTACGGTCGCTTTTTGGAAATAGCGGGAACCAAACGCACTTGGAGCTCCAAAATGTCAGCGACGATGCTCTGCACACGCGTCTTTCAAACATCTCACACAATGCGATGCTCATGACGGCTGATTTGGGAGCTGGGACAGCCGCCGGCGCAGAACGCGTTGATGCTCGCGGACGTTACATGTCAACCGTTCAACTAACCGCCGGACATACATATCCGGTCGATCACTACGACGCCGCTGCTCGCACAGTGTACCTGAGGAATCCACAACATGAGATGGTGCGCATGCCACTCTACTCCTTTCGCCAAAATTTCTTGAACTTTGATTCGGTTCAGCCGCCATGGTAGATCGCTTTGGAGAGGTGACTTTGAATGATGTGTAATTTTGCTGCCAAATAAGCATGCAACCAATTTTTAGGGGAGCCGAAGCATAAGAGAAAGTTGGAGCTAGCCTCCGCTTTCTCTTGTGCGAGGTAAACAATCTGCGTCTCACACAGGAGAAGACAAAATGACTTACGAAACTTTCCGGAATGATTTCAGCATCGCCGACAAATACCGCGACGATTCTGCAAACGGTTTGAGAGAAGCTCTGCAGGCAGACGCACGATTTTTCAGTGGGCAGACGGGCCTTGGCGAAACGCTAGATCGTGAAAACGCCGGATTCAACCGATTTGTCAGCAGTGGCGTGAATAGCTTGTTTGCACCAAATTCATCAGAAGCTGAAAGCCAATCGGTTAGGGATATTCTGCCCTCGGTTGATATTTCGGATGGACAGCAATCGCAATTCCAATCAATGGACTCTGATGGAGACATGACGCGTCTAGCGAAGAAAGAGAAAGCAGCCTATCTGGAAAACCAGCAAGGTGGAGACAATAGTGGAGACTATGGTCGAGACAGTGGTGGAGAGAACCCCGAACAATACGCAGAAGGGGACATGACTCGCCTATTCAAGAAGGAGAAAATGGCCTATCTGGAAAGCCAGCCATCGGAATTCGACGATCAATGATTGAATTCAGCAGAGCCGGTCAGGCAGATGGTAGTGTTACCGTAAACGTGCTGCCTTTGCCGACCGTGCTCTCCACCGAAATCGAGCCTTGATGTAGCTCAACGAGTTCCTTTGCAATTGGCAGTCCAAGCCCGGTCCCCGGAATTAACGCGGCAGAGTCTACTCTGTGAAAGCGCTCGAAAACCAGATTCATTTGCTCAGGAGGAATGCCCAAACCTTGATCGGAGATTAGGACTTCGATTTGCTTTTCGCGCTTTCTCACGGTCACCGAAACAACAGAAGCGTTCGGCGAGAACTTAATAGCATTGGAAAGGATGTTGACAAAAACTTGCTCCAACCAAAATTCATCGCCTTGGACAATCTGTGTTTCCAGACTTCCATAGTCACGGGAAAGAGTTATATTTTTTTTGTCAGCCAAAACCTTAATCGAACCCAGACATTTCTCTAAGACCGATGCTAACTCAACGGGATTGGTCTGGACTTTGAGCCCGCCGGAGCGCAGCTTCTCCAATTGAAGCACGCTGTTAATGAGATCTCCCATGCGTTTCGTAGCTCTTTTGCTGGAAATCTCTCCTTTCTTTCCGGCCTCGGTGACTTGCCCGAAGTCGCCCTCTTCGAGCATCTCCAAAAAACTGGACAATGATTGCAGGGGCGTCTTCAGGTCGTGAGTAATCATGGCAGTAGCTTCCTGCCTCATTCTTTTTGCCGCTTCAATCTGTGCGGCCGCCTTGTAAAAACTGGCATCGAGCGCGGCAATCTCATCGGCACCCTGCACCGGAGGCAACAAGGGCTCGCCCCTCGCTAAAAGCCTGGCATTGTCGCCCAGTTTTCTCAGACGCACAACTATTCGTCTGCTGTACCAGACTGCTCCTGCCCAGGACACCATGACGCTGACAAAAAGTGCAAAATAGAGAATTTGTCGAGATAGGGCACGCAATTCGCTGCCGTGCAAATCGTACTCGGGTGTGACACTTCTCTTTGCAAAATAACTCATCATGGAAAGCAGTTCTGAGATGAGTTGTTCTTGAAGCGCCGGCGATCTTGTTTGCATTTCGAGTTTGTCCGCCAGGAGCCTAACGCCATGCTCGCCGCGTTTGATTTGATCTTCCATATCCTTGTTTTCGACAAGCTTCTCCAGTTTCTGAAAGTTCTCCTGGATGTCCGCAGACCAGGAGCGATATTTACTTTCAGGAATGTAATTCCTATCTTCCTTCCGTTCGTGTTGACGCAGCGCGAATCCTACATACATCAAATCGCGCAGAATACGATTGGCCGAATCATTGACCTGACGATTGTGATCTACTCTATTTGCCTCCTGTTCGACTTGGTTTTGCAGATTAAAGAGCACGCCGAAAATGGTCAATTCAAAACACAGCGGGATACAAATGAGAAAAAATCCTTTGTGCAATAGCTTCAGTGCATGTTTTTTTTGTGCAGGTACAATCGGCACTTGTGGTGAGTCTGTGTCATCTTCCAGTTTTTGTTCATTGGTTCGGCTGGCGTTTTCTTGCACCACAGCAGTTTTGTTAACCGGAAGAGTGAGAACAAATGTTGCTCCCCGTTCTTCCGCACTTTCTACGCCAATCGTTCCACCATGCAGCTCGACCAATTCTTTCGCGATTGACAAACCCAGGCCTGTACCGGAGACAGAGGCTGAAGATTTCATGCGATGGAAACGATTGAAGATCTGCTTCTGCTCTTCCTTTGGAATTCCCGGTCCCTGATCCGCAATGCGAATAACTGACGAATTCACTTCATCCAAAATTGTAATAGTGATCGAAGAACCTGCCGGACTGAATTTCACAGCATTCGACAAAATGTTGATAACCACCTGCTCCAGCCAGATCGGATCAACATCTACGAGTTTTTTCGCTTCATTTTTCAGATTGATAGAAACATTTTTCTCTTCAGCCGGCAGCCGCACGGATACAATGCATGCCTCCAAAAATGATGCCAGATCAATCTTCGAAGTCTTCAACCTGATCGCGCCAGACCGCAGCTTCTCAAGCTGGAGAACATTGTCAATCAATCTAGACATGTGATGGCAAGCCTCTAAGGCGATTGACAATAAACTCTTGCCAGATTCATTTATTTCGCCATAGATGTCGCGTCCAAGCATCTCCAGAAAAGTAAGCACTGCTTGTAGTGGCGTACGCAGGTCGTGAGTAATCATGGCGGTCACTTCTTCTCTCATTCGTTGGGCGGCCGCCAAAAGGTCGGCAGCCTCGTGGAAATGGCGATCCAGCTCCGCCAACTCGTCTGTTCCGCTCTGAGCTGGCAGCAATGGTTTTCCCTGCCCCATCAGGACCGCGTTTTCGCTCAACAGCGAGACTCGCCGCACCAGATGCTTGCTCAACCAGAGAGAGCATGCAATTCCAACAAACACACTGAGTGCCAAACCGCACTTCAAGATGGTTCTTACTCTTTCCCAGATTTCCTGTCTGAGAACTTCTCTTTCGACTTCATTTTTACTAGCCCAATCGAAAATGCCTACACTCATTAATTTCTGAAGGTGGTTTTCAGCGCTCATTGAAGTGTTATGCAAGATTTTCGAGAAGTCGGCGGGGTCGGCTTTGAGCAGCTTTGCCTTCATTCCGGTTAACTCTTCCAGCGTCAGTCTTACCTGCACTCTGCCTGCCTGGATGTTTTGCAACATTTCAGGCTCACCCTCAGACAAAAATTCCAGTTCGTCAAAGCGCTTGGGGAGGTCTGCAACGAAGACGAGGGCTCGCTTTGGTGTGAAAGATGTCTCGAATGACCTGGACTTTGTCGGTCTAACCGACTCGCCGATGCCGAACAAATCCTCAAAGATCAAATTGACCTTGTCATTGATTTTCTTATTGCGATTGATCTTCTGAGCTTCAAACTCCAGGTGATTTTGCTGACTAATCAGATACGAAAAGATCAAAATCTCGAAGCACAAAGGAATGCTGACCAGAATTAGACCTTTGTGTAGTAGCGTCAATTTCACAGGCGCAGCGGTTGCAAGGTTTGAGTGGCGCGATCGTCCATGGGTACCTCAATGGTTTGAGGTCTGGGTAACACTGTCAAGCTACCATGGTTGTCGAGGGGCTGCAAAGCTTTCTCCTCCGGTTCGATCTATAAGAAATCATACTGCATAAAGCCAATCAGCCAGATGCCGCGATCTCGAGAGTATGCGTGGTATCACCTGTGGTACTATTATCAGTTTTGCCGCCGGAGCAAATGATGCGTATGCTAAAAGTTACCGCGGCACATGGAGAACGTTTTTTGGTTGAAAACATCCGGTAGTCAAGATGGTGTCAAGCTGGCATCAAGGTGTGATGTCGTTAAACAGACATCTTGAAAAACAAATGCTATTTTTGGTTCTATCGCTGGTAAATCGAGCTCCTGATTGGGTCGATCTTATATACCAGCCAGAAATTACTCCGCCTACATCGGTTTCTCTAAGGTCTCCGCTTAAGGATTCCAACAGAGAAGTAGTAGTAAAAGAGTGAGGAATCCCAAATGAAAATGCTCGTGCTACTAGTGATGAAAAGCAAGACTAAGTCTGTGCTGTTACTGAGCTTACTAATCTCAGGGCTGCTTCTCGAAATTCAGACCTGCAACCGATGCCTGGCCCTGGATTCGCCAAAACAGAGATTAACAGCGCAGGCACCGGGTGGAAGTACAGATAACCTTTTGAAACCACCGATTGCTCCACCGCCGACAGATGGAGCTTCCCCGCCTTTGGACCTCAAAGATCCATTTGCATCAGCTGATAGCGGCAGTTCGGTGAGCATGGCGCCGTTGAGGCTCAACTCAAGGATACAGATATCCTCGTTTCTCCCGCTTCGCCCGGAAGGCAGCTTCGATCAAATGATCAGCCTCAAGGAAGCTCTTGACTATGCGATGGAAAACAATCTGCCAATCAGGATTTCAAGAGAGACTTATGCTTACCAGAAATACCAGTTTCTAAGCAGTCTTGCCAATGCGCTACCGAACCTTGGCGCGTCCTACACCCTGACCAAGTCGAAGGTTTTGCCATCGACATCGAGCTTGTCGCGGGTATTCACACCAAGAATTTCATATCCTGTTTTTCAAGGCGGCAGCGTTTTCTATGGAGCGCTTTCTCAGTACTACCGGGAAAAGGGCTGGAAGGAAGCACTGCATTCTTCGGTAAATGAATCGTTACTTGATGTGTATCAAAAATATAGCAATTTGGTACTCAACCGAGCGCTTCTAAAGATTCGCGCCAAGTCACTAGAAGTCTCCAGAGAACAGTATGTTCTCAATCAGAGACTCTTCCGCGCCGGAACTGGTACTAAATTTGCCATCTTGCAGTCGCGCACACAGCTGGCTGCAGACCAGGAAGCACTGTTGCAGCAACAGGTGCTCGTTCGTCAGTCATCTCTTGCACTGGCTTATTCATTGAATGCTCCCATGGCAATGAATTTCATACCGAGCGAAGACAATATTTCCGAACAGCAACTGCTCCAAAAGGCAACCAATATCGATCGACTGATTGAGACTGCCTTGAGGTACAGACCAGATCTAAAACAATATGAACTCTTCAAGCTCGCTGCCGCTCGCAACGTGCAGGTTGCCGCTTCCGCCCTCTACCCAAATGCTTCATTCTTTACGCTGTACTCCTATTCAAATACAACCGTAAATACTCCGCAAGCACCATTGAAAAATCTGACCAGCACCAGCAGCTCATCGCTAGGAAGCACAGCCGGAGCCGGTGTATTCGGTGGCTTGTTCAACACCTTTGAGGGCGGCTTTGCCCTCACCTATAGTTTGCCGGGATTCGGACTAGTCGGCGCTGCCAACGTAGCCGGTG
>CAZHEZ010000219.1:0-13218 GCA_964531315.1 uncultured Candidatus Obscuribacterales bacterium | reverse complement strand
CATACAAAAGACGAGTTATATTGCCTGGCCAGATTCTGCTGAAGCCAAGGCCAAAGCTAAGGCTGAAGATCTCCTCGCCGCCAAGCACGCCCGTGAAATGTGGAGCAAGACGAAGAGTCCGGTTTGGCTGGTCGCTGCTTTGTCTGGTTTGGGACTGCGCTTGCAAGACGATCAACCACTTTACGATGCTGCCAAAAGCACACCGGAGAGTTCTCCTGCCTATCTGACCTGCAGGTTCTATTTGATTGATTCGCTGATCTCGAACGGCCGGCGTGCAGAAGCGCGCAAGCTTCTGCAGCCTCTTCTAGCTAAGCCCAATCTGCCACCTACGTCGCGCAATTTGTTTTCCGCTCAAATGGCGGCTGCCAGTGAGTCGGTGTCGGATTATCTGAAGTTTGCCATTTTAAATCCCCCTGAGATCTTGAGCGGATCAAATGATCTGGTCTCTCAAAAGTTCAACAAATTGGAAGCGGCCAACATGTTTCAAACCGAAACCCCAGGTTTTGACGCTGTGCTGGCGGCGGATTTGAATCGCAATGCGCCTTTGTCTACCTGGATTAAATTTGTCCAGAGTGAGAGCGTACCGGCGAAATTCAAACCGATTCTTGTGCGCACTGTCTGGACGCGGGCTGAAATGTTGCAAAAGACTGAAGAAGCAGCCAAGCTCGAAGCCGCTCTGGCTGCTACCAATCCATCTATTGCCGGCGCCGTTGCCAAAATCAAGAATGCACCGGCTGGACCGGCTCGACAATTTGCCGTTGCCTGCCTGATTCTTCGAAATTTCGGCATGTCTCCATATATGCAGGGCGGCACTGAAAGGCACTCCGAGCCGATCGGTCAATTTGACTGGTACAACAATAATTTCTGGGTGCCGCTGCCGATCAAAGAACCAGCGCCCGATGAGGATAACTGCTATTCGTATAACAACTCGGTTGGCTTTGTCGGCGATGATTGCATTCGCAACAAGATGAAGGACTATTGGCAGCCGGGCATTGGCCGTTTTCTTTCTCAAGCAGAAAAGAAGAATGCTGATGCGGAGCTGGAATTGATGCTGAAAAACCATCCTTCCAAATTTCTGGGACAGACAGTTTTGGATTGGGCAAAAACGCATCCAGGCGATCCTGATGTTCCTGAAATGCTCTACCGCGTGGTCAGGCTTCCTAAGTGGACGGAAGTTACGCCTTTGGGAAGCGAGTATTCCAAGAAGGCATACTTTGCTCTACATAAGGCTTACCCTGGCAATCAGTGGACGAAGAAAGCAGTCTGCTATTACTGAGTCCAATTAAAAGAGTTTCGAACAACGAATCAATAAGATCAATCGGATCAATCGGATCAGTTAGACAAGAATCTAGCTTTCCTCAGTTGGATTATATTCTTGTGGATTTTCGATGGAGAAAGTCCAGGCCACTGCCTCACGAGCGGTCGTCATTCTGGGAGGAACGCGCAGAAAATAGGATTTGTAAGTGCCGTCCGGTTCGATTGTCGAGTTTATTACTTTCACCATTGTCAGTGGTTCGTCATTGGGAATTTGTATTTGATACAGTTCACCGCAATCATCTTTGCTGACCAGTGTGGCATTTGAATCGGAAAGATAGCGTGCAAGCCCGTACAGTTCTAATAGTCCGCGCCGTCTTTCGATATTGCTTTCTTGATCGATGTCGGCCAGCGTAATTGAATCCGGATTCTCAAGAAATCTGCGTGGTGTGGACATGCCATTGACGGCAAAGACTTTGTATCCATCCGAGTAAGTTATGGCGGCGCCATCTTCATTGCTGAGCCTGCGGCGCGCATCTAAAACAGTTTCCTTTGGAGTGGTGCCGACAAAACAATAATTTTCGAAGAATGAAACCCAGGAAGCAATTTTAAACAGCGCCAGATAAATGCTCAACGCTTTGGAGTCTACGTATTTTACGTCGTGCCTCTCCAGAAGAGTCTCATTAATGAATGCGAACGCTAGAATGTCGGAGTTGCTCCACAACCCCCAGATTTGACTGCGCAATTGGTCAACGGCTGCGGGACTTCCAAAAACTCCCTGGACTGGAAAGGTGCCGAAAAACTGAAGGCATGAGTCAGGAATTTGTGAAACGGCGACGTCGGTCACACTGGCGAGCCGAATTTGAAATGGCTGAATCTTATTTCCAAATGAGGTGCGGAAAAATCTTCGCATGTCGAGTTTCGCGAGTTCTGAAGTACAACCTTCTAATCGAGCGGCACTGGTGGTATCGCTATCTTGAACACGCAGGTCCGCCATTAACGTGAATTGGAAAGACGTTGTTTTAGGTTCTCCAAGATCGGACGGAAAATCATTTGCAGTCTCTTTAATGAGAGCCTCTCTAAATTCAGGTTCCTGATCCTGGCAAAGCGATTCCAATTCTTCCGACGACAGATCTGTTTTATTGACCCGGTTATTGATCTCATTGATGCAGGCTACGAATGCTGCCGGACTGCGGACAATTTTGACAGTTGGATGTGCCATGCCAAAGCTTTCGTAAAGCTGTCTAATGAGAGATTCAATCTCTTCCTTTCGCTCAAAGGCAGATTCACAATCGAGGTGTTCGGTTTTTTCCCACTGCTGGATAAATAGCTCCAGCGATTCTTTCTCTTCAGATGAAAGTGCGGACGTATAGTAATTAAACCTTCTTTCCACCTCAGCCTGCACAGCATCTGCCGTAATGCCATTGGCTGCCATCGGTCCGGCGCAAATTTCTCGCCATGGCGCACCCGCCATTGCTTGGCGCACGATCACTTCGAAGACTTGAGCCTTAATATCAGGGCTGCCGCGCATAGTGCTGACTCCTGTTGTGGTTCTTTGACCTGGGTCTTGAAACGTGAAACCTCAGGTCTGAAACCTTAGACTTTAGATTGCCTGGTCGAATAGTTCAATATACACTTTTGCCCGAATTCAGATCCACATTCTGTCGAAGCCATGCTCAGCGCATAGCCTGAGCCCGTTTATATGCGGCAGTGCCGGGAATGCTGGCAGCCGGGCTATCGGCTGGCGCCCATCCGGCCACGAATCCGTCTCGACCGCTCATCATTTTCATCAGGCGCTCGGGGCTTACAGGTTGGGCGTGCAATGGATTGCCGCGGTCCGGATCGCCGAGCACATAATTTCCTTCGGCGGTGCGGCCCGCTATATAAATGTAGTGGCGATTGCCTGTATGGGGATTGAGAACTCGCCCGACTGCCCCGTGACCCTTATCCAGTTCGGCGTTCAAGTCTTGCATGCCTTGCTGTCCAAAGCGGTTGTACTGATATGCCTTGGCTTCGAGCCCGATTGAGCGTAGTTGACCGGCCATGGTCTCAAGGCTGCCCCGGTATCCATGGCTGAGAGTGCCGGCCAGGGCTTTGAACTTTTGCGCTTCCTGTCCATATTGCGGTGGTCTGCCCATGAGATGATCTCCTGCCATCATGGCCATGGAGAAGGCAGAACAACTGTGCCCGTCGTTTTGCGCCGTGTAGAATTTAGCGCGATCGGACGCGTCTCTTACGACTCGTCCTTCAATTATTTCTCTGGGCGCTGGTACAAACTGGCGTTCTTCTCTCGGTGCCACCGGTGCTTCCAATGGTCTGTCATTGTTTCGCTCGATGATCGCTCCGACATTATTTTGACGCCAGATCGGCCGGCTGTTGTTGCGGAAGTCGTTGTTCTCGATGATTGAATCAGTGACTCCACCATTGGTTGGACTACCTCCGCCTAATGAGAGGGCGGCCAGATGGCTCCCTTCCACGATATTTCCTCTCACCTGCACACGGGCGGTATTGCGACCTTTGTGTTCTGACGCCAGCTCGATGCCGTAGTTGGAGTTTTTTACAGTGTTGTTTTCAATCAAAATATCGCTGCCGCCATCGACATATATTCCAGCGGCACTGCCGTATCCTTTGTAAGCGGGATTGCTTCTTGTGTCGATATTATAAACGGAGTTGCCCGAGATGATTCCGTTGCGAGCGCGATCTATGCCTGCCTTGCCTACTCCTTCGAAACCAATCACGTCGATGCCGATATTGTCGTTGTCGTGCACTTTGTTGTTGATCACCCTGAATCCGTCGACATTGCCGTTTACAGCAATTGATTCACTCGATCCTAATTTCAAATGATGAACATCATTGCCGGCAATGGTGATGTTTCTCATCGCTGTTTGAGATGTTCCAAGCACGGTAATACCGTGCGCATTCTTTTCGTTTTCAATGTGATGGAGATTGTTGTTGGTTATAGCGACATCGCGGCTGGCTCCATCAATTTTTATGCCGGCAGGTGTATCGCTGCCTTTAACATTGCGAATCTCAAAACCGTCGATGGCCACATTCTTTTTATCACTGATATTAATTGCGGCTCCGGATGTGTTTTGACCCTCAAGATCGATAATTGCTTTTCCGTCGCCTCTGAGTGAAATATTGTCTTTTTTGATATCCAGTCTTTCTTTGTAAACCCCTGGCTGGACGTGGATGATCGAACCCTCTTGCGCCCTGTCTAGAGCTGCCTGAATGCTCTCGCCTGCTTTCACCTCAATGACTGGACGTCCGCTATCGTCTGGTTTAGGTAATTCGTCGCGTTCGCGTGTCCTTCTTTCTCGGCTTCGCTCGGCAGTCTCGCTGTTGTTTCGATCGCCTGTTTCTAGCTGATTAGGTTGGCGCTCGGGCGCATGAGCACTAGAGCGTGACCAGTCTCTTACATCCTTTTCTACGCCACGGACATAACCGCCTTCATCGTTGCCGTCGCTGCCTGGTGCGTATTTCGGAATTACTTTACCGACAGTGTCTCTTCCTTGCTTGAAGAAATAGGTTCCGTCCTGCATGAGTTTGAACCAGTCCCGCGCGCCCTCAGCAAAACTGCCATATTGACGGAAGCCGCCATCGCCTTTAATATTGCCGACGCTGTTATTGCGAGCGGCCGCGCCGGCTTTTCCAAAGCCGGATTCTTTTTTGAAGAATGCCAGAGTAATGGCAGGGTCCACACCGTATTCCACACCAAGCTTGTAGAGGTGTTGGCCAAACGTAAGTTCTTTTCCTGTTTCTTGATCTTTGATGCGTTCTTTTGCCGCCGGGGAGTTGGCTTTTCTCAGTACTTCATCGATTTTCTCAGCGCTGATGCTGGGCGAGCCTCTCAGTTTCATGTTGCCTATCGGTCCGTCTTGAGGAGTGCGGACGGCGCGCATTTCAGGATCGCTATTTTCTTGATTTAAATATTTCTGAGCGACTAAGCCGTCCGGCCCAGGCTTGCCTGCGCCCTTACGATGCGGTGACGAGTCTCCTCGCCTGATGCCGCCACCTTCGTCATACTCGCTGCTTGATGGCAGGTCTCTTGCGCCCTGTGATGGTGGTTCGCGATCAGATCTCTCCGACCGATCTGAGCGACCGCGGCGTCCCCTCTGCCCACCTCTGCGCTCCGGTCCACCATTGTCCGGCACTTCATGTCTAACCGGTCTGAAGAGAACGGTTTCTTTGCCGTCTGACCCAGTGTATGTGCGTGTTCCGTCGTCTCGTATAGTAAGTTTTGATTTGTTCTCACCCTGGACGCTGACTGTGCCTTTGTCTGCTTGAACCGTTACCTTGCCTTTAACTGTCGGCATCGCGCCTCTTTCGGCAGAGCCCGGTTTGGACTCTAGCTGCCAATTTTCGCCGCCGTCTTTGCTGACCAGATCAGGTCCAATGCCATCGCTGACCCGGGCTGGTTTGCCTTTGTCGTCTAATCCGAAGGTGACTGCCGACTTGTCACCTCTTTCCATCTTCAGCAAGTTTCCCTGGGCGTCTCGATGGATTTTTACAGGGCCAGAATCGGATGCCTTGCCGCCCAATTCTTCAGGCGAATACATTTGGAATTTTTCGCCGACTTTGAAATAGTCTCTGCCCAGTTTGGCAAATTCGCGATCTCTAATACGCACCGCTTCCTGCCTCATTTCCTGCGGCGACATTTGAATTTTTCCTTCTTTCTGCATCTGTTGAAGAGCCTGATATGGTCCCCATCCTCTTTGGATGGCAGGCAGTTCAAGATTCTCATATTTTTGGCGGGAGCTGTTTTCCACTGCCATCGGTGCATCTGTGGCCCTGGCTGTTTCAATTGATCCTTTGAATGTTCCATCTGCTTTGTATTGAAACTCGATCTTGCGATTGTTCTTATCGCTTTCCACGGACATGGTTCTCAATTTGCCGTCCGCTTGTTTTTCAAAGGTATATCGGCACCCGTCAGCGGTTGTAGCCATGTTCGTTTTCTCATCAACCGTCAAACCAGCCTGCTTGAGACCTTCATAACCAGCGGTGGCTCCAATCAGCATGACTGCTTTGTCTCTTGGTGACGGTGGTGTCATTCCGTCAAATGATGGGTGATTGAGAGGCTTGTCACCAACCGTATTCTTCAAGATTTCTGCAACTGGAACCGCTGTGCCGGCTGCATCGGTTTTTGGTGCCGTCTCTTTTGCCAAAAGGACATTCTTGATGGCCCCGGCCGCATCATTGGTGGTGCTGAGGTCCTGCAGGTTAATGCCGGTTGCTTTGAGCTTATCGGGGCTGAGCAATTGCTGTTTTCTTGTACCATCAGCAAATTCACGCACCGAAATTGCACCGTTGCCGGTAATTTCAGTTGTTTCCTTGAGCGCGCCATCGGCTCTGTCCTTAAATGTCCTTTGCACAGTGACGACACCACCTTCTTTGGTGACATTCTCGGACTGAATGTTTTCTTTATTGAGGGCCGGATCGAAGAGCTTCATCTCCAGGCTTCGTTTGCCGTCTTTTGATTTCCATTGGTTTTCCGACTGCAATCCATTATTGGCGGCGTTTGGTTCATACAGTCTTTCTGTGTTCGATGAACCGGCAGTGCTGATGCGCTCTTCTCTTTTCAGTCCGTCGGCTCTTGCCTGGAAGGATTTGGACTCTTTCTCGGCGCCATCCTTTCTAAGAAGACCATGCAAAACCAGTTGGTCTGGATTTTTAGCAGGGTCGAATGAGCGCTCGAATGATTCAGAATTGGGCGAACGCAAATATTTTTCGTGAGTGAGACCATTGGGTCCTTGCCCGGCTTCGTAAGTGCGCTCGAATCCGCGAGCATTTCTTTCCACCGAATATTTTTCGCTGACGAGATGATCTGCGCGCCCTTCGTATTGCTTGGTGACTTCGTCTTTACCGTCCGTCCTACTGCGAGTAAGCTTGCAAAGCTTGTCCGGCCGCTCGCTGGCCTTGTAATTGCATTGCGAGCCGTCTGCTCCGGCTGCCTGGCATTGCAAACCTTTGTCGTCAGGCATGGGCAACATGCCAACGCCGACAAAGGCTCGCGCTTCGCGCTCCACGCCCGGCATCTTATTTGAGCCCAGCCACATATAGTCCATCATGGCCCGATACGATCTAAAATCCCCGGCCATATTATTGGGATCTTTAAGAACTTCCGGAGAGCCGGGCGAGAAACTGGCGGCAATTACCGCCTGGTTGAAATCAAAGCGAGTATTGTCAGTGCCCGGACCTTTGTATACGTCCGACTGCAATTTGTCGGTCGTCGCCGCCGTCAAATCAACGGCTGGATGCGTTTCGACCGCAACTGGATTTTCAGCCGCCCTGGCTCTGGGCGCTTCAACTTGCCCTTGATCGCTCAATGGTAAACCTTGCGCTCGAGGATAAGCGCATTTAAAAATGGGGGGAGGGGGTTTTCAGTGCAAGATCTATACGTTAGAGGACGCCCGTGACCGCACCGTTACATTAATTTGCGCAGCTTTCTATTTCTGGAAATACAAGCCGATGATCAAGCTGACCATCACGTACGCACTCAGTGCGACGAGCACGATCGATACTATGAAGGCTGAAGTCCAGACCTGGCTTCCGTCCCCTTCGTGCAAGCTTTTCATCCGGCGTCTGTAGTCGATGGCACCACCGGATAAGCCTGCTATTCCAAGCGTCATCATGGCGATGCCAATTTCTCGTGGATTGCTTATAGTGTTTGATATGTGTCCACCCTGGATTAACTCATGCATGAATTTGCTCAGAGTAAAGCCAAATCCGATTAACGTGAGCCCAGTGCGAACCCAGGCCAGAAGAGTCCTGTCCAGAGCCAGAGAAGTTCTCAGTCTGGCCATTTCAGCTTGATCAGGAGTTGGTTTTGCGGGAGCCTGATCGCTCATTGCCAGTGTTTTTCCATAAGTTCACACATTTAGTCCTGGCGCCCTTTTTTCCCTTCATCGATGACGAGCGTTTCTGAAATGCTTTTCTTCAGATCTAAGTATGTGTCCCAGAGCTCTTCGTGGAGTTTTTCCGCGCTTCTGGTGGCATTGATCAATTTCAATTTAGTGCCTTCCAAGTAGCGGCTGTCCGGTTTGCCGCGCGACTTGGCGTAGGCTTTGTCCACTTCTTCCAACTGATGCAGCGCTTTGGTCAAATCGCGCACGATCATTTTGCTTTTTTCTGATGATTGAACGAGGAAAAATCCGGAGGAATTCGGCTGCCCTTTCAAATTCATGAGCATCGTCTGTTCCCGGTCGAATTTGCCCTGCGCGTCTGCTCGCGCACCTTCTGTCGTCGACATCGGCGCTGCAACGAGAGCCGCGGCGGCGACAATCAGGCCGGATTTGATCAAAGTAAGTTTTCCCTTACTCAAATATGACGAACTGCTCATTGCGTGCTCCCGCTTGCTTACGTTCAACCCTGGGAGTTTAGCAAATTAATGCCCCGGACAGATGTCGTTGTAAAGTAGGCGGGGCGGGCGAAAACAGGGCGGACTGAGAATGCAGCAGTCCGATTGTGTGCAAAATTCAATTTACATGAGCCGGCTAACCTTTTCTCCCTCCTGCCCGTGATTGAGAATGGAGGCCGCGGACGAGTCGCAGCGTGTCGCACTGAAAACGAGAATTGTTTTTTGTGGAGACCAACGCAGTATGCAACGACTTTTGATTTTGATTTATGGTGTGATCTCATACGCCTTTGGGATGAGCGTCATTCTCTATATGATTGGCTTCGTATCCGGTGTCGTCGTTCCTAAAAACATCGACGATGGTGCCGTGGTATCGGTTGTCGAAGCTGTTTTAGTGGATCTCGCACTGATTGCTCTTTTTGGCGTCAGTCACAGTGTGATGGCCAGACCTGCCTTCAAAGAGAAACTTACGAAGATCATTCCTCAGGCAGCTGAAAGAAGCACTTTTGTTTTAACTGCCAACATTGCCTTTGCGATTCTTTATTGGCAGTGGCGACCAATCAAATTTGTACTCTGGCACAGCGAGCCGCCTTTGAGTACCCTGCTTTTTTCGGTGTCGATGGTGGGCTGGATTATTGTTAACTGGTCGACCTTCTTGATCGATCATTTTGACCTTTTCGGAATCAGGCAGGTTTGGCTCAATTTCAAAGGAATTGACTATTTTCAGCGCCCCTTTGTAGTGCGTGGCTTGTATAAATTCGTGAGACATCCTTTGATGCTGGGCTTTTTGATCGCCTTTTGGGTGGCGCCTACGATGTCTGCTGGACACCTTCTCTTCACGCTCTCCATGACTGCCTATATCTTGATCGGCACTTATCATGAAGAACGCGATCTGGAGAGATCTTTCGGCGATGGATATGCGAACTACAAAAAAGAAACTTCGATGATCATTCCCGGCCTCAAATAAAAATGCTCTCGGCTCTTTGCGGAAGCCAAGTGCTTCTCTGAAGGTCTTCGTGCCTGGAAGTTAAACCGTTAACGGTTTAACTTCCAGGAATCAGTGGCGGTTTCACGCCTCTGGATTGTAAAGAGGGATGTTCTCAAGATTCTGATCAGCTCGAACACAGTTATGCTCGAGACGACATAATGTTCTTTTCAAAAGATGTTTCTCTGGGCAAAGGAGAGATTTCCCTGGAAGATGTGAAGACTCTGTCCGCACTGCACAAATGAAAAAACTTCTGATTATTGTTTCTGCCACATTCGTTTGCCAAAGCGGTGCCGCGTGGTCCAGCGAACTGAAACATTTTGACGACGACGCTGCGGCAAGAGCTTTACCGAGCGTCAAGAATTCCCTGTCGAAGGGCAGCGGCAAGAGTCTGTCTACAGGCAGTAAAACAGGCACGTTCACAACAACAGCAAGAACACAGGCGCCGGCAGCCACCGGCAAGAAGGGCGCCGTCAATTTAAAGAGCCTCAATGTCGAGCAAGAATTCGAGCTGGTGGAACCTTCTGGCAGGAAGAATCAGACTTTGCCGTTTGATGAAGAACATTCCGGCATTCAAAATCTTCTCAGTTATGGCAGCGAACTCTTTGTCGACGGCTATTTGAAAGAGGCGCAAGATCAATTTAAAGAGGTGCTGGAGCGCGATCCGGAAAACCCAACGGCAAAAGAGAACCTCACTCAATGTGAAAAACGACTGGCTGAAATAGACCACTCGATTGAACAATTGCAGCAATCTATTCATGACGAGCCGCTTAAAGCTGAGCTGTACAACAATTTGGGTGCAGCCTATCTTTCCAAGGGGGAAGGTGATCAGGCGCTCAAGTGTTTCTTCCAGGCTCTTAATCTGCGTCCCAACTTCGCTGAAACCCATTACAACCTGGGGCATCTCTACTCGATTCGGCACGCCTATGACCAGGCTGTAGTCGAGTACCAATCAGCACTTAAGGAGCGTCCCTTAGATGCCGATTATCATCGGGATTTGGGCGACGCTCTCAATTTGATCAAGCGCTCGGAGGCGGCCTTGATTGAATATCGGGAGGCTAAACGCCTGGGTGATAAGTCTTTGGGTCTGAAACTGCGCGTCATTGATGTTTTTCGCGACATGCAGGAATTGGGTGAGGCAGAGAAGCTGGCCAACGACCTATTAAAGGAACATCCGGACAGTCCCGAGGTCCTCAATCAGCTTGGTCTCACCTATCTCAGGCAGGGCAAAATCGAGCTTGCCGAGCAGATTTTCAATAAGGCTTTGACCATCGAGCCCAATTTTGCCCAGGCCAGAAACCATCTGGGAATCGCCCTTTACCAGGAAAAACACATTTCCGAGGCGATCGCAGTTTTTCGCCAGGCACTCAATGTTAAGCCCGACTATGCCGAAGCTTACTACAATCTCGGCACCGCCCTTTATCGAAAAGGCGATGTCTCGGACGCCGAGAAGGCGCTTCAGGAAGCGATTCGCTACAATCCGCAGGATGCATATGCCTACAACAATCTTGGCTTAATCCTTATGCGTCGCGGCAGTGTGGAGGATGCGATTGATAACTGGCGCAAGGCCATAGCTATCGATTCGCAGCTGGCTGCGGCTTTTACCAATATCGGCCGGGCACTTCGCTTAAGCCGAAATCAAGATTGAGTTCCTATTTGTTTTCTGTGAGATTGCCAATGCTGAATTTTCAATTGTCGGGTATCATCTCAGGCAAGTTTTCCCGCCATTTTTCGGTACTAAAGTGGAACCAAACGGTACTTTCAATTTTCACCAAACCTGCGACGCTGTAGGGCAGGCACTGGGCGCCATCGTTTGCCACGTTGTCTTTGACGCTGGACTGCACGGATTATTCATGGCTCTTATTGTCGGAGCCATAGGTTATGCCTGCCACGTCAGAGGAGCCAAACAAGGCAAACCGCTTTTGAATGTTTGCAAAAAACTGTCGATATTTTGCCTGATTATTATGATTCCTGGCTTTATCTCCCTTATAACCTCCCATCAATTGCCTCCCGTGGGCGTCTATAACGTCCATTCCATCGGCTTCATTTGCTTCTGGAGCTTGATTTGCTTGCATATCTCGGCAGAGGAGATGAACCACCAGTTTTTTCCAGGCGGCAACGAACATCCAGAGCCCGACCTGCAAGGGAACTAAGCTTCACGAAAGGGCGTCTTGAGACAAGCCCCGCCTAATTCCGGCCTTATACTGGTAGATCTCAGAGTAAGTTTTGAGGATTCACATATGAGACGTCTAGTTTTATCGATGGTTCTCGCCGCCGTTGCTTCCGGCCAGATCCCCTGCCTGGCTCAGATTTACAGCAACGGGCTGACGCCCAGCCAGATGGGTCGGGTCAATCCATATGGAAATCCTTATGCCAACCCTTATGGAAACCCATATGGTGTCAGTCCATACGGAGTAAATCCTTATGCTGCCAATCCCTACGGCATGAATCCCTACAATTCATATGGTGGTGGATTGGTTCCCAGCGCTGGTTTTGGCGTCAATCCCTATGCCGGATATCCGGCCATGGGCATGCCCGTGCCAATCAACGGCGGCAATTTCGGCATAAATATAGGGAGTTCGCGCCTCAGTGTTTGGAAGGCACCGTCAGGATACTATTATCCGTGGCTGCCCAGACCGGCTGGCTTTGGCTATGCGGCACCGATTGTCGTCATCAATCAGGGATCGCAGAATCCGACACCGGCACAACCACCCCTTAGCACCATATTTGGTGACATGAATAAGTTTCTCGATGACGCGAAATCAAAAGGCCAGATCTCTGAGGCTGATTTCAATCACCTGAAGTTGCGTGCTTCGGATTTGCAGAAGAAAGAGCGGGCCATGGCTACTGAAAATGGCGGTACGCTGGATTCGACCGCTGAAGAGCAACTCCGCAAAGATGTCGACAAACTGGGCGAAGAAGTCGCTTACAGAGTGAAGTCCTGACGGCGAAGATTGAAAACCAGTATCACGCCCCCTATGGCTTAGCGCTCCATTCAGGGTAAAAATTTGTCAGCCGGCGAATCGCCTCGGCATTGCGAGCTGATTCAGAGGCTTTGTTGATGCCGGTCTCAAGTGCCATGTGATACCAATTGGCCGCTGAAGTTTGGTCGCCTAAGTAAGCTTCTCGCGAACCTAGAAAATAAGCGAGATCGCCGAGTTCGCGCACATTTATGCGTTTGCTCATCAATTGCTTCGAATCCATGGCACCAATTAGAGATTTGCCGATTTGGAAAAGAGCGTCATCATCGTTTTTCGAAAAATGCTGGATGATCAAGCGGTTCTCTTCTTTGCTCAAGCTGTTTTGCATGGGCATTGAAGCGGCGCGCGACAACCAGACATATTCTGAACCAATGCCTTGCGGGTTCTCAGGAATAAATTTCCACAGCAAATCGTAAGCGCCGTTTTGGAAAGCGAACATTGCCACCGGGGTAAGAAACTGTGGTGGCACTTTTTCTTCAATCCATTTGAGGGCGATTTTCTCGCCTTCCGTTTTTTGCATGTAGCTGTAGGCAAGAGTCGATAGATTTAGATAACTGAGCTCGTGACCGCTGAATGAGCTGGTCAGAACAGAATTCAAAATCGTGAAGCCGACGTCGTTTCTTCCATAAAAAGAAAATGAGCGA
>CAZHEZ010000218.1:0-13238 GCA_964531315.1 uncultured Candidatus Obscuribacterales bacterium | reverse complement strand
CTACCATAGCTCTTAGCGTTTCAGTATTGGCAGACCCGGTGGAAGATCCTAAATCCGACGATGCATTTTCGCCACGGAAAATCGCTTCTAAGGACATTCTCAATTCAGCGGCCGATTGAAAACGCTCTGCAGGATCTTTTGCCAGACAGCGACGTACTACAGATTCAATTTCCGATGGAATTTCAAGTTCGGGACGAAGCTTCGACATTGGGACAGGGAATTCTTCAATGTGCTTCTGAACAGTTTCGAGCACATTCTCGCCAACCAGAGGAGGAAGTCCCGTCAGCGATTCATAAAGTACGCAACCAAGAGAATATACTTCGGAGCGAATGTCAGCTTTCTTGCCGCGGCATTGCTCGGGGCTCATGTAGAAGCCTGTTCCCATCATGAATCCGGATTGCGAAAGCTTTTGCTGCTTGCCTTCATCGAAAAATTTCGCCAGCCCGAAGTCGAGGATTTTCACTTGATCTGTCCCGTCTTTGGCAGTGACGATAATGATGTTGCTGGGTTTTAGATCTCTGTGGATCAGTCCTTGATCATGCGCATATTCAAGCCCGCTGCAGATTTGTTTTGCCAAATTGGCGACGCGTTGCCATGGCAAAAAAGTCTTGTCGTCGAGAATTTGAGCTAGTGTTTGGCCCTCGACAAAATCCATGACCAGATACATCTTGTCATTGGTGATACCGAAGTCGTGGACGGTGACAATATTCTGATGGCTGAGCTGGCAGGCGATTTTCGCTTCGTTTTGAAAACGGGCGAATGCACCTGGCTCGCCAGCATAAGCAGCATTGAGCATTTTGATGGCAACAATCTTGTCCATCAAAATGTGGCGCCCGCGGAATACGGTTCCCATGCCACCACTGGCGATGACAGAAAGAACATCATATCGATCGCCCAATTTGGTGCCGACAAGAGACTCCGCTTCGGCGCGAATGGCCGAAGCTTCGGAAGGCAATAAGTCGTCGTTGGTCAGATCCTGCATGAAGGGCAAGAATTCCAAAAATACAGCACCAATTTATTCTACCCACGACGCCTGGCAGTTTGCCGCAATGGGAAGCCGGCAGAATCCGAGCAATGGTCAGCAAACGACCAGCCTAAGGAAATACCGGGCTGTCAAGCGATCGTATCGCTGATAAATACCTCTAAGGCCGCGGGTATAAAACCTTTAGTCATGTATTGGTCATGGCTCGAACATCAGGTTGGCTCAGGTCCTCTCAGCAATGGCACCTGCGAACTTGCTACTGTTCGGGCTCAAAGGGAGTAATTAATGTCTGACGATACCCCCAAAAAACCGGAACAGGTTGAGGGTGCCAAGCCGCCCGAGAAAAGCAAAGTCTCGGAAACCGCCAAAGATGGCGATCAGACTGAAAAATTCCGCGCCATACGCCGGGGGTTGAAGGAAGGCGAGATGGCTTTCTCATTTGCGGGGATGAAAACAGCCTCCAAAGCAAAGTTTGAGCTGGTGGACGGAGAAAAGCAGGTCGCAGCGGCTACCCCTAACCGGAGATTGCCGGCTGACACACAAGGAGACGCCGCACCTGCGCCAGTGAGAACGCCGGCCAAACCTGTCGACCTTAATCAAGCCAGTCAAGACGCTGAAGCAATTCGCAAAGCGACCGGCAACGAAAATTGGGTGGCGCGCTGGGCAGACAAAGAAGCAATCAATAAAATTCTGGAAGGCAAGTCCGAAGCAGAGCGAAAAGCCATCAATGACGCCTACACGAGAATGTACGGACGCGGGCTGGAAGAAGAGATGCGCGCCTTCGAGAAGGGTAGCGACCTGGATAAATTCCTAAATATTCTCCACAGAACGGACAACAATGCCGAGAATACAGCAGCACGCCGCATTCATGAAAATCTGCTCGAGAATCACAATCTCATCGAAGGCAGAAGTTCCAGCCAAATCGAAAAAGACATTCGCGATTTGGTCTCAACGCGCAATTCCTCGCAAATTGCAAAACTCGATCAAGAGTATCGCCAGACTTATGGCGTTTCTCTAAGTGACGCAATTGCAAAAGACGACAAAATTTCGCAGCCGACCAGAGACATGCTTGCCGTCTATCTCAAAGGCAACGACAAACGAACGGATCAGGACACGGCACGCCTGATCGACATCTCATTGAAAGCCAAAGACAGCGATCTGTTCGCCGAGTCCATGCGCGATGCATCACCGGCTGCACGCAAAGCCTTTCTCGATAATGGCGGCGAGCAGAAAGTCAATGACACATTCGGACACTGGTACTCCAACAGCGCCGTCAACAACGCCATGGACTATGCGCGCGACGGCAAACTGTCTGCAGCCACTCAAATTAGAGACAATACCGGCATTGCTTTCGACAACGAAAAAGGCATCGAGCTGGCCCTCAATCGCATGACCGACCGTGAGCGAAAAATGTACATGGACGGCAAATCGCTTGCTGAGGGAAAAACCGCAACCGGATTGACGACTGACCAAAAGAAAGAGGCCGGCGATTATTACAAATCTGTTCATGGTGCATTGACGAAAACTGCAAATGCGACTGAGATGATCAAATACGAAGATATGATCGCCACCAAGGGTGGTTCTCTAGTTGCAACACTGGCACGGCATCGAGGGACAATATATAACTCCGGCATCGACGAAATAACCAACGATGTTCGCAATATGACGCAAACTCAGTTCGACGATGCCAAAGCACATCCGGAACGCAGAGCAGCCCTGGAACAAATGCTCAGGAGCCTGAACAAAGGCGATGACGAAACGCGTCAAGTGTTGTCGGTGTATGACAAAATGCTGGCTGCGCCTAATTTTGCCGGAGCACAGGAAGCAGGGAAGAAAGAACTTTCCAGCGAAATCGCCGGCAGCCAGCACTGGTATGGCGCTGATTCCGAGCGACTGTTAAACTCCATTTCTAATATGTCTACTGCCGATCAAAATCGCTATCGCACGGATGCGAAATTTCGAGATCAGATTGACCAGTCAGTGAAAACCTCGCTGCAAAATCCCGAGCGTTTAGATGCTGCGCAACGAATGCTCAATCAGGTCAAGGAAGGCAAGGCGCCGGATTCGGATGTGATTGCGCTTCTGAAAATGACACCCAATTATGAGGGTGATAAAACCGACGAAATTGCCCGTCGCATTGACAGCGCACTGAGCAAAAACCCTGAATTACGCGAGCGCTTGATTCATCCGCAAACGGACGCCGACAAGAAATATGCTGAGGAGTTCAAAAGAACTGCCGAGAGCACATTCGGTGAAGACTATGAAAATTTCGGCAAGCCCCTTGTCGAAACAGGTCGCTTGCCGCTCGAGCAGAAAGTCATCCTCACGCAAGGTGTTTTCAGCAATGCGTACAAACAAGCATTCGAAGACTTGCAGCACGCCTCGCCTGAAGAAAAGCAGCGCCTGAAAGATGACCCGGCTTACAGAGAAAAAGTGCTCGGCTACATGGACGACAATCGCCGGCAGATTGCCATGGCGACGCTCGACCAGACAGAGCTGAAACCGGAAGACAATATTCGCGCGGCAGTTGTAGGTTGGGGTGGTTCGTCCGACATCGTTGCAGAATTGAAGAACATCAAGCCGGAAGACTTGGATGGAGTCAAACGCGACTATGCCGCAAAATATGACAGCAGCCTGGCCGGCGATTTGATGGGAAAACTCGGAGCACAAGACAAGGACACCGCAGAGAGAATCCTGGCGCAAAACCTTTCGGCCGATGTGCGAGCAAATATCGCCAGTACCCAAACGGAAAACGCGCGCTCCGGAATCAGTGCATCACTTTCCGATCATGTCTTCCGCAGCGGCACCGGTGAGCAAGCCGATGACACACAGAATCAAACCAATAGAGCGATATCAGAACAAAACAAATTGGCAGCAGCAATCGCATCTGGCAACGAGGTGGCAAGAAATGTGCCGCCTGAGCAAATTCGAGCAGTGCAGCAAAAGCTGGCGGCCGATGTAAATGCCGCCATCGGATTTCAGAATCAAGCGACGGAGAACAATGTGGAATCAAAGAAAACAGCCGCTAAATATGTTGCGGATGGCGCCATTATCACCACAGCCATCGGCAGCATGATTGTCTCAGGCGGACTGAGTACACCCCTGGTGGTCGGCTTGGCAGCTGCAGCTGCCACCATTAAAGTAGGCACCAATATAGCGGTTGAAGGCAACAACGACGATCTCACCCCCGGACAAGTGACCTGGGACGCCGGAGTCGCATCGCTAACCGCAGTCACGGCGGTGATTGGTCCCGGCGAGGTAGCTGCCGTCTTGGGCATTGGAAAAGTCGCCGCTACCAGTGCGGCAGCAACTGTGCTGGCGGAAACCGGGGAGCAATTGCTGGTACAAGGTGGCAAAGAGGCGCTCGAGACAGGCACGCGTGAAATAGTTCAAAACACGCTTGCCAGCAGTGCCACCAAATTGAATTCCGCCGATTTTTCGGCTCTTGCCAATAGAATTGTCTCACCAGAGTTGACCGGTGCGGCACGGGAACAAGCGGTTGCAAAGCTGGCAGAAAGTCTCCAGAAAAATGTCACCGAACAACTGGCCACCGGCGTGGCACGTCATGCAACCAGTATAGGATTGAACGCCGCAGGTGGCGCTACAGGCGGCGGCATTGCCGGTGGCGCACAGGGAGTAGGCGAGTGGGATTCTAGAAAATCCACTGCCGAAAATCTGGCCAACATTGCCGCTCGGACCGCTGAAGGTGCAGCAGGCGGAGCCATTATTGGCGGTGGCATCAGTGCCGGAACGACTATTGGCGGCAGAGCACTGGAAGCAATTCGCGGTGCAAATGCAGGCGAGAATATTGCAGCACGTGGTGCCAATCAGATTGAGACCGTGGCCGGTCGAGACCTGGCGGCCGGTAGAGACATAGCCGCCGGCAACAGAGAAGTGGCGCCAGTTGGAAGTGAAAAACCTGTCCTTGCAGAAGGCGAAGTGAAACCTCTCACGCCGGAAGGGGCAAAACCAAACGCGCCTGAAAGCGAAGTGAAACCTCCCGCGCAGGAGAGATACAAGCGCACATACAATGACAAAGGACAACTTCTCGATAGCAAAGGAAATATCCTGGAACACGAATGGCCACAAATCGAGCCCCAAAATGTCGAGGCAGTAAGGAAGCAAGTACGTACTGAACTTGGGCAGGTCAAAGCCGCTGACGGGATGAGCGTAATACAAAAACTGGACACCGCCAATTTGAGCGAGGCGCAAAAGACAAGAATATTAGATTCGCTAGGCGAAGTTCGCGAGCACTATGCGCGCACCTTCTCTACCGATGTCGATCAGCCTGTCAACTGGATTCACACCCAGGGTGAATTGGGACGGGTGTTAGATGCTGCCAAGGCAGCCAAACTGACGCCGGCTGAAACAGAAGATGCAATGCTGGCATCCATGTTCTCCGACTCGCTCAAGACCAAAGCCAATTTCACCACGCACCATCTGGATGGTGAACTGGCTGCTGAACGAATTCTAAAAGACAGACTCGGGGGTGACTTCACCCAGGAGAGATTGGACGGAATACTGCACGCCATCCGCGAGCACCAGATTGCACCACCGGCATTTATGGCCATGATCTACGGCGGCGCGATCAGGCGAAGCATCGGACGGCAATTAACGGAAGAGGAAACTGCAACGCTCAATTCTCTGCTGAAGAAGATGTCCGATCCATTTAAATCACCGCAGGTCGATGCAGCAGGCGGCGGCAAGATGCTGGAACTCTCCGAAGCAGAACGAGCCATGCTCAATCGCACAGGCGCAGACAACTGGTACGTCCCCAGCGAAGGTTCCCCCTGGTACAAAATCACCCATGCATTGATCGATGGCGACGGCATCGACAACTATGCAACTCCAGGCGGCTTGAGCAAAATCATTCAAATTCGCGGTCCTGAAACTGGTCCTTTTTTCAAAGACGGCAACCTGCGCTTCGAAAATCCGGAAAGAGCACCAGGACAGCCGCCCAGTTCGTCTCAAGAATCATGGCGAGACAGTTTTAATGACTTCGCCAATGTCGCTTCTGCCGATGGTCTGAAAGTGGCTCGTTCTGCAGCGTCAGATGCAGAAAAGTCTGCCGTCGCCGCACAAGAGCGAGTAAACGCATGGCTGCGCGGAAGGCTGGGACTAAAACCTAATGAAGAACTTCCTGTCATTGCTGGTTGGACCGGCAAGCCAAAACTTGATTCCGCTGGAAGTCCAATCATGAAAAACGGCAGGGTGGTAATGCAACCTGACAACGTGAAATATCCTGACTACGAACAAAAGTGGTGGGACATTCACACAAAACCAGCCGGTGCACGAACAGCCGATGAAAAGGCGTTCTACGAAGATCCCGCCAATCGATATAGAGGTTTGAACGAACAGCAAATTCGCGAGTTCAAACTGGCTCAAGAGATTCGCGACCGCTATGCAGCCGAGCTTCGAAAAGAACAACGCGTCGCCGGCGATGCCGCGCCGGAATATAAACCGGTGGTTCCTGCACGATGACGGTGTTGTAGCCCGCGCGTTGCACGCGCGATTGAATTTTTTGAACCCAAAAATGTAATCGAAGGACACTCAAATGCAATCAACATCCAAACCAAATGAAACGTTGCAAGACCTGCTTAAGCGTCAAAACGAGATGCAATATGCAGCCATGGCACATTCTCAAGCCGGACAACCACTGCCGGAAGAATTCGCAAAAGAATACGCAGAGCTGGAACAGAAAATTGCTAGCTTCACTTCAGAAAGTGAAAATAAATAATCAAGGACACCAATGAAAGGTAACAGCCCGATGCACAGATTCATCACTCTGGTATTTGCAGCCTTAGTTATAATTTGCGCCCACCCCGCCGCACATGGTGCGCCTGCCAAAAACGCAAAAGCGGCCAAAAGCAAGACACCAGCGGACTGGCGCCAGACGCTGAAATCAACCGAGTTGCTTTTGCAGCAGGGCAATGCTTCTCAAGGCGTCGCCTTTTACATTGCAGCAATACAAGGGGCGGAGACGGCAAAGGTTAGCTGCAGTGATCCGATGTTCTTGGAGCTGATGGCAGTGGGAAAAGAACTCTTGACTCGCGGCGCAACTCCTCTTCCAAAAACTCCTGATGATATGAACAAAAATGCAGCAGTTGAGACCGCATTGAAATGGAAGCTGCACGCGGCCGCTGCCACTTGCGGGAATGAATCCGCTGCGGTTCTTGAAGCAAACGAGAATCTCGCTTCCTTTTACAGGCTTGCGAAAAAAAATGAGCTTGCTAGTGATTACACCAAAAAGGCAGTGGATCTGAATTTAAAATTGATAGCATCACAGGCCGATGAAATTAAGAAATTTCGCGATGCCGGAAATGCAAGAGCCAAAAGCGTTATAAATGGCATTTATAAAGATGTGGAGGCAAAGCTAGACGCGCTGAAGAAATAATCAAACTAACCTGGCTAGATTTTTTCCAACCACTGCTTTGCAGTTATGACATCCGCTTGCGCAGGAAATACCTTCTCCGTAAGTACCCGATGCACTTCTTCGTCTTTGTCGAGACAGCAATCAGATAAGACAGTCAATTTATAGTCCAGATCTGCGGCTGCTCTGACAGTCGAGAGCACCACACCGCTGGTGGCAATGCCTGTCAAAACCATATGATCGATTTCCTGTGAACGCAACACGACTTCAAGGTCGCTGCCGCTGAAGGCTCCAACGCGACGTTTAGTGACGACAATATCATCCGGCTGAGGCGCGAATGATTCGTAGATTTCAGCTGCCGTCTCCCCTTCCAGTAGACTCATCGCCCCGGACTTGAGAGCAGAAAAACCCTTATTGCGCGAGCTAACTTCCGGGTAGTTTGGTCTGAATTTAACCACCACATAAATGATAGGCGTACTGGCAGCACGTGCTGCTTTAATTACGTTCTGCAATCGCTCCACGAAGGCAGGATCATTGGCATATCGGCTAACAATCACATTTTGCAAATCCATCAGCATCAATGCAGTTTTGGACATACGATCACCTCGTCATTCAGCGCTGGGATTCCATTCCGATTGCAGATGGCTCTAGGCGTTGATATTGCAAGTTCCAACCGCCTGCGGTACCGTCAACAATCTATTGTATAGAGCCTCATAACGCGGGATGATGGCATCTGCTGAAAACCTTCTCTGCGCTTCCAAGCGCGCAGCTTGTCCAAGCGTTTCACGCAGAGCTTTATCCTTGATCAATTTTTCCAGAGCGCTGGTCAGCGCGGGCACATCGCCAAAAGGAATCAATAAACCTGTCTTGCCATCATCGACCACTTCAGGAATGCCGCCGACATTGGTGGCAACACTTGGGCAGCCGAAGAACATCGCTTCCAGGATGCTCAAGCAGAAGCTCTCGCTCTCGGACGTGTACAATGCCAGGTCAGCAGCTTGCAGATAATCTTCTATCTCCAATACGTTTTCCCGCACCACAATTCTGTCTTCGAGTCCTAGTCGACGAACATCGTCTGCAAAAACGCCGAAATCCGCGCCGGCCAAAATCACCAGCTTGAAAGACTTTTGATCTTTTATGCCGGCAATGGTTTCCAGCAACAGATCGATCCTTTTCATAGGACGCAGATTTGAAGAATGCAGAATCATTACTTCATCACCAATACCCAAATCGCGTCTTACATCTTCTCGTGAGCGCTTCGGAGTACCCGGTTCAAAGAAGTTGTGAATAACGTCCATTGCACCATCAAAGCCGAGCACGCGACCTGTTTCTACTTTCAAGTATTCCGAAACAGTGGTGACCGCATCGGATTGCAACAGTGCGTGATGGATCGCAGGACCATATCCAGGATCGGCTCCGAGCAAAGTGGTATCAGTGCCATGCAACGTCGTGACGACGCGCGGCTGTTTATCTGTCGGCAGCATACAACGGGCAAGAATGGCAGCGGTTGCATGAGGAACCGCATAGTGCACATGCAAAACATCCAATTGATGCATACAGCTAACGCGCGCCATTTCGACCGAGAGGGGCAAAGTGTAATCAGGATATTTGAATAGACCGTAGCTGTTAATTGTGACTTGATGAAAATAAATTCGCGGTGCATTCTCAGGCAGCCGAAAAGGGCGTTCATAACTTATGAAATGAACTTCATGCCCGCGCAGCGCCAGTTCGATTCCCAGCGTAGTTGCCACCACCCCGCTGCCGCCGACTGAAGGGTAGCAAGTAATACCTATCTTTAATGGACGCCCTGTAGCCACCTTAGAATTGTCGCGCTCCTTTGCCCGCATGAGCGAGCGATTGGAATACCAGAGGATCGTTAGGGAAAAGTGCCATTGCGTGTCCTACTCCTGCTCGCGCACCAAACAGTCGAGCGCGCGTTAGCTGCAATTCAACATAATCGTTGGACGCAGCTTGAGTCATGTGTGCATTCATCGCGGCAGTCCAGGCATCAACTATTTCCGGCGCGGAAATGTCGATCAAAATAGGCATAATGTCACGCGGCTCGCCTTCCGGCGTAACGGCGTAGAAAAATAATTGCTCGATAGCATGCGCTTCCAGATCGCGCAATTCAGTCAGTCCGCCGTAGCGAGCCAGGCGAGCGGCGTCGCGGACAAGTTGTCCCAAACGAGAGTGATCGGGGTGCTGGTTTTCCGTGCAAGTTGTGGCAAGAACAGTTGAAGGGCGGACTCGTCGAATAATCTCAGCCAATTTTATTGAATGAGCAGCTCGAATTTCCAGCTTGGCGTCGCCGTCCAATTCGACAAATTCAACAGTAGCTCCCAGCAAGTCGGTGGCAGCTTTTGACTCTGCCGCACGTAACTCCGGCGTTCCATTAGATGCCGCTTCACCCAGAGAGCAGACAACGCAATGCGCTTTGCGTCCGGCCCGCGTTTCCACTGCCACAACACCACCGCAGCCGAATTCGATGTCATCGGGATGGGCGCCAAAGATGAGCAATGGGGCAGTATCAGTGACGCTCAATGGAAACCTCCTCCGCTTTAGTAGAATCGGGAAGTTCTACGTACGCTTCGTCAGACAGCTCGATATTATCACGGGTGACGAATTCAATCTCCGGTGCTTCATCCTTGCGAAGATAAGCCTGCTCTCCGGCTCCGGCGATATAGTGCGTACAGTGAATAACCGATTGCATCCAGCGCAAGCGAGAATCGCGCGACGGGCTCACCTGTTCTTTGGAAAATTCAACCAGAGGCAAGTCAACAAACACATCGCCGCCTTCATGGAGTTTCAAGACATTTCCGGCAAAACGAGCCCGAACAATCTCGTTGTCACGAGCAATATCCACATAGAAATCCGAGATATCACAAGCTTGGCGGCGAAACTCCGGACTGCCGGAGCGCATGACTTTGATCCCCTCGAGCAATCCCATGCCGCGGTACATTTCCAAGCAAAAATCAGCGACATTATCCGCGGATGTAGCTTTGAAAACATCGATCAGCGGATGCTCAATGTAATTTGGCAATTGTAAGATGGTTTTCTCCTTCCATCCCGCTTGAATTCTCTTAGCATAAAGGGGGGAGAATTTGCGCTGAGTTTTGTTCTCAAAGGCAAAATTCAGTTGAGCAGGATCGTTGGTAGTGCGGTGGCGGAGGATAGTTCGGGTTTCACGTGGGTCATGATCGCTGTCATGGAAGAAAAAGACGATTTCACCGCCAATCTCCTGCTGCAGCCGGCGCGCTGTCTGCATTTTGGCGACGAGAAAGCGCTTCGGGTAAAAACCGCAGGGCTGCTGTCCAAAACATATGATTGGTGAACTCATACTCCTGCCACTTCCTTCCTATTGTTTTCCAAAACGAACTGTAAGAGCAGGCTGAAAACCACGCATGCCACGCACCCGATGAGCGGATACCAGAGATACGATATTGTCAGCTTGTAATACAGGAAAAAAACCAATAATTGCGCCACCACTGCCGCCCAGAAAATGGCTGTTCCGCCGACGCGACGGATGAAAAATGCCACCATGAATAATGCCAAAAGAACGCCGTAAAAGATCGAGCCCAGTATGTTTACCGCCTGAATCAAGTTTTCCGCAAGATGCGCGAAAAGCGCTATTACAATCGCCACAACGCCCCAAAAGCCGGTAAACCATTTCGTCACCGCCAGACACTCAGAATCTGTGGCGTCGCGCCTGATCAGCAGGCGATAGAAATCAATTGTGGTGCTGGTTCCTAAAGCATTCAGTTCTGCAGCCTTGGAAGACAATGCAGCGGCAAAGAAGGCTGCTACCAGTAAGCCAATAGCGCCGTGCGGCAATTCGCGAAGAATGAAAGTAATAAAGACGTAGTCAGCGCTGTTTGCAGTAATTGCTTTATTATCCTTCTTTTCTGCATTCTCAGATTGCAATTCCTGAGCTGCTGCCACTCTGATCTTTTCGCACTCTTGATTAGCGGCGGCGGCTGCGGCAAATGAGGCAGCAGCAGTTGACTGATCGCCTTTGTGACTGGCCTGCAGCCAGGATTCCAATTGCTGTTTCCCTTGCTCGTGAGCCGCATTGAAAGCGTTTTCATATGTAATCAGCCGCTGATCGCCAGGATGACTTTCTACGTATCTGTTGGATGTCGAATCAAAAAACAAAGGTGGCTTTTCAAACTGGTAAAAGACAAACATCAACACGCCCAGCATTAAAATACAAAATTGCATCGGTATCTTGCATACAGCATTAAACATCAGACCAAGTCGACTTTCCCGCAGTGAAGAGCCTGTAATGTAGCGCTGAACCTGAGACTGGTCGGCACCAAAATAAGAAAGCATCAAGAATGTTCCGCCCAACAAGCCGGACCAAATCGTATAGCGTTCGTGCAGGCTGGTCGACAAATTCACGGCGTTGAGTTTTTGAAATCCGCCTGCAACTTTCATCGCATCCGAGAAGGAAAGACTCGAAGGAAGCTTCCCAAGCAAAACACAAGCAGCAATGGTCATGCCCAGAAAGATTATAGCCATCTGGTACTTCTGAGTTACAGTAACTGCGTCTGTTCCACCAAATACGGTGTAAGCAGTGACAACCAAACCGCTCACAATGATCGTCCACTGAAGAGACCAGCCAAAAACTGTCGACAGCACAATGGCCGGTGCATATATAGTCAATCCAGCGCCAATTCCACGTTGCAACAGAAAAAGCATTGCACCCAGCAAGCGCGTTTTGACGTCGAATCGCTTTTCCAGGAATTCATATGCAGTATATACATTCAACTTGTGAAAAATCGGCAGAAAGAAAAGCGAAATCACAACCATGGCAATCGGAACGCCATAGTAAATCTGCAAAAAACCCAGCCCAGAGATATAGCCTTGCCCGGGCGTCGAGAGAAATGTTATGGCGCTCGCCTGCGTAGCCATGACGGAGATGCCAATTACCCACCAGGGAGTACGGTCGCTGCCTTTCACATAGCTGTTTAAATCGCGACGACTTCTTGTGTGCCATATTCCATACAATGCAATTGCAGCCAGAGAACCAACGAGAACGAAGATATCCAATTCGTTCATCGCCACAGCTCCTCCACCGCAAAACCCATCACTTGCCGATTGATACCATGTTTGCAAACAATCGATATGCTCCTGGAACACCGGCAGGAAGTTGCCGGAAGAAACCCAGCCCAGTGTAAATGTAATAGCCTTTGCCATATTGTGCAGCTAACAACCCGCCTGCATGCGGCAACTCACCATTATCACTGAAGGCAAGAATCGGCGTGAAGTGCTCATCCCATTGATTGGGGAAATAGAGTCCACGCTCCTGTACCCAACCGTCAAAATCAGCACTGGTTATTTTGTTGGGCGTGTTCAAAATAGGACTATCCGGGGCGAGAAAAGTGACAGGGGCCTTCTCGTCTGTGACGCGATCATTGGATATGTGCAAATCGTATGGCGCGATTTTCTCCGACTTCAATTTGTCGTGACGATTGTATTGCGTAACAACAGTCCCACCATTTTCTATATAAGTGAAGAGCGTCGGCATTGCTTTTCCGATATTGGCTCTTACATTGAAAGCGCGTATGCCGATAACCACAGCATCCAAACCTTCCAGATCCTTCGCCGCGAGATTGGCGTCGTCCAGCATCTTTACGGCATAACCCATCTGCTGCAAGTTCTCTGCCAGACTGTCACCGGCACCTGGCAGATATCCAATTGTATGACCGCGAGTGGCCAGGTCGAAGCTGACTGCTTGCAGCACTGCCGGTGGCTGCAGCAACTGCCTGGGCAGATGGGCATAACTTATTTCCTGGCGCTGATTGTGATAGCGCTCACCATTCATGACTGCAGTAGCCATAATCTTCGCTGAGTCGAATGGTGCTGGTGATGTTGCAGACTTCGGCG
>CAZHEZ010000217.1:0-13406 GCA_964531315.1 uncultured Candidatus Obscuribacterales bacterium | reverse complement strand
CTTTGCTTAGATGGCGGGCCACTTGAAGAAGCAAGGTTGACTTGCCGATACCGGGATCACCGGCAAGCAGTACGACGCTGCCAGGCACAAGGCCGCCTCCGAGCACTTCATCCAAGCCGGCCAGACCAGTGGGCATGCGCTGACTGTCCGACGCTTCAATTTCAGACAGAGGCTGAGCGGTCGGGCGGTCGCTTTCATGAACGGAGAATCTGCCCAATCTACCGGACAGCGTTGGATGTGACCGGCTCAAGACCGTCTGAGCGGCGGCGCCGGCTGCGTCGCCGACCAATTCTTCAACAAGTGAGCCCCAGGAGCCGCATTCGCTGCAGCGCCCCAGAAATCCATTTGCCTGAAATCCACACTGCTGGCAGATCCAGCGCGTTTTTGTTTTTGCCATCGTCCAGCCTGTGTTGTTGTATGCGCCGCTTTCAGCATCGCCCCTACATTTTACGGGTGTGAGAACTCAATGTTGCAGCATTGTTCTTCTTTTAAGGAAAAGTGCGCTCAGGCACTCTCTTTCATGTATACTTTTTGCGGATGTCAACGGCAATTGTCCTTCCTTGCAGCCGGAGGTTACCCATGCTGGAAATTCTCATGTCCGTTGCGATCACAAACGCTCCGATTTCGTTGAGCGATGTGAAAAGCGCTACTCACGGACCACTTTCGAGCCAAGCCAAACAGCAGTTCTTGATTGCTCAAAAGTACGGCGGCGCTGACCCGCATGGAGATGATCCGCATGGCGACGATCCGCATGATGAAAATCACGACAAAAGCATGCCTGCCAACAAAGACAAAACCGGCAAAGCACCGAAAGACGTCTACGGCGGCAAATATCCAAACGACCAGCAGCCATATTAGGTCCTTTTGATATTTGAATCACCGGGAGCAATTTTATTCAAGCTCGGGCCGATAACCGTCCGCTGGTACGGACTCATGTTCGTGCTGGGATTTTTTGCCGCGTCGGCAATGGCAATGCGCCTGGGCAAGAAGTGGAATCTCGACACAGAAGAGCTGCTCAACACCGCATTCTGGGTTTTTGGCGGCGGCGTCGTCGGAGCCAGGCTCTATTTTGTCCTTTTGAATTACAAGCACTTCCTGAGCGAGCCCTTACAGTCCCTGATGATTTGGACAGGCGGGCTTTCCATTCACGGCGGCTTGATTGGCGGAACGCTGGCCGGATTTATCTACTGCAAGTTTAGAAAACTCTCCTTTCTCCAAACCTCTGACTTACTGTTTGCGACACTGCCACTTGCTCAATCAATCGGCCGCTGGGGCAATTTCTTCAATTCCGAAGCCTTCGGAAGGCCTGTGGGCAACGACTTTCCCTTAAAACTCCTGATCCCCCAGGAAAGCCGCCCATTTGAATTCAAAAACCAAATGTATTTTCAGCCGACATTCTTGTACGAATCTATTTATGACCTGCTGCTCTTTCTGCTCCTGTATTTCGTGCTCGCCGAGCGCGTCAAGAAGTATCCCGGTCTGCTCGCCTGCATCTACATAGCCGGATATTCGGTTGGTCGCTTGATTATCGAGCCAATGCGAACCGACAGCCTATTAGCTTTTGGAATACCAGCTGCAATTTTGACCAGCAGCATAATGCTTGCAGTGGCACTGATTATGGCCGCCATTGTGTTGAATACTGAGCGAAACAAGCCGGTCGAATCACAAGAATAGATTCGCCTTCCGTTGAAAGAGAAGCCGGTAGGTTGTCCTGAGCAAGGACTTGCCACGCATCTGTCCTTGCGAAGGATTACCTACCGGCTTCGAGCTACTTCTTAAGCAACTCGAATCGCTTGGTCAGCTGTGCATTGACTGCTGTCGTCACTGTCGAAGCACCGCTGCCACTGCCTGTGCCGGAGGCTGTAGGCTTATACGTCATGGTTTTGGGCGGTGCATCCCCAGCAGGCAATGCTTTAGCAGGAGCAGCGACCGATCCGGCAGTGCTTTTGGGAGCACCGGGCCACATTTTGCTGGACAGGCGGTTGGTCGTATTGCCGTTGGGCAGATTCGCAGCGGGGTTCATTCCATTGACTGGAATATTGCTTTGAAACCTGGCAGGCGCGGGATGGCTCGGATCAACAACTGCGTATCCGGGCGGAGCAACGACGCCACCGCCTGCGCCACCAGCCTGCCCAGGTCCCGGAAGCACCACGACCGGTGCACTCTTTGCTTGAGGCAACCCTGTGGGAATGAGATAAACCGGCTCCTGCTCTGGAGGAGTGTCATATTTAACTATCGGAGTTCTATTTTCTACTCTTATTTGCGGACGCATCTTGTGCCATGTGGCAGGCTGCAACTCGCCATCCTTGTAGCGTGAAAGAGGATCGGCCGAAGCCTCCTGGACGCAAAGTGCAGAAGCGGACAGGGCTGAAAGAATCGACATGGTAAGAAAAAACTTGTTCATGTTTTGTTCTCCGAAAAGCAATAGCCAGCACCCTGCCCGCGCTGTGCGGAGCAGAGAGAATTCCGTCCTGAAGACGAAAGCATAAACGGCTGCATGTTTGATGAGCCAGTGTATTGTGCGTCTATGCCAATTCAATTTATATAGGATTAACCCCAGGCAATCCACGACGATTTGCCTGGAGTATCCTTATAGAGCAATGTTTCCCAAGTACAGAACGGAACGTGTGAGCCTGTGAGACTTCAAAAATGCCTGTTTTCGGTTCTTGCCATAACTCTCTTCTGCTCCGCTTGCTTCGCTGCCCCGTCGCCGGCAAAGCAGAATTCACAAGAACCGAAATACCTGCTGTTCCAAATATTCACTTATGACGGATCTGGCATTTTTCCTCCCAGCGGGCAGCTCGAGAGCACAGTAGACAGTATTGTCTCGCGGATAGGCGCAAGCGGAGACCAGCAGCACAAGCTAGGTTTTTGTGCCGGCCCGCTGACGTTCAACCACAGTGATGAACAAATCGTTCAGTTGATCGACCAGTCATTTCAAATAGCTCGCAAAAGAAATGTCGCTGTAGCTTTTCACATCGACGATCAAATGTTTTGGGATAAACGCTTGGATCTTTTGTCGAACAAAGAAAATGTCGAATGGAGCGATTGGAAAGGCAAGCCAAACACTGCACGCCGCCTGGATTGGTCGGCAAATCCCAGCAAAGCTCCGCCGCAGATGTGCCTGAATAGCGCCTCTATTCAAGCTGCAATTAGAACGCGAGCAAAACTGATCGGTCGTGAAATTGGCAAACATCTCAATCAGTTAAAGAGTGAGGGTAAAGATGAGCTGTTTGCAGGCGTGATCGCTGGCTGGGAAACCATGATTGGTAAGGAATTCGGCAGCGGCAAATGCCTCGGCTATCACGCATTGAAAAACCGTGGATACAGCGAGAATAACCCCGGATTGCATCAGCCTCAAGAGCTGGCGCAGGTGATTAGAGATCATATTGAACTGTGGGCTGGACAGTTAGAAGCGCAAGGCATTCCCGGCAATCGCATCTATTGCCATATCGCCTTTACTCCTCAAGGCTTTGAGCGTCCCGATCTAACCTACGAACAAGGCGTTGGATTTGCCACTCCTGATGTCGCCTTCGACAAGAATTATCGCCCTGGATTCAGCACATACCCGGATGGCGATTCTCTTTTGCAAATTCATTCAATAGTAAAAACGCATGGCAATGTTGGCTGGATTTCCGCCGAAGGAACAAATGTCGTCCCCAATGGCATGCCTGGCGAACCAACTATGGAGAGTTATCTGGCCAAGATGTTTAACCATGGTGCTGTCATGGTCAACATTTTTTCCTGGGGCATTGGTGGCGAAAGAGAAAGAAACCGAAACATGTTTCGCCGCGCAACAGAAAGCGATGAAGCGATTTCAGCCTATAGAAAATTCCTCACAGGCAAGC
The DNA here is from genome assembly GCA_964531315.1 of uncultured Candidatus Obscuribacterales bacterium. Taxonomy (GTDB): domain Bacteria; phylum Cyanobacteriota; class Vampirovibrionia; order Obscuribacterales; family Obscuribacteraceae; genus QKMZ01. Next base: position 9,558 of record CAZHEZ010000217.1, on the reverse strand, counting down.
CTCTAAAAGAGGCACCACCAGATGCTAATGCATTCTCTCCTCAATTCCTGCGCCAAAAGCTTGATACCATCCAGCGCGAGTTGCCGCTCTATGTAGGAAGAACCGGCAGGCGCGATTTGGCAGAGTCTTACATGAGAAAACTGGACGGATTGATCAAGAGCAACAAATTCATCGAAGCGAACGCCTTCGCAGATGAAGTAATAAAGCTTCTTGCCGAAGGCCGTTAGTGGTTAAGACTGGCTGACGCTGCCTGTTTTATGCGATCGTCTTTTTCTTCAGGAAGAGAGGACTTGTCGTGTTTTACTTTAGTTGGATCGATTTTGTTTTTATCTTCCAACTTAGCCTGGCGCATTTGCTCCAGGCGCTCCCTTACGCTCAAGGTAAAGGGATGCGAGACACCAAGGGTCTTTTCAGCAATTGAGAGAGAGCGCTCTCTCAGTCTTTTGCCTTCTTCATCTCGCCCTTGTTTTTGATAGACCTCACAAAGATTGTCGAGCGTTATCGCCATATCAGGGTGTTCCGATCCAACCGTCTTTTCGTAGATTGCAATCGCCTTTAGTTCAAGCGTTTCAGCCTTATCAAGCTGCTTTTGATCGGCGTAATAACAAGCTAAATTATCAAGCGCAGTGGCGACGCTTGGATGTTCGTCGCCATAAACCTTTTCCATGATCTTGAGCGAGCGCTCTAGCAACTCGATCGCTTCTTTGCTCTTACCCTCTCGCTTGTAGCTCTCCGCCAGGTTTCCCAGAGCGATAGCCACATCAGGGTGCTCGCTGCCCAACACTTTTTCGTAAGTGGCCAGAGCCTTTACTTGCAACGGCAGGGCTTCTTTGAACCGACCTTGACGCATGTAGAGAAGGGCAAGGTTGTCGGTGACGGTGGCATATTCAGAACTGTCCGGTCCACGCAATTTGCCGATTATTGCCAGCGCGCCTTCATACATGGGCTCTGCATCGCCGAACTTTGCCTGGTCTTTGAGGATGCCGGCCAGATTACTCAAGGCCACTGCAAAGGAGAAGTCGTCCCTTTTATCCAGCTTGCGCATCAGATCGACAGACTGCCGGGCACAAGCCTCGGCATTCGGATAGTCCCCTTTCGCCTTGTAGACAAGCGAGAGATTGCCCAGTGTGATTGCTTTGTGCGAAGTATTATTGGCGATACCATCTGCTTCTTTATCAGCCTTCTTCAAGAGCTGCTCGGCGTCGGCATAATTGGCTGCCGCCATAGCCCGCTTGGCTCCCAAGGAATAGCGAATCCAGTCTTCTTCACCAGCCGATGCCACTGATGGAAAAGCAAAACCGATAGCAAGACCGGTAGTAATAGCAAATAGTAAGTTGGTTAGCCTCATGTCCGAGACATGCCTCAGAAGCCCCTGACACTAGCATACACGATGTTTTCAAGAAGCGAGACGTCTGAGTATTTCCAAGTTTTCGCGATCGGGTCCCTTGTCGGAAAATCCGGGCACTTCCAAGACCCAGGGCATATGCCGTAAAGCCTTGTGCTGCAGCATTCTCCGGAACCCGTCTTCGCCGATACAACCCTTCCCGATATTCTCGTGGCGATCTTTTCTGGCCCCTAAAGGAGTTTTTGAATCATTGGCGTGAATAGCAATCAGGCGCTCAAACCCCACCTCACGCTCGAATTCGGCGATTGTAGTTTTTAAACCGGCGGCTGAGCTGACATCATATCCGGCGGCATACAAATGGCAGGTGTCCCAGCATACTGCAAGACGATCATCGCCTTTCATCTGTTCGATGATAGTGCTGAGGTCGGAAAACCTGTCCCCAATTGTCGTTCCGGCTCCGGCACAAACCTCCAGTGCCAGTTTGGTATCACCTTTGTAGCCTTTCAAAACTTCCTTCAAAGAAGCGACGACTCTTTTCAATGCGTCCGGTTTGGGTGTCTGACCGGCTGCACCAGGGTGAAAAATCACAGCCTGAGCGCGGATCCGGTCGGCAAGAAAAAGAGTATGGCGCAATTTATGAATCGACTTTTCCAGGTTGGCTTTGTCGTTCGATGCCAGATTAACCAGGTAATTTCCGTGGACAAACACCGGACCAAGCTCTTTTTCGGCTACCTGAGCGACAAAGAGGTCCACATCCTTTGCCAGAGGAGCTGCTTCCTGCCATGATTGCGGCGAGCCGAGAAAGATCTGCATCACTTGCGCACCAATCTCTTCGGCTTTGCTTACGGAACCTTTGACGCCACCATTGACGTGACCGCCGAAAAGGAGCCTCTCGCCTATTGGCTTGCTTGTTGATTTTGCTTTTGTTGCCATCGTATTGATCCGGTTTCAAAACCGGGCGACGCATGGCGTCGCCCCTACAGAAACTGCACGAAGTTACTTCTTGCCTCCGGGCGCAAGTATCTTAATGCGATCGCGGACCGGCCCGGCACTTTGACCGGTAGGCGCGGCACGCAAATATGCTTGGTAGTCTTTGATTGCATTAGGAATGTTCTTCAAAGCTTCCCAGAGAGTGCCACGATAGTAGTAGCACTCAACGCAAGTCTTCGCATCCATTTGCAGAGCAGTATTGTATTCCTGCATTGCCCTATTGAGGTTGTTTGCCGCCTGATATGCGGTTCCCAGGTTCATGTGGGTGGACGGATCGTTCCACAATTTGAGTGCTGCTTCGTAGTCAGCAATCGCTCCCGGAAGGTCCGGCTTGGTGGCATCGGTTTGCTTCTTGATCGCAGAATCGATCAATGGAGCAGCCTTGATTTGTTGGGCACCAGCCAGGACGCCCTTGTAGTTCGCATTGGTCGGCGCCATACTGAGCGCCTTTTTGTAGGCCTCAATTGCCAGGTCGATATCGCCCTTAGCCTGATAGCAAGTTCCCATGCCGTAAACGAAGGAGTCATTATTGGGCAGGAGTCCAATTGCTTCCTTGTACTTAGCAATTGATTCGTCATACTTCTGGTCCGTTTGCAATTTCACAGCCGCCTCGTAAGCTGCAGCGGCATCGCCTTGTGCTTTGACCTGACCGCTTGTTTGCAGCTTTTGAACATCATTGACGTTCTTGCCGAGTCGGGCTACGCGTGAACGCGCATCAGACGCATAAGCACCACTCGGATCTCTCTTAACGTAGTCGCTATACTCGTTCCACGCCTGATTGCCCTTGCCGAAGTTCTCGTCGAGAATACCCATGAAATAGAGGTTTCCGACTTGTCCTTTTTGATCGAGATCGAAGCCTTTCTTGTATGCGTCATATGCTTTTTGGAAGACGTCAGTCGCTTGATAGCAAGCAGCCAAACTAGTCCAACCTGCCGCATTGTTCGGATACTGTTTCAAACCTTGCTCGTACAACGGAATGGCACCGGCAGCATCGCCGGCAGTCTGTTTCGCATAACCTTGCTGCATAATCGGTCCGACAGCGCTGGCTTTCGCTGCAGCTAATGCTTCCGAGTACTGTTTGTTTTTCGGATCCATGCTAGCGGCTTGTTGGAAATATTTGGCAGCGTTGTCCCAGTCTTCTTTTTGCTGATAGATGGCACCCAGGGCGAACGGCACCGATGGTTCTTTCGGCTTGAGCTGAGCGATTTGCTGATAGAGACCGATGGCAACGTCGTAATTCTTCTGGTTGTATGCATCGGTAGCTTGCTGACTGAGTTTTTCAGTCTCAGCATTGGCTTTAGCTTCGGCTTGAGTTTGCATAGTCAGAGTGTCAGCGACGTTCTTACTCAATGCTGCGATTCGAGCTTTAGCTTGGGTAACAAACTGCCCCGCCGGCGCTTCGCGAACGTATTGATTGAGTTTATCGAACGCAGCTTGACCGCGTTTGTAATTTTCATCAATTACGGACATGAAATAGAGGCAATTGACCTCGCCTTTAGGATCGGCTTTATAAGCGCTTTGATAGGCGGTAAATGCTTGCTGGAATTGATCGGCGGCTTGATAGGCGCTTCCCATGTTCCTATATAACGGGCCATTATTCGGCAGAATTGCCAATGCCTGTTGATACAAAGCAACGGCGCCCATGTAATCGCCTTCCTGCTGCTTCTTCACAGCAGCATCTGCTATTGGAGCGACTTTGTCACCCATCGCGTCATTAACTGCGCTGAGATATTCTTTGTTTTTCGGATTCTTCGGATCTATAGATGCGGCCTGCTTGAATTGAGCGATCGCCTCGTCTATCTTTCCGGCCTTTAACAAGTAAGAGCCGTACACAGCATAATAGTCAGCCACTTTAGGCTGCAAAGAAATCGCCGTTTGAATCTGCGCAATAGCTTCGTCAGTCTTGCCAGCTTTGTCCAGATTGCTGGCGGCTGCAACTGCATCATCAGCCGCTTTTTCCTTAGCAAGGTCAGCAGCACCCTTGATCTTTTGCGTATCATTGGGGTCTTTATTCAGCGCAGCAAGCCGTTCTTTGGCAGCCTGGTAATACTTGCCGTTGGGCGCTTGCGAAACATATTTGAGATATTCGCTTTGGGCTTGCGGTCCCTTGCCATAGTGTTCGTCGATTACCGCCATCAGGTAAATGTCGTCGACCTGGCCTTTAGGATCGACTTCCAGAGCCTTTTGATAAGCATCGCGAGCGCGTGCATAATTTTCCATGGCATACTGCGCACTGGCCAAATTGAACCAGAGAGGAGCGTTGCCTGGTTGTATTGCCAGCGCTTGTTGATAGCCATCAATTGCACCGGCATAATCCTTAGCCTGGTGTTTCGCAACAGCATCCGCGATTATAGGATCGACCTTGGCTTTCTTGGCCGATTCCATAGCATCGCTGTATGACTTGTTTTTCGGATCCAAACCCATTGCCGTGTTGTAATCGGCCATCGCCATGTCGAATTGCTTCAGCATTTGTTGGCAGGCGCCGCGGTTGTAATAATAGGCAGCGTTCTTCGGATCCTTTTGGACGAGAGCCGTATAGAGCTTAACTGCTTCGTCGTACCGTCCAGCCTTGTAAGCGGCTCCGGCAGCGCCTTCAGACTGGGCAATCATCTTGTCTTGCAGTGACTGCGTGCAGCTCTTGAAGCCTTCAGCGGCAGCATTATTGCGCGGATCTAATTGCAGTGCTTTTTGATATGCATCAATTGCTTTTTGATATTCTTCTTGCTGCTGATAGCAAATGCCCATATTTACCCAGATGTCCGGATTATTTGGAGCTGCGGCAAGTGCTAATTTAAGTTCCTCTAGGGCAGGGGCATACAGCTTCTTGGTGATCAGGTCCGCAGCATTGTTGATGTGCTTGTCGATGGTGGCTTTCTTGATTATGTCGGGAAGTGCCGCCAGCAATTTTTGCGCGGTTGGATTATTTCCTTTAGACAACTGAATTGCCTGTCTGTACTCGGCTGTTGCACCGCCGTAATCTCCACGGAATTGCAAGGCTTGACCAAGACCAATGTGGTTGTCCGGAGCCAGCGGATCTTTCTTGAGAGCGTCTTCCCATGCGGCTTGCAGCGCATCGAGCGTGTCACTATCGGTGGGGTTGAAGCCGAGCGCTCTACCAAATGCTGCTACTGCACCAGGCAAGTCGCCTTTAGCCTGCAGAGCCTGTCCGAGTTTCACTTCGATTTCCGCGCTGTCGCCTGCACGAGCTGCAGCCTGGAATTCTTTGATGGCGTCGTCGGTATTGTCTCTGACGCGATAGACATCGCCCAATTTGATGTGGGTTTTCGGATCATCATTGATTTTCAAAGCTTCAGCATATTCAACGATCGCACCGACAAAGTCACCGGAAGCGCGGGCTTGATCTGCCATTGCTACGCGCGTTTTAAAGTCACGCGGATCTTTGCCTAACATGCGAATAATGCCTTCCACGTTCTGAGCAGTGGTGGCATTGGATTTATTCAAATAATACGCCTGGTGAAATTGCTTGAGCGCTTCTTGCGGATTGCTTTTTGCCAATTGCAATCCGTAGTTGTTGTGCGCGATTGCCAGATTCTCGCGAGCCAGCCCGTAGGATTTGTCCATCTGCAAAGCCGCTTCGAATTTTTGAATCGCCAGGGCGAAGTTGCCCGCATTCAGTGCCTTTACACCTTCATTGTTGACGCTGATCACGGCATTTTGGTCCGCGATAGCGCGTGGTGCCGACGGTCCTATGAATACTGTTGACGCTAACAAAAGAGAAAGGAAAATTCTTTTTGCAACACTTCGATCTGAACTAGATGACACCACTTTTCGCCCCTTGAAAAATCGCGATTCACTTTATGACTATCGAATGAATACGCCTCTACATGCCAGCCGGAAGGTTAGACCCCTGCAGGCTGTTTCAGCATACCAAGAATGGATTTTAATTGAATCTATTTATATAGACACAGGATTTTTACTGATCTCCTGATAACCACCACATGTAAAAACCCCAATCGATTCTCAACCGATATCGATTGAGTTTACAGCCCGGACACTCCAACCTAATGAAGGTTGAAGGCCCAGCCCGTATATTCGATGGGAAGACGCGCCGCCACTAGCTTGCCTGAGAGCTGACTCCCGGCATTGGCTTCGCGTTTTCAAGATTTCAAGCGGACCCGGCTTTATGCCTCGGGTTCGATCAATCCGTAATTGCCGTCGCGTCTGTGATAAACGGTGTTGACTTGGCCGGTCTCTGAGTTGATGAACATAAAGAAGTCATGTCCCAGAAGATCCATATGCTTGCAAGCTTCCTCGGGCAACATCGGCTTCAATGGGAAGCGCTTCGAGCGGACAATTTTCGGTTTGATGTCCTCCAGGGCAATCTCTTTCTGGACGGCGAAGTCGTCGTCCTCAGATGGACTGACGTCAACAGGTAGAGCGTGTTCCCCGCGGTCCTTGGTCTTATTGCCCTTATGCCAATACCTTGTCTTGTACTTTCTCAATTGACGCTCAATCTTGTCGGCGACCAGATCGATGGAGGCATACATATTTTCAGTCGATTCTTGGCCTCGAATTACCGAACCGTTAAGGCTAATAGTTATTTCTGCCGTCTGGTTGTGGGCTATCGAGGGATTTTTGGCGACGCTCAAAAGAGCGGTAATGCTGAGAGCATGATCGAAGTGTTTTTGCGCTCGAGCTAACTTGTCTACCAAATAGTCTTTGAGGGCTGGGGTGAGCTCGATATTGCGCCCGGTTACGGTCACTTGCATGATCAAACCTCCTTTCAGAGGGGGACTATAAATGTAAAACCGGCCAAGTTAGCCGAGTGCCTCCGCGCTCGCTCATCATGCCGGTGATATTGGAAATCTGAAGATCGTCAATTGCTAACCAGTTATGAACCTTGGATATGCCAAAGCCGACTCGGTCGAATTACTTACCAATTTTGTACCCGCGCCCGGTAAATATTCACCTAAACGACAAGCTTTAACTACATTTTGATCGCTTGAAAGGCGGAAGACAATCCCTCGACAGCCCGGCTTAATGAAGATTGTAGGGGCGATGCATGGCGTCGCCCCTACAGAGTTTCTATTTCAGTCCGGAAACGGCGTCCAGTGCAATCTGAGCGGCATCAAGATAGCTGAGAGGGCGGGAGCCTGGAGCATTTGAGGCGGCGGGACGCTCGGCAAAAGCAGGCTGTCCCAACCAACCGTTCACCTCACGGGTGCGCTGACTGGCTGTCCCGCGGTAAGCACGGGCGTAATGCTCGATAACGTTAGGCGGCAGGCGCTTCAAATTGCTCTGCACTTCTACCAGCCTGGCGACAAGCTCTAGAGCCTCTCTTGGCCACATGGGGCGGCGCAAATACTCATTTAGCGACTCCTCAGAAGCCAATTCAAGCCCTTTGGCATCGACGGCTTTGACGCGGGCGAGCAGCTTATAAGCGCCCACTTTGGTCACGTCGAGCGGCAAGGACGTGCTCTCCAGAGGCGAGCGCTTAGCCAAAACATTATGCCTGTCCAGCTGGCGCAGGATGAGGACATAGAAGTCTCCGCGCGAGATAGAAGCAGCCGGGTCGCCCATGGCTAAGGGCTCGATGACGCCGGAACCCGTCAATTCACGCAAGGCGAATAGGCGATAGCGCGAGTTGACCGGGAAATAGTCGAAGTATTTGGAAAGACAGACCAGCTGTTCTTCGGTTGGTTGATGGTTGGGATAAAGGCTGGCAGAGGTGGCTTCAGCGGCTTTGCAAGCACGCATGAATTCATTAATCGATTCGGCCTTTGTGCCCATGCCGTCGCCAATCACGTGCACTTCCACATCCGGCTTGCCGCTTAGCTGTCTGACCATTCTGACTGTGGCAAGAGTGTAGTCATATGCTGAGTACTTCTGCCATTTGGAGTTCCAATAAGCCATAGGCGCGATGATATCTGTGTATTTTGCCAAAAGCGGCCAGGGCGTTTTTGCCACTTGGGGTGCGCGATTGAGCGGGCTATAGACGACAGCCATAATCGGCATAGCCGGACCGACAGCCTCGCGAATCCGCTTCAAATAAGCTTCTACTGCCTTTGCATCGAGATTCTTTTCCAGATTGGGAGCAATCGCATCGACATGTTCACCGCGTTCGCTTGAGTATTTTGCAGCAGCGATCATCTTGTCGGCATCGGCGGCCGGATTAGCTAATTCATGATAACCCCAGGCAATGACGCGGATTTTATAGCGGTGAGCGGCATCGATGAGCGCTCCCAGGCGAGCCGGTTCGCAAAGTGCGGCCGTATTGCTTCGGGATGTCTGAATGAAGATATTGCGAATCCCATGACTGTGCAGCTTTTGGCAGTAGGCGTCGGCATTTTCGACCAGCGGGTAATTCCACATATTCACCCAGAGACCGGCTCCATCTGCCGGTCCTGTCAAATGCCGAGAAAAGTGGCGAGGGCTCTGAGTCTCGACGCCGCCCATAGCGATGTTCTCCTGCGCCATAGCGGCAGGCACGGCAGAGGAAGCAACTGAAAGACCAGAAAACACGGCGGTAATAGCAAGAGTTCTTACCTTGCCAGCTAAGGAGTTAGCTTTGAAGCCGCTCATGGACACCTTACTTTCTAGTAAACGGGATTTAACAATTATAGCTACTTACTACTGAAAAATAAACGCTCTTTTATATTTGTAGCAGTTTCAGGCAATTTCGGCTAGATCGAGCAGCCTGGGCAGTTTTGAGCGATCGAAGCGGAGGAGCTGCGATAATTCTTCTTGAGGACCAGTGTCCTAATAAATATGTCCCAAGTAAAACCCTTTGTTAAACCCGATGTTAAAAGCAACTTTTGAACAAACTTGTCAAACCTGCTATCTAACGTTCAATCACTCAAACATTCAGGCAGTAAATGAAAATCGCGCTCGGACAGATCAACACCACAGTTGGTGACATCACCGGCAATGTCGATAAGATGCTCGAATTCGCAAGCCGCGCCCAGGAGGCAGCCTGCGACTTGATTGTCTTTCCGGAGCTGGCCGTCTCCGGTTATCCGCCCCTGGACTTGCTCTTGAAGGATAGTTTCATCCAGGCCAATCTGGACGGTTTACACCGCCTGAGAGAACGCCTGCCGATAGCGGCAGTGGTTGGATTTGTGGATGTCAATCACGGAAAAGGCAGGCATTTGTTCAATGCTTGTGCTTTCCTGGAGAGCGGTGCCATTAAGTTCGTCCAGCATAAGACCTTGCTGCCCACCTACGATGTTTTCGATGAAGACCGTTATTTCGAGCCAGGCCGG
>CAZHEZ010000216.1:0-13497 GCA_964531315.1 uncultured Candidatus Obscuribacterales bacterium | reverse complement strand
CTTGGTGAACTGCCAGAAGGAAAGGTGAGCAACGATGGTCTGATCCTTCACCTCCACCGATTTCAGGAACATGCGCGCTACGTTGCCCTTGAAAGTATCGGGCATCGTATAGACGGGCACACGCTCGAGAGTCATCTCGGCAGATTTCTGGACCATACTGTTGACCATTTCGGCAGCAGCTTTCACCACTTCGTCCTTGTTGTCCAGCACTTTCTTGCTGGTCACCCACTTTTCGACCAGGCGGTCGACGCGGTTGGCGACGCTTTCTCCGTTGGTCTTCACGTCGACGAGTTTGAGCTCATCGGGCTTGAAGTGGAAAGTGCCGTCCATGTTGTCGTAGGTGAGGGTGCCCTTGGTTTGAGCCGTGACGATAAATTCGGTGCCCAGCTTCGTAGCCGAGGCCACGATAACAAGGCCGATTTTATCGCCGCTCAGGTCCAGTTGCACCGACGACACCGTCACGCCATTCTTGGTCGTGTTCGGCATCTTGAGGTCGATCTTTTGCTGCACTTCCGCCTGCGTCATCTTCACTTCGTGGAGTCCGAAGACGTTCCAGCACACACCGGCAACGCCGACGAGAAAAGCGATGACGACAGCAACCCAGGCTAGTTTGCGTTTTGACATTGAATTCACCTCAGGTAGTTGAAATCGGCTCATGGCCGACGGAAAAGGGCGCTGCAAAACACTGCATACGCACCCACGACGGAAAGTCGCTTTACTTAAAACTCGAATGGGCGAATTTTGATCGAGATGACGTTATTAAACGTTCTTATTGAATCGGAGATGGGATAAAGAGATACAGATAAACAACTAACAAAAGTTCTTGATGCGCAAATAGAGATAAAATCTCTTTGTTTCACCGTCTACACATTGAACAAATACTGCGTTTACCTGCAAAACAGTCCGGCTGTGCGGCTTTTCAATGTCTCCTTGGTTTGCTTTCATAAAGAAATTGCATTAATGAGGCAGCCAACCGGTAGCGGCGCTCGTGCTAACAAAGCCCTGTCCGCAAATAGTTCAACCGCCGATCATGGTGTTCGGACCGAAGCCCCAAGCCATTCTTGAGCCGCAGCAACAGTCACGATCAGTTTTGCTTGGCTTCAGTAAGCGCTTCGTCCGGTGAGATTTCGATCACAGACCAACTGCCTGTTATCAAACCTGTCGCCTTATCGTTAAGCCTTTGCGCCTCGTCATGACGGTTGTTCGTGGTCAGCAAGTCGGCATAATTTTTCTTGATGCGAATGGTATCCGGGTGATCCTCACCGAGAGTTTTCTTCCTGACCGCCAATCCCTTCTGATAACACTGTTCGGCCTCGCGATATTTGCACTGAATGTGATAGAGCGTGGCCAGATTGTGCAAGCTGGTAGCCACATCCGGGTGGTCTTTACCGTGAGCGCTCTCGTAAATTGTGGCTGATTCTTCGGCGAATTCCTCTGCCTCGCGATAATGCCCTTGCATGTAATGCAACTTGGCAAGAGTATTGGCCGCCGAAGCCACAAGCGGATTGGCCGGTCCCAGAGCCTCTTTTTTCAGTTTGAAAGAGCGTCTGAAATGCGGCTCGGCCAGATAAAACTTCTCCTGCCGGCAGAGCACTTCGCCCAGACTGTCGAGACTGTAAGCCAATCTTTGCGCATTGCCGGTGACCTTTTCGGCCACTTTGACGGCGCCATACCAGGATCGCTCCGCATTCTCCAGATCGCCTCTGGCCGCCTGGGCTTCGGCTTCGGTGCGTGTTTTATTCCAAACCTCATCGAGATTTTTCATCGTCTGAGTTATGCGCGCATTAACGTGCTGCATGTTGGCAGGCGGTGGCACTTTCGCTTGCGGAACAAACTGATTGCTGGCCGCTTGAGCAGCTGTCTGAGCGGGAGTCAGAGCCGGAGCCGGGTTGGGCGTCGGCGATGTGATTGGAGTGGTGCCGGCCACGGGCACACTTTGCTGCGGCGCCGGAGGCACGATCACGCCGCCCGATTTAGCACCCAATATCGACGAAGGCTGCGGCGCTGTGGCAATGCCAGGAATGCTCGGACCTTTGCCGCCAGACGGTTGCTGAGGAGGCTGGTTGAAAACAATTGGCTGCTTTTGTTGGGCCGAAAGAGCAACGGAAGGCGGAATATTTTGCGGCGTCAAATTAGGCGGTCTGGCCGGCTGATTGGTTGCATTCACGGTCAGGGCCGGCTGCGATTGGGAAATGGTGGCCGGTGAAGGAGGGGGAGGCAGGGCAGCAGAGGCAGCCACCGCAGGAGTTTCGGTCTTGCCTGTCTGGGCATTAGCCTGCCCGGGTTGACCCCAACGGCCAGCCTTGATCGATTCGGCGCAGCGCTTGATGTAATCGGCTTGATCGGTGCGGTGAGTGGCATGCAACAGATCAGCGTAGTCGTCCATGATGCGCGCCAACTCAGGATGGTTTGACCCGAGCCACTTCATCATTACGGTCGTAACCTGCTTGTACAGAGGCTCTGCCAGTCCAAGTTTTTGCTCGTAATGATAAAGAGTAGCCAGCCTGTAGCTTATGCACGCGGTTTTGAAATGATCGGGACCGACAGTGTTCTGGTACAAAAGCAAAAGGCGACGCGCGTGTGCTTCCACCTGTCCAAACTGACCGCCATACCAATTGGCCTCGACAAGCTGTTCCAAGGTATTAGCCAGGCGCGGATCTTTATCGCCAAAACGCTCGGCTGCTGCCAATGCTCCAAAAAGCATCTGCTCGGCCGACTTGAAGTCGCCCTCTTTCAGCGCATCGCTGCCTGCCTCAAAAAGTTTTCGCCATTCCTGGTCCATGACATCAGCGCCCCACCTGACGATACAACTATCCAGTGCCTCCGCACTAATCATTCCCAGTTGTCCTTATAGATCTCACCTTGGCAAAAGAACTTTTTTTGAAAGGTCAGAAATCCTCAAGGGCGGTAGTCAGGGTTGTCGCCGATTGGACACAAATGAGATTAAACGACAACTCCCCAGTCAAACAAAACGCTGATGCTTTCAGCCCATGCAAAGCCATGTCCGTCCGATGTGGGTACTGCGATCGCCACCATATTCAGTATCAAACCCGAAGCCAGAAGTCGGTTTATCGGTCACCAGATGCATTCTTTGCATTGGTCCATGAAGAATTAGAATTGGCGACGAATGATTTTACTATTCTTTATCGTATAACCAGTCAAAAAAATGGAGCGTAGAGGTCTGCACCTCTACACCCCGTGGCTTGGCTCAAACAGCCAATTCAGCCCCCTGGCTGTTTAGCGCTGGACCGTCTGGAAACAGCCCTGGCGGTCGGTGTAGCCATAGCAAACGCGCTCACTGCACCAGCTGGCAGTGACGACGCGCGTCACCGTAACCGGCACCTGGCGAATGCTGTAAACAGGCACATCGACTTCGACCCGGCGGTAGCTGCGGCACTGGCGATCCCAAACGAGTTGGCAGCCCTTGGTGTAGCCGCTGATGTAGCGCTCGTCACGGAAGCCGACAGTCTCGCTGACGGTGAGCTCGAATGGGGCGTGGCAAGGCTCGGCAACGACGACGGGGGGCAGGCAGGGCGGCTCGGAAACGATGACGAAAGGCGGGGGGCCCTGACGCGGGAAGCGCTCCCAGCGATCGTGGCGGTCATTGACTCCAATGTTGAAGGAGAAACCGTTGTGACCGGAGCCGACGCGAACGCCAACGCCAAAGCGCAGATCCTGCGCCGAGGCCGGATTTGAAAATGCAAAGCCGAGAGCGGCAGCGCAAGCAAACAGGGTGATGGTCTTCATTGTGGTTCTTTCTCTTTCGGAAAGCACTGGCGTGCATTCCATGCGTCAACTGCGCCACTTGTTGTGAGCGCATTCGACTACCCTTCTTCTCAGTTCACTGAATTCCAGCCCCAACAACCAGAGGTTGCTGTTACAAGGTTGAATTCCGTTGAAGTGAACTATGTCTACTTAGGTTTACGGTCTCAAAAGATAGAGCGGAGGGGTAATTGCGATTCTTAGTCACATTGCTTAAGGATGTCAAGAACCCGTAACGTTGTTTGGGCTTTCCAGAACGGCAATTTTTAAAAGCCCCCGCACAATAATTAGCGCACTTAGCGCCTGCTCTAATCTAGCTGTACGACCGCCTTTGGGGGTCCTAGCGAAGGCCGCTCTGGCGCTTCAAATGAGCCACCGCCTTAGCACGCAGCTGCGCTACGGTGTCACTCAAAATCTTGTCGCCCTGCCCTGCCTTGTCGCAGTCTGCAAGACACTTGTCATACTTGCCCAGGGCAAAATAAGACTTGGCCCGCAGGTAACAAGCGCGCTTGTTCTTGGGCTGATATTTCAAAACTTGATTGAGGGCCACCACTGCCTGATCATGAATGTCCATTTGTTGAAACGCTTCAGCCTGCATCTCGTATATGTCGCCTCGACTGACGTGTTCAACGGCTATATCTTGATCGGAGAAGCTGAGAATTTGTTTGCATCCATCCAGCACCAATCCCGGCTTATTGTGCGCGAGATCGCTCTGGGCTTTTTCTAAAAGCGTCGAGAACGGGTGATCGTGCCTGGCCAAGACTGCAGGAATAGATTCATTTGCTCCCGCCCCCTTGGTGCTTTTGAACAGAACCATCTCTCTTTTCCATTTGGAGAGATCGCCCTCTTGTTTGTAATACAGTGCCAATTGCTCATGTGCATAAGCATTGTCCGGCTCCAGTTCAACCACTCGCTTACAGTCACTGAAGGCTTTCATTCTGTCTTTCATGGCCAGATAGCAGCGAGCCCGCATCTCATAGGGCTTGTAAATCCGAGGCTCCAACTTTATCTGAGCCGTGCAATCAAAAAGGGCTTCTTTGTAGCGCTTCAGTTTTATCAAAGCCTGAGCGCGATAGAAATAAAGCGCCGCCACATCCGGCCTGTCTTTCAAACAGAGGTTGAGCAGTTTGATAATTTCCTCGTCCGTGCCTTGCGATTGCAGCTTATGTACTTCTGCAATGCAAGTCTCGGGCACCATGGCACCTTTGGTTTTGTGTATTTTCGGCCAGATGATTTGATCGGCAAAACTGGGCTGCCCGTAATAGGTACAGCTGAGCAGCGTAATCGCTGCTGCAACTGCAGATCTGATAGCGACGGAAAAGTTTGCTTTCATCATGAAAAACAAAATGCAGGGAGAAAGACTATTTTAGTGGGTGAAGGAGTAGATGATGCGCTTTCGCAAGTCCAGCATTTTACTATATTATCTAATAATATCTCCGCCAAAACGAAAAGGCATCTTTCAGCCTTTTCAAAGTGTGGAGAAACGGGCTCACCCGTTTCTCCAGTTCGTCAGTTGAAATCAGCCTGAGCAGCCGAAGCTAGCTCAGACGCCCAGCGCCCACTCAGCCACCTTGGTGAGGTTGCTGGTGAATCCGGCAAGCGGCTTGGCCGCGCCCCAGATGATGCGATGAGCGGTCGCCGGCACGAAGAGATTGACGAGCTCTTGCTCGTTGATATAGCCGCGACCGTCGAGGACGGACTTGGCTGCACACAGCCCAAACAAGTGATATCCGGCGCGCTCGCTGAGACCGTAGCCGAAATTGTTGGTGTTGATGCCGGCGGTGCGGGCCTGCGCCGATTCAACGCTGTCAGGACGCGTGCCGCGGATTGCCTTAGCCACCCGCACCAGGAAGGCGTCGCCGCCGCCCTCGACCAGCGCCTTGGTCTTCTCACGAAGACTGGCGATGTTCGCGGCAGAAAAGACAGGATGTGCGCCGACGAAGTTGATCATTCTGACCGCATCGTCAGGCCGCAGACCGACATGCACCGAAATGGCGCAGCGATCGACGAGCGCTTCGGGCGGGGTCGGATAGGGGCTTTCCGACATGCCGAGCTGGAGGAAGACAAAGAACTTCTCGGTCGCCATCAGCTCAGCCTGGCTCTTCACCGTGTCGGCGTTGGTGCCGATGGGTACCGGCCCGCCGTCGTTGATCAGGGTGAGGAAGCGCTTGGGCTCCTGCACCGGAGTGCCGACTTCGACAGCCTCGATGACAAGATTGGCGTTCAGCACCTTGCGGTAGTCGAACGACGGAATCATCGGAATGACGCCGGGATCGAGGGTGACGACATGCATCGGCACATCCAGAGCAAGACAGAGAAGCATGGCTTCCTGCAACTGCTTGGTGAGGCTGATGAATTCATTGGTGGTTTTGTACATACTTGCATCTCCGTGGATCTGGTTGAATGAACTCTCTGAAAGAGAGATTGCAAGCGGTGCAGCGGGCGTACCCGTTGCACCTTTTTGTGACTGGGACGAGAGGCGAAATTTGCCTCAGCCGACCGCGCGCGCTTCCTCTTCGCTGAGGAAGACGTGCATGGTCGGCGCTCCGCCGAGCGGCTTCATGAACACCTGAGCAATGAGGGAGCCGGTGTCATCGTAGAGCCGCTTTTGCCAGGGGCTGACCGTCGTATCGCAGAGCTTCCAGCCGGCCGGCAGGTGCACGTCTGTGTGGGTCATCATGCAGGTCTTCTCGATGCGAGCACCGAGTTCCATCAGGGTGGAGGCGCCGCCATCGTTGATGCTGCGCAGCCCGCTGATGATGAGAAGTCCATTGGGAGTGACGGCAGAAGGCGTGTTCACCTTGTGGGTGAAGATCGGGATGACGCCGTCCGACAGCATCGGATCGTCGTCGCCCATGATCACGTGCATCGAGCCGCCGCCGCCGGCGGTCTTGTAGAAGAGCTTGGCGACGAGCTTGTCGCTGCCGTCGTAGAGGCGCTTCTGCATGGGGCTGACTTCGGTGTCGCGGATTTCCCAGCCGGAGGGGGCTTCGCCCTCGATGACCTGGAACGCGCCCTTGGCGATCGTCGCTTCGGCGGAGGGGTCGAGGCGAACACCGAGTTCGCGCAGGCGGTCCCAGGCGCCGAGGTTGGCGCGCACCGGGAAGGCAAGCTTCGTGGTGGCGCTGGTGGTGGCGGAGTTGGTTTCGGAGGAGTTGCTCATTTTAGAAACCCTTGCGGTTCGATTTCATTGATGAGGCAGCGCGGACCATCCGCGCTGCGTCCTGTCGTCAGCGGGCATTTGCCCGAACAGTTGACGGCGGCGTGGTTGCTGCCGTCAGTCGCTCACTGGGCCGAGCGCACCTCGTCCTCAGTGAGGAAGACGTGGACGGACGGCGTGCCGCCGGTGGGGCGGAAGAAGAGCTGCGCGACCGGGGTACCGGAGGCGTCGCTCAGCCGCTTCACCATCGGATTGGCGGTGTCCGAGAACTGCCAGCCCGCGGGAACGACGACCTCGTTGTACTGGTAGTCGCCGGCGCCCGTGAAGTTCACGCCCAGGGAGACGAGCCGCTCGCGGCCGCCTTCGTTGATGCGCTTGGCCAGTTTGAAGGTGCGCACACCGTCGCAAACGGTGGGCACCGGCTGGCGGCGCTCCTGCGTGAAGACAGGCAGCACATCGGGAGCAGCCATCGGGTCGTCGTCCGTGAGGAAGACGTGGATGCTGCCGCAGCCGCCGGTCGGCTTGTAGAAGATCTTCGCCAGCATCTTGCCGTTGCCGTCGAAGAGGCGTTTCTGCCAGGGGCTGATGCCCGACTCGGCGATCACCCAGCCGTCCGGCACCTCGCACTTGGCGGTGCGGAAGGCGCTGCGGGCGACGTCGATGCTGCCGTCGGCGGCGAGCACAGCACCGTCTTCGTCCTGGTCGGCGCAGATCTTGGCGCCCAGCGAGACGAGCTTGTCCCAGGCGCCCGCGTTGGCGCGCACCGGGAAGCAGAGAATGGTGGCACCGGCGGTGGCGACGGCGAGAGCGGCGATTGAGGTCTTGGTCATTTCGAGATCCTTCGAAAGTTGAATTGAAATTGACAGGCTAAGCGGCGAACCGGCTTTGTCAGCCGCTTGCCGAGGTAATCTCCGGACGCGTTAGCGACCGGACTTGCGACGCACCAGGTCTTGCAACCAGGTGTAGTCCTCGTTCCACCCGAAGTAGGCGAGAGTGGCAACGAAGATTCCGGCCAGACACAGCGCGAACGTGTGCTGGTGGAAGCCGAACAGTACGCAGAGAATGCCGCACTGCAGAGTGGCGAGGTGCACCTGGTGACCACGCCATGTCCGAAACCAAGCATCGAGCGGTCTGTACATACCGGTCGCTTGCCCGACGACGAAGCCCAGGAGACCTGCGAGCAGAGCGGCGAAGAACATGGGCACCGTGTTGGTGAAAATGTCGGCGAGGCTGGTGTACATGGGGTTGGTGAGCATGGAGAAATTCCAGTACGCTGGAGGTTGGTCCGTTCATTGAGCCGAGCGATTCGCCTTAGTCCTGAGCGCTCTCGCCCCAAGAGGCGAAGTCGATGCGGCTCCACAGCCCCGTGCGCTCGAGCACAGCAACGATGGCGTCATAGCTGCGAATCTTGTCGGATTCGTTGTTGACGACGGCGCGCGCCGCGGAGTAGTCACCGCGACGCAGATAGGCGACGACCGACTGAACGCAGCTGACGCCGCGTCCTCCGTTCGTCTGCCCCTGCAACCTGTCCAGCTCGTCGGCCAGTTTGGCCGCCTCGTCGATATAGACGAGACGGGCGATCCGGTGGTCTTCGCCTTCGGGGTAGTGGTATTCGAGCACGACGCCCAGGAGCTCCGGCGAGACGCGCTCGTCGGCGAACTCCGAGTCCTCGTGCGGCTCCACCTGCAACAGGCTGGACTGCGCGCACTGACGGTAGCCTTCCGTCTTGGTGCGCAGATACTGCATCACAACGTCACCGACCAGCCGTTCGCTGGCGTTGACGATGAGAACGGCGGTACCATTGCCACCTTCGCCGCGGCAGCGAACCGCGAAAGTCTTGCGATCGGATTTCGACACTGCATTCTCCTCAGAGTTAGCCGGGGGCGGATGTCCCCGGCTCAGTTTGAAACACATCCGGACTAGACCCGCGTTGGGCGAGTCTAGCTTCAGCTCAGGAGGGCTTCCGGAGCTGGTGAACGCGGTCCTCGTAGCTGCACACCTTCGTCTTGAGCTCGGCCATGTTCGCCGCGATCGCCGTCTGGCACATCTCGCGGTCGTTGATCATGGCGATCGCCTGGTCGACGATGTCGCTGTCGCACGAGAAGAGCTTGCTCATCTCGGCGTCGGAGGCGGCGTTCTTGGCGGCGGTGAACTCGTCGTTGACCGCCGTGCGGCGGACGTCGAGATCGCCCTTGATCACCGCCAGGTGCGCGTTGGCCTCGGCGTCATCCGCCTTGCCCTGACGCACGTAGCTCTGCTTGAGACGCCCATAGCTGAGCGTATCGAGCTGGAGCTGCGAGCGCGCCGCAGTGGCAGCCACGAGCCGCTTCTTGGCCGCGATGCACTCCTGGGCCGGCTCGATGATGGTCTTGCCGTAGCCCTTGAGCTGGGCGGTCAGCGCCTCCACCTGCCCGCGCCCCTCGTCGATGAGACCGATCAGGGTCGCCATCTCGAGAGCCTGCGCGCACGCCTCGTTGTCGGCGGCAGCCGCCTTCTGTGCGTGAGCGAGCTTCAGGTTGCTGAGATCGATCTGGGTGACCGGCGTCAGCCAGGCTTTGGCCTGCTCGTAGGCGTCGGTGCCCGGTGCGAACAGGTAACCCTCGACGAACATCTGGTCGCCACGCGGGGCAGCCTCGCTCGTCGAACCGAACGACCAGACGCGCGGCGCCTGGTTCTGCTCGTTGGACTTGCCGTCGTCGTTGCGACGACGCTTGTCACCGCCCTTGCCCTTGCGCTCGTCCTTGAACCGACCGACGGACTTCTGGACATCGGAGCGGAATTTCTGGCCGGCAGGCGAATTGAGCGAAGGCGCATCGACGTTCTCGATCTTCTGCTGCGGCTGCTCGACCTTCTCGATGCAGGTCAGGAAGTAGACGGTCTTCTTCGGGTTCTCGCCCGCGATCTTGACCTTCCAGGTCTCGCCGGCGGCGGGCTGCGGGCCGCGATTGCTCGGGAACGCGATGCGCCCCTTCACGCGCTGCTCGGCCTTGACGCCTTTCTCGGTGGCAACGAAACGCATCGCGAAAACGGGATTGCTCTGGGTCTGAGTCATGAGACTCTCCTATAGAGTTTGTGTGGGTTTCACATGAGGTTTGGGCACTACAGGTTCGTACGCTGCATGCAAGCAAACAGCGCCAGCTCACTTCCAGATGCAGACTCGAGCGCCGGCTTGTGACCAGCTTCGACATGCATCGCACCACTCGCACAGAAAACACTCTCAAAAATCAGAAACCGGCATCAGACCAGCAGCTCAGCTGCTTGGTAGAAATGCCTGGAAAAGCAAATGCTTGTCTGTTTCTGATGTCTGGGAATACTTGCGCGAGAAAAGAATAAATTAGGTGTAACTCAGACAATCACGGGCGCGCGGAGAGAACCTATAAACTTGCCTGTTACACATGCTCTTGACATCTGTTTACAATTCTCACCAGGCCTGTGTTTCAAGCCCTAAAAGAACTCACGGGCGCTAGAAAATAAACCATGAACGAAAAGATATTCCTGCCCCAAGAATCAAAATCAGGCGAATACCTAGATAAATTGGCTCAAGATCTCCATTAGCGCAACCTTGCACCGGTCTAATCTTTCTCAGAAAAGAGGTATATCACTGGGTTTTGGGGTTCGAGCAGAAGAACTTAGCGCGAGATGCACCTATTGTTGGGCTGCATGCCACAGCTTGTAGTAAGACCGTCTTCAATACAAAAATCGAAACGACTGGCGAGGAAATGGATGCCTTTGTGCACCCATCTCCTCGCAGTTTAGCGCTATAACGCGACCACCTTAGTTGCCGCTACTTCTCACCACGAACAAGTTGAACAGTTTGTCCATCTTGCCGAAAGTGGAAAAGTAAGCTCCGGGCTCAAGAACCTGATTGCCTGATTCACCATTGGGTGTAACCCAGATGGTCACAGGCTCACGCTTGCCCGAACAATCAGCAACGACCAGATACGCCAGATAACTATCGTAGTTGCCTGTGCGGGCGCCGGATTCGCTGATTCTCTGGAAGGTAAACAACTTTCCTTTTGGTGTGATCGACAGTTCCGTAGGCTCAGTCGCCTCGCTCAATTTGAGTACTGCTATCTTCCAGATTCGCATATCAAACTGCATGTGAGCTGGAGTTTCACGTCTGACGATCAGGTACGGTTGATGCTCCTTGTTGTAGATGCGGCTGTCGAGGCCGATGATCTCATCGGCCGGTCCCAACTCGACAATCGAGGTCGAGTAAGGATCGAACTTCACCAATTCAATCGAAGTTGGCATCAGGGGTTCCTCTGGTGCATGCGCGGCCGCAGTGTGAAAGTTAGTCAGGCTGCGCTAGTTGGTCTACCTTGCTACCGTTCGTGCGGGCGAAGGTGGGGGGCTGCATTTTGGTTTGCGAAACAATGGCAGCGGGCGGCAGAGTTCGTGCAGCTGTGGGCTGCTCGTCAGTGCTCATAAAGCTCTGGTTTCGGTATTCTTCGAAGGTGGGGGGTGAGATGGGTTTGGATCAAAATGCAGATACCTCTGGCTAACACAGACAAGCTTTTTAGAGCAAGTAAACAAACGTTTCGCGGCACCGCTTCACGTTTGGCGAAAAACAAAAATTGACCGCACTGTGAACCACACGTGTTCTATAAACCATAGTAATAATATGAAATAGAAGAAGAGGCACTGCATAACTGCCATCATGCCGCGCCAGTCTAAATCCCGAGAGCCATAGAAGAAAAACGCAGGCGGTGAGCTGCCTGCGTTTATTCTCAATCTCAGCGGCTTCGACTAATACACTGCCGGTGGTGGCAATATTTGCCGGACAGCGGAGTCGATGTACTTTTTCACCCCAAGTGGTGCGTTATTGAAAGCCTTCAAGAGCCTCACATCTCGTTGGCTATCCTGAGCGATTTCAATGATCATTCTGTGCGCCGCAATGCAGTTGATTACTGCCTTAAGTTTGGCCACCGCATCCGGGGTCGAAAGCGTGTATCTGCAGTCCAATCCGATCGCATTGCAAGCCGGAACCAGCGCTTCGGCCAGCCGCACCCGGGCTGCTTGCAGATTGTTACGGAAGAGTTTGAAATTTACCCCCGCGGCAAAAAAGCTAGCCTGCGCATCTTCCATTTCGCGTTTGACCTGCTCAAACAACCTGTGATCGCGCCCATTCACAGCGGATTCCAGGCGAGCAATGAAAATGGTGCTGGTTTCGGCGAATCTCACCCCCTGGAGGATGACCGAATCCGGACATGACTGGCGTGCAAATTCTGCGGCGCGCAGAGCTTCAAGCAAAACAAACTGTGGTCCCTCTGCATCGTCTATCTCGATGTAGGGTATCTTGATGCCACTTGTATGGTCGCTTCTCACGCGGGTGGGAGCCGACCTCAGCTCTTCGAAAATCCTCTGCACTGCATCGAAAGGCCGGGTAACAGGCAGTTCCGATGCTCTGTGCATTTGATTGAAGGCATCATGTGGTTCGACCTGCCCAGATTGCCTGACCAGCACGAGCAGATCGACGAGCAATGCCACCAGTGGATGATAGTCGTCCAGCTGCGAGATTAGCTTTTTAAGCTCAACCAATTCTGCGGCAAGCGCCTGCGTGTGCATTTTGCGTGTGGCATACATCTGATGCAGAGCCAGTGTTTCGGCAACAAATTTGCAACGGAAAACTTCCTGCGCCTCCAACACTTCACGCTTCTCTTCCATAGTGCCGGCCGCGCTCAGTGTGTGCAGGTAACCGGATTCCAGTCTATAGGCGGCAGATTGGATGAAGGCGAGATGTTTGTCTTCGCACTCATGGCGATACTTCCGCCGATCGTCCCAATTTCCCGGGGCATAGACCACTTTCGTGACAAGGTCGCTAAGGCGTGCTTGCCAATCTTTGGACAGCCCGGGTATTGTCATATCTGGGCTGAGGTTGGGGATGTGCATTTCTGTCCTTAAAAATGTGGTTTTCGCTCAGCTTTTCTTGGCGCCCATCCAGGCGCTGTCGAAGCAGCTTTTGTGATGGGCGACCATGACGGTGTGTCCGCCCGGCTGGCCTGTACGCACCATCTGAAGTTCCTTGACGGTAATGTTGCCACCACCGCAGGTACCGCAGCTGTGCCTGGTCGGCTGGTTCATTTGTTGTGTCTTACGGACATGCTTGTCCGTCGGTTTGGTGCTGCTTTTTTGCTTGGACTTTGCCATGATGCATTTCCTTGTAATAAGAGCAGAACATTGCTCCGAGAAGATTGAAAACGCCTTTGCTTAGACCGCATGCAAAAGCACGTTACGCAATCCGCACTGGGACCGTAATTGCATTCAAACTGATGGTCAGTCTGTGTCTAGATTGCGATATGACCTACATAAAGGAGAGTTGGACCAAATTGTTTGTATTTGCAAACTGCTCCTTCTTGTTGAATAGATCAATCGTGCTGGTCAAATATTAATTGGCGTTTTGGGGGCAATTAGACTTTCCCATCGACAAGCTGGAGCCGGCCCAGGCATTTGCTGCGGCACCGGCACAGGCGCATTTTTCAGCCATTACTATATGTTTTAATAACATACAGAAAAAAGGAAAGAATGGGGTTCCCCAGTTTCGGTAGACACGGTCTGGACAAAGGTCGCTCCGA
>CAZHEZ010000215.1:0-13560 GCA_964531315.1 uncultured Candidatus Obscuribacterales bacterium | reverse complement strand
TGTATGCAGTCATTCTTGTCTTGGCGATTGGCCTTGCCATTGCCATGTTCGCCTGCCCGGAGCTGTTCATGGCTGTGGCCATGCTTGGTTAGGGGCGCATAGGCTGCGTTTCTCAAATAAAAACGCATGGACGGCGGGACAATCGTGTCTCGCCGCGGCAACTGGTGGAGTATCCAATGCGTAGATATTTACAGGCGATCTGGAGAGCATTTGGTGAAGTAGGCGCAGCCTTATGCGGCAGATCCGCAAGCGAGGCGCTTACATCCGACGCTGGAGTAGCGTCCGCCGCTCCCGCTTCCAGCCCTGAATTTGCCAAGGCTGACAGCCAGCCCCTTTCGCAACTGGAAAGCAATTGCATCCGCGCCTACTTCCGCCTGATTGGCGTGATCATGCGCGGCAAACGCTGGCTCAAGCCAGGGCAGGACGTCTCGCCCGACCTGCGCCATGCGCTCGAGCTTTTCGTTGCAGTGGAATGGCAATTCGCTCAGTGCGGTTATCGTCCGCTGCTGCCGCTCAACATCCACTTCTCTCTTACCGAGGAGCCCGACGAGGTGATCGCCAGGGGCTATGTGGTGCAGCGAGAAGCTGATGAAGAGCCGGTCTATTTCGCTCGCGCCGTCTTGCGGCGCCTGGAAAGACTTGCTGCTGCAAAGCAAACGAAAGGGCTGGGCGCCTAGCCGCTCAGACCCATCCAGGAGCAAACTTGCGTTACAGCCGCAGGTGCAAAGCTCTTCTTGCAAGCTGTAAAACGATTCGGAGACCAAAGCATGAATCGAAAAATCTTAGGCTGGCTTCTGGCCGGCGTTTTGCTCATCGTTGCCGGCGTCTACTTGTACAAAGACAACGAGTACCGCAATGCCAACGGGCAGATCACTTACACTGACTTGTTCAGTTACGACCAGGAAGTCGATCAGGTGCAGGGCGCCAAGCCCGTCCTCATCTACTTCTACAAGCTGGAGCCCAACCACCAGTTGACTGACGCTCAGAAAGAGCAGCTTGCCGTCGTGAAGAAATTCGCCTGGCGCAATGCGTACGACGTCAAAGTCGTGGCGGTCAACACAGGAATGCTCGAGAATCTCCCGCTCGCGCTCGCCAATGGGGCGATCCGCACTCCTGCCTTCGTGTTTGTCTTTCACGATAAGCACGTGAATGGGCAAAACGGAGTGGCGTCCGACTACAACGAATTGAATCGCCTTCTGGGGTTGGTCGAAAACCGGCCCTGAATAGGCGTTTGATTCGGCGTCGGCATTAAGTAATTCGGTCCCCTTGCACAGCAATGTGCCAGGGGACTTGGTTTGATCCTTGTGCCGAAACACAAACGAAAAGAGACAACAACAATGGCAACCAAAGCAAGTACTCCAAAACTGCTGGCTCGCCGCTTTCCGGTCACGCCGGGGCAGGTGGAAGGACCATACTTCATCGCCAATGCCAAGCTGCAGAGCAAGCTTTTCCCTCAAGGAGCGCTGGGCGCGGAGATCAAGATCAACGGCCAGGTGCTTTCTGAAGATGGCACGCCGCTTGCCGATGCGACGGTTTCGGTTTGGGTCGCCGACCCTTCCGGACGTTACGACAACCAGCGCGATGACGGCAGCACCAAGCCGATCGCCGTCAAAGATCATCTCTACCGCGGGCGCATCATCGCCGACAAGTCGGGCAGTTTTGCCTTCCGTTGCCTGCGTCCCGGCAACTACTTCGACAGCGGCTGGAATCTCTGGCGCCCGGCTCACATCCACGTTCACGTGGAAGCGAAGGGCTACAAGACTCTGACTTCGCAGCTGTACTTCGAAGATGACGCGCAGAACACGCTGGACATTCCCGGCGACGATTTCTTTCAGCCGGAGCTGGTCGTCAGGCTCAGTCCGGCCGCCCCAACTTTCGGTGTCGTGCAGAAGGGCATCTTCAATTTCGTCTTGGCTAAGTAGCTGAGCGGAGTTGAAGTGACCACCAGGGTGGATGCGACGGCGTTGCGCGAATGCAATGTCTGCGCATCCACCGCACGGCAGCTGGATTTGGCAGTGTCTGAATGATGAAACCTTTTCAGTGATACGCAACTTTTGCTTTTAGGTCTTAATTACTATAGAAAAGCGTAGATGGGTTCAAAAATAGAACATGAATAGTGCTCATTGGTGCCAAACAGTTGAGAGCGCCTTGGTTCGCCGTCGAGCAGCGCAGGAATGGCTTCTTCCTGCGCTGCTCGTGTTTCTAAGCTGACTTCGACAACTTCAAAAATCGAACGGTCTGTTGAACTCCGCAGGCACCAGCATTTCGCTCTCGAGAGGACTGATGGAGCAGGTGTTGGCGTCCATGCCGTCGGCTTTTTCTTGCCCGTAGTGGCGATGAAGTTCAGCCAAAAATGCCTGCTACAACAACAGCGCTCCGATGCCGCAGACGATCAGCAAAATGCCGCTGATGACCATGATCACCGCGCCGATGACATAGCCGAGGAAGTCGCCGAAAGCGTTGGACGCATTTTTCGTCCAGTGGTTGTTGGTGTTGATGTTGCTGTTGCTGCCGCCGATCAGTGGCGGCAGCACGAAAACAGCACCCAGAACGAATCCCGCCGCGAAGAGCCACCACACATTCACAAGAACTTGCAACATGGCTAACACCTTTCTTTCTGGCTTCTGCCAGAACTCAAGACACATTCGTCTTTGAACCAGGCTCAGACGAGCCTGGTTCAAAGACGGTTGCTCGCAGGCTTTTGGTTACTTCGTGTCTTGCGCCTTACCGCGGTTGATGAGACCGTTCACCCAGTCCCAGATCTGGCTGAGACCGAGCACGGCGTAGAGCGCGTAAAAGGCGTAAATGACGATGCGCAGGCTCGAGTTGAACGGGAGCAGGAAAGGCGTCAACATCGAGACGATGGTGAGGGCCACGATCAGAAACGCCACCTTGCGAATCTTCGCGACATTTGGCGTCTTGAAGGGTTTGCTGAAAGCGCTGACCAGGAAGCGCCACACTTTGTAGGCGCCCAGGCCGATGATGGCGATCAGAAGGATGGAGACGATGCCGTAAGTTTGCACGTTGATTTCCTTTCGGCGGATACGCTGATCCGCCAGTCAAAAAAATGTTATTTTCGTTGCTAGAGCCGCTCTGCGCTCTTCCAGTAGTGCGCCTTCACTTGATGCCGTTCATGATGCCGGTGTTTTCGGTGCGCAGGCTTGAATGATTTCCAGCCCACCGGCTCAGTCGATGCATGAGTCTCTTTGGGGAGGGTTAACTAAGATGCCCGGCTCATGGTTAGTGGCGCGAATCGCAGTTCCTTGCGATCAAAGGAAGGAAAAATCCCAAAATCGCACCAACACCAAAGCCGCACAGTGTATTGATGCCGAAGAGGTGGGCCAGAGACGCTGAGAAAGCGGCATAAAGCGGCGAGCCTGTCGGTCCGACCATCCAGAGGAGATTTCGTGTGATTGGGTGATCGTAGAATTTGCTTACCAGGGCGATTACGAGCAGCCTGAACAGCACTACAGGGACGACGAGCGCGGTGATGGGGAAGTTTTCCATTCTGCAGGTCCTTTCAAAATCTGACAGGTTGTATTCGTCCGCCGAGCTTTCGAACTCGGAGCAATTTGGCAAAAGCGTGATTGTGCCTTGGTCTTTTGATTCTAAGGTTGGCAAAGGGAGAAAGGATGTTGTTTAGACTCTACTCTTGGCAACCGGGCAATCAAAGGATGTTTGCCTTTAAATGGTGATTTTAATGGTGCCATCTGCTGCCGTTTTCTAGCGTAGGCATGTTCAGCTATGCATAAATGCTCTCGGTAGGCGAGATTTGAGAGGTTTGATTAAACAGCAAACCAGTTCCGGCAGTCTTGGCGAGCAGGCTAAATTTCCCCAAAAGCACCAAGAGATACTAAAAAGAATAGTAAAATGACGACCAAAAGAAACGTTCCGAGTGAGCGAGATGAATAGCCGACTTTCGCCTTATTCTTCATCTCGCTGACAAGAAACGCTTCAGTTGGTCTTTTGCCTGTCTTACGCGAAAGCGCCGATCAGAGCAATCAAGCTCAAGAGCGCAATCACTGCTGTGGCAATGGGCGCAAAGATCCAGGTGAACATGTAGGCGATCAGCTTGAACACCTGCACCATCGGATGTCCGCCGGGCTTGGGTGCGAACAGAAAGTCCGCCACCTGCTTGGAGAACATCGTAAATGATGCGGAGAGGGCAAACACGATAGCCAGAACGGGCCAGCTGGCGTGCAGGAATTCGTGCATATGTTTTCCTTTCACTCGACCTTTTCAATGCTTCAAAGGGCAAGCGCTGCGGCTCTTTTATGCCGCGGTGATTCGGTTGAGAATACAAACGCCGCCTTTTCAGGGGCGGCGTTTGTTTCTCAATTGATGTGCAAACCCAGCTTAATGACCGATCGGGTGAGCGAAATCGTTGAACAACCCGAAGGCCAGTAGCGCCATGAACAAGAAGAAGAAGATCTGATAGAGCAGACCCTGCGTCTCGGGCGAAAGCGGCCTGCCACGCACCTTCTCGATGGCCATGAACACCAGGTGACCACCGTCCAGGATGGGGATGGGCAGAAGGTTGAAGACAGCCAGGTTGAGGCTGATCATGACCAGGAACATGACGAAGGGCGCGAAGCCCTGCGCGAACATGTCCGCACCGTACTGGACGATGCCCACAATCGCGTGCACGTCAGTGGCGCCGTCCGGCAGATTGGCAGGCTTGTCGACGATGCCGACCATCATGCCCAGCCCTTTGACTATGCCGGTCAGACCATTGTAAGTGCCGACGACCGACAGCTTCGCCGCTTCACCAACAGAAACTGAGGTGAAGGTATTGCGCACCTCGGGTCCCATGGCCACACCGATCTTGCCTTCGGCAGTCGGAGTGACGGTGATGGAGACATTGGCGCCATGGCGCTGGACGACGATCACGACGGGGGTGGCGTGAT
Source organism: uncultured Candidatus Obscuribacterales bacterium (assembly GCA_964531315.1). GTDB lineage: Bacteria > Cyanobacteriota > Vampirovibrionia > Obscuribacterales > Obscuribacteraceae > QKMZ01. Next base: position 8,653 of record CAZHEZ010000215.1, on the reverse strand, counting down.
GCGTAGACAGGCCGTTGCGGAAGTCGTCGACCGTGTTGACGGCATGGTTGTCGATGGACACGACCTTGTCGCCGCCCTGAAGACCAGCGTCACGAGCGATCGTGACATTCCCGGCGTCGACATTGTAGATGACCACGGTATTGGGCACCGCTTCCTGCGTGGGCACGCCCTTGACGGCGAAAAGCCCGAACAGCAGAACGACGGCAAGGACGACATTCATCGTCACGCCGGCGACGGCGACAATAGCGCGCCGCCAGATCGGCTTGCGCTGATAGACGAATCCCTGCGTTTCCAGACCGTTGGCCTTCATGAACTCCTTGGCGCTGGACTCGTCTCCCATTTCGGGAAGAGCGACGTAGCCGCCAAGCAGCCAGGGGGTGATGCGGAACTCGGTATTGCGGAAGCGCCCCAGAACGAAGAAGGGCTTGCCGAAACCGATGCTGAAGATGGGCGTCTTGAAGCCGAGCATTTGCGCGGCCAGCCAATGCCCGAATTCGTGGACGATGATGAGCATAGCCAGACCAGCCATCATCGCGGCGATGCCGCTGATGTTGAAGTTGGCCGTGACCAGATTCATGAGGTGACTCATAGTAAATTCTCCAAGGATCGCGCCATATGCGCGCTCCGTTACAGGTGGGCGGACCACCATTGCTGCGGGAATTGCTTCCCGTTGAGATTGCAAACACGGCTTATGGCCGTGCGGACATATAGGGTGGAAGCCACATTGGCTTCAGCCCTTCGCCGATTTCTTACCGTCGGCTGCCGGAATGCAAGAATTGCACTCCGTTGCACGGGACGCACTGTGCGCCCCGATTTATGAGATTGCTTATCTCAAGCGGCCACAGCCCGGGCTTTAACTCCCGCTGCGTTTTGCCCGGTCGGCCTTGTGAGCCGACCAGGCAGGAAAGTGCCACACCAAATGCGGTGCGGCACCTACCTGAAGGGATGACCAGCAAACCCTCGCAGCTTGCGCCGCGAAAGCTTACTTGCCGTCGGTGCCCTTGCCGTCGCCTTCCGGCTGAGCAGCACCGCCGTCCTGCTTGGGCGCAGCCGCTTCCACGACCGGAGTCGTGGTGGCGCTGTGGTCCTTGCAGTCGCCAGTCACGCAGTTCTCCATCGCCTTTTCGACGACTTTGTCACCGCAGGTGGCGCACTCGGAGCCCGAGTACAGCGCCAGCCACTCGTCGCCCAGCAAGGTCTCCTGCTTGAGGAGCTGCTCGGAAACGCGGATGAACGCTTCGCGATCCCGCGAGATGATCTCGTGGGTCGCCTTGTAGCACTCGTTGACGATCTTCGTCCACTCGGCGTCGATCTTGTCGCGCAGAGCCGGACCGATGTCCCCGCCGACCGCCATCTGGCGACCGAGGAACGGAGACTGACCGCCTTCGGAAACGGAGATCGGACCGAGGTCCGACATGCCGAATTCCACGACCATCTTGTAGGCGATGTTCTTCGCCTGCACGAAGTCGTTCTGAGCGCCGGTGTCGATCGTGTTCAGGAAGATCTCCTGAGCAACGCGCCCACCCATCGCCATCATGATGCGAGCCAGAAGCTCGTCACGCGTGTAGTTGTAGCGGTCACCCTTGGGGAGCGACTGCGTGTAGCCCAGCGCGCGTGCACGCGGCACGATCGTGATCTTGGTGACCGGATCGCCGCCCTTGTCGAGATCGCACATCACCTGGGAGATCCAGGCGTGTCCGACCTCGTGGTAAGCGGTGTTGCGCATGTCCTTTTCGGACATACGCGCGGCCCGACCTTCCTTGGCCGGACCCATCTGGACGCGGTCGATGCCTTCGGCAAGGTCCGCCATCGTGATCAGCATCGGCGTCTGCTTCTTCACCTCAGCTTCGGGGATTCCCTGCTTGCGCAGTTCGGCCCGGAGCAGGCGAATACGGCGGTTGGCCATGAGCGCGCCCTGGTCGGTGACACCTTCCAGCTGCGCACCGGAGAAGCCCGGGGTCAAGGTGGCGAGCACCTTGAGGTTGACTTCCGGATGGAGCTTCTTCTTGCGGGTGTGGATCTTGAGGATCTCTTCACGCCCGACAACGTCGGGGTGATCCACAAGCACCTGCAGGTCGAAACGACCCGGACGCAGAAGCGCCGGATCGAGAACGTCCGGACGGTTGGTGGCAGCCATGATCACCAGCGAGGTGTTCGGCGTGAAGCCGTCCATCTCGACCAGCAACTGGTTGAGCGTCTGTTCGCGCTCGTCGTTGCCACCGCCGATGCCGGAGCCGCGCTGGCGACCGACAGCATCGATTTCGTCGATGAACAGAACCGCAGGCGAGTGCTTGCGGGCAGTGTCGAAGAATTCGCGCACGCGGGACGCGCCCACGCCGACGAACATCTCGACGAACTGCGAACCGGAAATCGCGAAGAAGGGAACCTTCGCCTCACCGGCGACGGCCTTCGCGACCAGCGTCTTACCGTTACCGGGTTCGCCGATCAAGAGCACGCCGCGAGGCGGCTTGCCGCCGAGTTCGCGCAGTTCGGAGGGATCGCGCAGATAGTCGACGATTTCCATCAACTCCCGCTTGGCCTCTTCCGCACCGGCGACGTCAGCAAACGTCTTGGTATCGGCAGACGGTTCGATTTTCTTGGCGCCCGACTGACCAATCTGACGCTGGATTCCGCCTGCGCCGCCCTGCATCCGGCTGAACAGCCAGAAGATGAAGACGAGCGGCAGAACCATCATCGCGATGTTGATCAGAATGCTGATCACACCAGAGACAGCGGAACTTTCCGGCTTGGCCGGCTCCACTGCCTTGTGTTCGACACCAGCTTCGGTGAGCGCAGTGAGCAGACGCGCAGCGCCTGCTTCGCCAGGAACGACAACCGTCGAAGAGGTGCCGTCCTTGCGCTCGATGAGTGCCTCGCGAACGGCGCCGGCGGCGTCGGTCTGGAGGATGACGTCCTTGATGGAAGCAGCCTGATCGTGGATCTGCTTCTGGGCGTCCGAAAACGTGATTGTGGTGGGGGTTGCCTGCTTGGCCTGATCGCCCTGCGCATTTCCGCCGCTGTTGAGCGACGTGAACGCGAAGACCATCAGCAATCCAAAGACAATCCACCCGAACCACTTCATAGACTTTTTGTCCATTGGTAGCCTCGTTGTTATTGAGCAGAAGTTATCTTCTGCAAACTGTGGGGCTCTTAGAACTGGGACTCTGTCCGCGTTCCATGGTGACCAATAATATTGGACCCTAGTGGCGCGCGGTACGGCTTTGCACAGAACTGACTCTGGCGTGCTGCTCTAAAAGCAACACTGCCAGCCAATTTTGTGCTGGACTACAGACCTTTCCAGCTTTGAGCGGACTGGTGAATGATGATGTTACGCCTGGACGGTGCCGTCGGAATCCGTCTTTTCACGGACGATTCCGAGCTCGACCATCTCGTCCCAAACCTTCTGTTCGGCGTCCTTGAGATTCCATTCCCGGGCAGCTTTGAGCTGCTCGAAAAGCGGCTTCTCGACGGAGCGACCGAGCTCGGCCCAGCCTTCGATGGTCGTGGGAGCGTCGATCAGCTCGTCGCTGCCCGACACGGGCAACTTGGTGATGCGCTCGCCGTCGCGAGTAAGACCGGCTTCTCCGGTGATGACGTTCAGATCGAACATCACCCGGGCGCCATGCTCACGCAGATCCCGCTTCTTGGCCTTGAGACCGATGAGTCCGAGCCGAGCCGGTTTGCCGACCTTGGCCCACTCTTCGATCGTACGCTTGGTGCCCTCGACTTCGCTGCCGTCCGCCGTGCGGATGACGCGAGCCGTGAGACCGTCGGCAGACAACTCATAGCGGAACGCACGCTGAGAAACGCGCACGCCTTCGCCGAGTTCGAGAGCCTTGATGTGACACTTCAATGCTCTGATTGTGAAGCCCTTGAGCTTCTGGATGTTGTTGGTGTTTTCCATTTTTATTGCTCCTCTTTCATGCTGAGGTTTGCAGCTGCCCGTGGGAGAAACGCACGAGTGCAACCGATTGGTGGAGGCTTGAGGCGCTCCAGGTTCGGGCTGTATAGTGCGCTCCGTAGATGGAACGACACCACTGGCAGTGCTGGTTAAGAACGGCATTCACCACCGTGGTGAACGCCTCGATAGGAGCTGTTCGAGCCTTGGAACAGTTCCATTTCCCACCCAGCTACGCGTCACCGTCGACTGCAAAGAACAGCCGAAAAAGGTCCTGGCGACAGGCGTGGCAAGTAACAGTCTCTCTGCCTTCCGCAGGAGGGCACATAGTGCGCTCCCATAAGAAAGAGACTGGGTGAATTCGCGCTTAAGTAGGGCTGCACGAAATGGCGGGGGTGGTGACCAAAAACGAAACTCACAATGTGGGTTCCGGTGAAGACTTTGGAGGGTCCAGACGGTGAGTCAGAGATCGCACGAAGGGCGAATCTCCTGGATTGAACTCACAAGGGGTGGAGCGGGGGCTCGAGGTGTCTAGGGTCTCACAAAGGTTGAATGGAAGGGCAGGAATCAAAAGTAGAAAAAGAGCTAGGTGCTGTTCAAGAAGTCGCGGGTTCATAGCTTTTAACAGAGAGAGCAAACTTCCAGACTCAAAGAAGGAGCTCCTTATTGGTTTGGGTTGTCAGAAGCCCGAGCGCCTGATTCAGTGCGGTTTTCTAAATTGAAGGAGCTGATTTTAGATGTCAATATTTTGCCGGAAAGCATTGGCGGGCCGACGTTTTGGGCCGCATGACAGTTAGCGAAGTTCGCAGATGAAACAGATTGCAAGGCGAGCACAGCTATCTCGCCTCAATCTTTTGAATCCGGCTTAAGAAGCCGGATTTCAAGTGAATGACAGAAAATGAAATCGGGTAAGTCCAGTGGTTACAATCGAATGCGCCTGCGCTATGCATTCCTGAAACCCAGTATGGTGCGGATTTTGCTGTCGCATGCGGCTAATGACAACTGGCTCTGTGGCGGTTCCAGAGCCTGCTGAATTTGTCCTTGTTTGCGGTTGAAAAGTGGTAGCGTTTTTCTGCAAAAACGCACCTGCTAAAGTAAGCGACAGAAAAACAGATCTGTTTTTCAATCGGCCTCCTGCAACAGGCCTTTTTTTCCGTCCAATTCCCCACTCAGTTACCAGGTGACAAGTTATGCTCGATGAGCTTTTCGGCACGACCAAGCCAATTATTGGAGTGATTCATCTATTGCCTTTGCCGGGCTCATCTCGTTTTGACGGGCATCTGGAGCAAGTGATGCTCAGGGCCGAACAAGAGGCAGCGGCCCTCACTACCGGTGGTGTCAACGCCATTATTGTCGAGAATTTCTTTGATGCACCTTTCACAAAAGGAAGAGTAGACACTGCCACAGCTTGCGCTATGGCCCTGGTCGTCAAACGGGTGATGTCGATAAGTGATTTGCCGGTCGGCGTCAATGTCCTGCGCAATGACGCGCTCACTGCTCTGGCGGTGGCCGCTACAACCGGCGCGCGTTTCATTCGCGTCAATGTGCTGACTGGAGCAATGCTCACTGATCAAGGAATTATTGAGGGAGAAGCCCACGCTCTGCATCTTTACCGCCGTCAATTGATGGCCAACAAGGGGGTGCGCATTCTGGCCGATGTGCTGGTCAAGCATGCCTCGCCGCTCACGGCCAATGCCGACATCAAACTGATCGCCAAGGACACTGTTCATCGCGCCCTGGCCGATGGGTTGATCGTCAGCGGCACGGCCACCGGTTCGGCGCCAGACATGCACGACTTTGAAGCAGTGCGTGAGGCGCTTCCTGAGACGCCCTTATTCTGCGGCAGCGGCTGCACGACGGGCAATATCAAGGATATTCTTTCCGTTGCCGACGGAGTGATTGTCGGTTCTTGCCTGAAGCGGCAGGGTCAAATTGAAAACCCCGTCGATGTTGAGCGCGTGCGCACGCTCGCCCAAGCTGCACCGAAAGGCTGATCTCCGCTTTGTTTTGCTGCACCGCTTTCTGCCTGTATCTCTGGCTGGCTAGAACTCTACAGATGGTGTGCCGGAGCTGCTGTCTTTGGCTGGTTTGCGGGCTTGATTGCGACCGGTCGGTTTGTCGTTTGAAGGTGGTGCCACTTTCATCTCGCCGTATAGCGGTCCGTCGTATTCATTGTCAGCCGCCGCTGCGCCTTTAGCCTGGGGCTCTTTATAAAAGTCGTCATCTGTAATTCTTGTCTTGGGATTTTTTTCCAGCAGATTCTTGATCCTCTCGAAATCGGCATCGGCTTGAAACATCCAGCATTTGACCCGATCTGTCCAGACCACCATGTCCACGATTGCTTGAGAGATATCCGGATTATCCTGTCTCAGTCTGGCCACAACCCAGTCAGGCAGATGGGTTTGTTCCATCGACTCCTCTCCCTGAGCTTCGACGACAACGCAGAGACCCTCTGAAAGCAGGGCCGAGAGAGACTGAATCTGTTGGCGGCGCGTCAGAGTCAAGCGAGCCAATATCGCACTGAGCGGCTGCCTTCCGTCGAAGGCCGCCAGAAGCTGGCGGGCCTGGTCAGGCAATTTTTGCCCGCGAGCATCTTTGACGGGGCTTAGAACAGACTGTCCGGAAATGCGCAGTTGATCTAAAAAGCGCTTCTGTTCTGCATATTGCTGACCTTCTCTGATTAGCTTGTCAGTGGAGTCGTCCGGCTTTTCCGGGGAAATGGAGCGTTCATGGTCGTCCACGGCATCAATTTCGATGAACGAAAAGGTTCCGGAAAGCCAGAGAAATAGCTCAAAAAGGGCTTCCCTGCCCATCAGGGCATCTGCTTCTGCATGAACGATTGAGCCATCTTCAATCAGTACTGTAGCCGTCTTGGCGCCCTGCAAGAGGCTGAATTTGCCCGTTAATGCACCGTTGCGCACCAATTGCAAGAGATTTGGCAGTGAGACCTTAGACAGCTCGCCGGTCAGTTGCATTCAGGCAGGTCCCTTTGACTTCACGCGAAGCCACTTTGATTCAGCTCTAACAGTATACAAAGTATTGCTTAAGGGTCGGCGGCGCTATTTCGTCTGCCAGGCGTGATATATACTGAACCTTCGCTTTTTTCTTGGGAGTATTGATGTCATGGAAGTAAAAGAGAACATCGAGCATAAGAACAACGAATCGGCAGATGTTCTGGGCGATGAGGATAAAGATTCAGACAAAGCTAAGTGGTACACACAGACCATTCAGCAGACGGAGCTTGCCGATTACTCGCCGGTCAAGGGTTGCATGGTGATCAGACCCTATGGATATGCGCTCTGGGAGAACATCCAGCGTGCTCTGGACAAAATGATCAAAGACACCGGTCACCAAAACGCTTATTTCCCGATGTTCATTCCCGAGTCGTTTTTGACCAAGGAAAAAGAGCACGTGGAAGGCTTTGCTCCCGAATGCGCCGTGGTCACACATGGCGGCGGCAAGAAGCTGGAAGAGCCGCTGATTGTGCGCCCGACATCAGAAACCATCATCAATTACATGTTTGCCCAGTGGGTTCAATCATGGCGTGATCTGCCGATTCTCATCAATCAATGGGCTAATGTAGTACGCTGGGAAATGCGTACACGTCTGTTCCTTCGCACCATGGAGTTTCTCTGGCAAGAGGGACATACCGCACACGCCACTGAAGCTGAAGCGGAAGAAGAAGCGAAAAAAATGCTCGAAGTCTATCGCGTCCTTGCTGAAGACTGGTTGGCATTGCCAGTCTTGACCGGTGAAAAAACGGACCGTGAACGCTTTGCCGGTGCTGTCCGTACCTATTGCATCGAGGCTCTGATGCGGGATGGAAAGGCTCTCCAGGCTGGAACATCTCATTTTCTCGGTCAAAATTTTGCCAAAGCTTTCGAAATTCAATTTCAAAATCAAGAAGGTCAACTGGAATTTGCCTGGCAAACCAGCTGGGGTGCATCCACTCGCCTCGTCGGTGCTCTTGTTCTAGGACATGGAGACGATAAAGGATTGATTTTGCCGCCCAAGATTGCCCCTATTCAAGTCGTAATCGTGCCTATCTACAAGCAAGATGCCGAAAAGGAGACTGTTCTGGAGCGCTGCCGGATGATTGAGAAGTTGCTCAAAGAGGCCGATGTGCGCGTGCATATTGATGCTAGAGACAATCACACTCCCGGTTTCAAATTCAATCACTGGGAACAGAAAGGCGTGCCTGTGCGTATCAACATCGGTCCTAAAGATTGCGAGAAAAACGTTGTTGAAATCGCACGCCGACACGACGGTGTCAAAACCCGCGACGTAAGCCATGATGGCATTGGCGATTACATCACTAAATTGCTTGTCGAAGTACAGCAAGCAATATTTGACCGCGCTCTTGCCTACAGAAAAGAGATGACTACTGAAGTGGCTACCTATGACGACTTCAAAAAGCAAGTCGACAAGAAGGGCGGCTTCTTCGAAGTCTATTTTGCAGGCTCTGGCGAAGACGAAGGCAAGATCAAAGAAGAAACCAAAGCGACTGTGCGCTGCATCCCCTTCAATCAAAATCATCCTGAAGGTAAATGCTTCTATACGGGCAAGGCCACTAAGCAAAAAGCGATTTTCGCTAAAGCGTATTAAGGGCCTCTTGCGGAAATTTTTGGCGGGCAGCAGAGTCTTTTTCTTTGCTGCTGTCCATCGGGAAATTCTTGGGTTTTTCCCAGTGGGTTTCAGTCTCGAAACCCTCTAAAATTGGGGTTTTGTAGTTGCGCTAATCGTGCCTCGTGACAA
>CAZHEZ010000214.1:0-13563 GCA_964531315.1 uncultured Candidatus Obscuribacterales bacterium | reverse complement strand
CTGCATGAAGTTGAGCAGGACAAGCTTGCGGCCGAACAGCAGGATGACGATCGAGCCGATCACCGAGTAGCCGACCACGATGTAAGTCAGGTTGGCCGAAATCGCCCAGAGGACGGCGCCGAAGGAAATCAGCGTCACCACCGAGTCGATCACGGTCAAGCCCAGGCTCAAGGTCTGGCTGACCACCGCATCGATGTCCTGATGAATTCGCTCGTCAGGGTTGTCGATGTTGGGGTTGTTGCCGACGCGGTAGTACGCGCCGTCCTTATTCAGGTACTGACCGATGTAACTGCCGGTCATCCACTGACGCCACGAGAGCGCCAGCTTGGACCGCACCCACCGGTAGGCGACCACGATGAAAGTACCGTACACGAAAACCATGCCGATACTGTAAATCGACGCCATGAAGGCAGCTTTTGCGGCTGCCGCACCGGCAGGATCCGTGGCTTGCTTGGCCGCGAAGTCCTGCAGGTCATTGAGGATGTCGCCCCAGGCGAAGTTGAGCTTCACGTTGAGGAAGTTGATGCTGATGGACCCCGCAAAGAGGACCAACAGTAGGATGCGACCCAGCCACTTGGCCGGGAGGCTAACAGTTCCGACCAGCGGCACGGGAAATGCCTGCTTGTCGTTTGCGAACCAGTACGGTGCGCAAATGGCGAAGATCTTTCGCCACATGGAAGTTTTGGGCTGATTGTTCATTACCAGTCTCCGTTTTTAGCAGCAGTTCGAAGAAAGCGAACGCCGCGGTTTAGCAATGGCTTCCCCACGTCTTCTGCAGCGAAAGAACAAATCGGTCCACACGAAAACCGCGCCGGTCTGAAACAGACAGGCGCAGCCGAAGTGGACGACAGATTTACTTTACTCGTTGCAGATAACGCCGTGGCAGGAAGCCCCTAGCCCGGCGTGCTAAGTGAGCGTCTACAGTGGACACTCAGTCACAATATATCCCGACGCTGACCTCACCCTCGTCAGTAATCGCACCACGAAACATGCCCGGGGTATTGAATGGCATGGAGGCATTGCCGTGACGGTCGAGAGCAATCATGCCCCCGTCTCCGCCGGCTTGACCCAGTGTGATGTTGATGACGTATGGCGCCGCCACCCCAACCGGTTCGTGCAAGTACTTCATGCGCGCCGCCACATCGTATGATGCAACGTGCCTGATGAAATGCTCACCGTGTCCAGTGCAGGAGATGGCGCAGGTGTTGTTGTCAGCGTAAGTACCAGAGCCGATGAGAGGTGAGTCTCCGACTCGTCCATAACGCTTCGCCGTGATACCACCAGTGGAGGTACCAGCAGCGAGGTTGCCGGCCTCATCAAGAGCTACAGCTCCGACGGTGCCGAATTTATTCTCGTCAAAACCCACAGCCCGACGCCTCTTGCGAAGCTTCAGTTGGGTGGAGTGGGAACCAAAACGTTCCATTTCCCTGGCCAGGGCATCTTCGAGTTGCTCGATGCGACGCGTCGTCACGAAGTAATCCGGCTCGACCAGAGTCAAGCCTATCTTTTTCGCTATGCCGCGCAGGAACACTTCGGCACCTTTGCCGATTAGCATGACGTGCTCAGTGTGCTCCATAACCGCACGAGCGGCGGTGATTGGATTCTTCACGTTGGTGATGGCGCCAACCGCGCCCGCCTGCAAACTGGCACCATCCATGATGGCAGCATCGAGTTCGATGCGTTTATCTCTGGTTAGTACCGCACCTTTGCCGGCATTGAAAAGGGGCGAGTCTTCCAGCACCTGAATGGCGGCACAAACCGCATCCAGACTGGTTCCACCCTCCTTCAAAACTTTGTACCCGGCAACTAGAGCGTCGCCGAGTTTGTTTTTGTATCGCGCCTCAAGCGCTCCGCTCATAGAGTCCGGGTTGATAACACCCGCTCCTCCGTGAACCAGGAGTACTGCTCTGGCTGGCATCGTCATAGTTGCAACGTCTCCTCGACAACACGCTTGATGCGATCTGTCGGATTCTAGCGAGTTTACTGCCAGAACATAGAGGCGGCGGCTAAACTTTGCCTTTTTTTCGTTTTGCCTGAATATCAGTGCTTGAAAAATGCCAGCGCCTGAGCCACAGGAAGCGGCCTGTGATGTTTCGTTTCGCGAACTTGACGTTGACAAAACTATTTTCACCGGCCCGCCTCATTGCCACTCAGGTGCAAGCGCAAGACTCTGTTGCCTTCCCCAAACGCTTTCGCGCTGTGGGGCGACGCACGGCGTCGTTCCTACAAGTTCTTGAGAAAACTCCGCAGTCCCTCCGGGTCGTCGGTGACAATGCCGTCGACGCCCATCTTAACTGCCGCAATCCACTCGGACACTTCATTGAGCGTCCAGACATTCACTTCGATTCCAGCTTGTTTAGCCAATTTCACTTGGTCGGCACGCAAATTTACGAATTGCGGATGCCAGGCGGTGGTCCCGACTTGAGCCGCATAAGCGGGGAGGTCGAGCAAGAGTCCATTGACGAGCAAGCCGGTCTTGTAGCTGGAAGTCATGTCCGTGAAGCGCTTGAGAAAGGCATGGTCGAACGAACTGACTATGATCTTGTCGCTGTGCCCATAGGCATCGAGCAATTCAATCAAATCGTCTTCGATGCCCGGGTAGGCATCAGGCGCGTTTTTCACCTCGATGTTGATGACGAGCCGCCCGGCAACGAGATCGAGAACTTCTTGCAAAGTCGGGATCCGTTCTTGAGCAAACTCTTGAGAAAACCAGGCGCCTGCACTGAGCTTCTTAAGCTGAGGCAGTCTCTTATTCTTCACCAGACCCTTGCCACTAGTGGTTTTGGTCAAGTCGTCGAAGTGAAGAACAACCAGTTCGCCCGATTTAGCTCGATGGACATCGAGCTCGATACCGTCAAAACCGGCGTCCACGCATTTGCTGAAAACAGCCAGCGTGTTCTCCGGTCCCCATTTTCTGCCACCGCGGTGAGCGATGACTCGGGGCAGTTTGTGTTTCATAGTTACCTCCGGAACGCGTCCGCAAAGCCTGTTTCAACCAAAAGACGTACTTTTCTCAAGCGCAAAACATGCGCAAGAAATTAGCTGAAAGCCTGATGAGTTCTTGAAGGATTAGGGACGATAAGAGATGAAGTAATAGCGGAGGATGCGGAGTTACGGTATCTGAAGAGTAGAAACGTACTCAAGGTGATTCAGACTAATGTGCACTAATTAAAGGGGTCGTCAAGATGAAACGGCTTAGCAAACCAGCAAACCATGCATCTTTGCAAGCATTTCGCGCTTGACATCAAGGGTCCAAAGTGACAGATGGCGCGGGTTTGCAAAGGTCATGAAAACAGTTGAAAAGTGGACCAGTCGGCGCTCTAAAGAGATAAATACAGACTTGCTTTCAATAAGCTTGGAATTAGCACAGGTTTCTCTTCAAGAGTGCGTGATATTATCTGCGTCGCTTGACATACCTGATTCGACGTGGCTTCCTGAATGTTGTTCAACAGCTTCACTTACATGCTGTTTTTGCCGGCCGTAGTGCTGCTCTATTGGGCCCTGCCGAACCGCTTCAGAACGACACTACTTTTGGTGGCAAGCTACGTTTTCTATATGAACTGGAAACCGGCATACGGTCTTCTAATTCTTGCTCTCACGGTAGTCAATTATGCACTGGGCCTGTCCCTGGAAAAATGGACAGCCGGCAAAAAACCGATCTTGGTTGCCGGATTGATTTTCAATCTCGGCTGCCTTTGCTTCTTCAAATATGCAAACTTCATTCTTGGCTCAGTTTTCTCCTCAGTGCATGGACTGAACGCATTTCTCATGCCAGGTCACGCCGACAATTGGACAAGTCCGGCTCTGAAAATCATCCTGCCTCTGGGAATTTCTTTTTTCACCTTCGAGTTCATTCATTACATAGTCGACGTTTATCGCGGCAGTGCCGCTGTACGAAATTTCCGAGATTTTGCCCTTTTCGCCGCTTTCTTTCCTTCACAAATAGCTGGACCAATCAAGCGTTTTCAGGACTTCACTCATCAACTTCTGGATCAACCGGTTTTTTCAGGGGCGAATTTCCGCCAGGGAATGTATTTGATTCTGCAGGGTCTGTTTAAGAAAATCGTTCTGGGCGACAACATGGGATATGTGGTCAATACTGGCTTCAACAATATCGCCGCCATGGGCTTAATGGACACATGGATTGCAGTGGCGGGTTTTACTTTCCAGATTTTCTTCGATTTCTCCGGCTATACCGATATCGGCAGAGGCTCGGCTTTGCTTCTCGGTTATAAGGTTCCGGAAAATTTCAACTGGCCATTTCTGGCAGCTAATTTGACGGAATTCTGGCGGCGCTGGCATATTTCGCTCTCCACCTGGCTGCGCGATTATCTGTTCATCCCTCTGGGCGGTTCTCGAGTAAGCGCTAACCGAGCCCGTTTCAATACTATGCTGACCATGGTTTTGGGCGGGTTGTGGCATGGCGCCGCCTGGCATTACGTGATTTGGGGCGCTTTTCACGGTACTGGACTGGTTCTATCTAAAGAGTGGACTGACTTCGCCGCTCGGACTCCCGCCCTGGCCAAACTGCGGCCGCATCCTCTCTGGCATTGGTCCGGTGTTGGCATGACCATGCTCTTTCTGTTCATGGCCGGTATCCTCTTTCGTGCAGACACGCTCCCACAGGCGCTTAGAATCGCCCACAAGCTTACTATTCCGGACGCCGGTGGTGATGTGACCAGCATGTTCGTAAACTCGACTCTGCCGGTCTCCCTGTCGCTTTATCTGGCTTATCTGGCCACAAAGATTCAGCTCGAAAAAGCAGCCCGTTCGGGCGGCTCGCTTAGCGAATCTCTGGCCGGCGCCCGGCTTTACTTTGAAAGTTCACCGGCAACACAAGTGGTCGTCTATGCCAGCGTTGCCTTCGTCATCCTCGGCTTTGCGCCGCTGCATGTTTCCCCCTTCATTTACTTCCAGTTCTAAGGCGGCCTGCATGCAAACCATCACAAGAACTGAAAAACAAAACGTCGACCTGAAAAACCGCCGCCCGGTGCCGCGCCGCCCGTGGTGGCGTCCGATCGGCGAAACATTACTGGCGACAACGGTTGCCGTCTGCCTTTTGGAGTCATTTTTCAATTTCGCCGGCATCGGCCAGCAAGAATTTTTCGAGCCGGATCCACTCCTGGGGTCCCGCCATATTCCATCCAAACAAGTGACCTGGCGCATGGAAGGTCTTTCGCGTGACAGCTTCAATAGCTTCGGCATGCGTGATTACAAGCGCACCTTAGCCAAAGCGCCCGGAACAACCCGGATTGCCGTATTGGGAGACTCAGCGGCCGAAGGACTGCAAGTGCCGCTTTCCGACACCTTCCCGGTCGTCCTTGAGCGCATGTTGAACAAAGAGGCGCAAGAGAAGGCCGGTCAAGAACCTCACGCAAAGCAGAATTACGAAGTTTTGAATTTCGGCTGTGCCGGTTATTCGATGGCCCAGGAAGTGCTGCAATATGAATCTCAAGTTTGCCAATTCTCGCCTGACATAGTGATTCTTTTCTTCAACAATCAAGACGCTGCCGAGAGCGTCATCGATAATACAATGCGTTCGATTTCCGATGCCAAGCCTTACTGCTATTTGACACCGGATGCCCAGCTGAAAATCGACAATGCCATCATGGAAGCGCGAGCCGATGAATTGAAGCCCAATCCCGTCCTTGACTGGTTGCGCAGAAACAGCCGCCTCTATGGCGTCGTCAACCAGACGATTTTCTCGCTTTCTGTAAACGACAAACAGTTTGTGAAAATGAAGCGCTGGTTCACCAGTCAAAAGCAAACCCGAAAAATCGCTCCGGCAACCTATCCGTTGCAGAATCCCGACCTTGTGGCCGCCAAGCTGCTTGAGCGTCTCAACGCAGATGTAAAAGCCAGGGGCGGCCGTTTGATTGTGATGATGTTTCCCAACACAGCCAATTATCCGGATTTGAAAAGACAGCAAGCTCTATTCAGCAAGATGGCCGGCACAAACGGTTTTGATTACCTGGACTTGACCCCACCCTTTAAAAAACACCAACGCAAGAAAGAATTGATCATCGAGTATCACTTCTCGAAAAAAGGACATCAATTTCTGGCCGATCTTTTGAAGCCAATCATTCACTGAGCAGAAAACGGCTGACCAAAAGGTTTTAGCGGGGAGGCAAACTGGCCTCGTCTGCGGCTCGGGCCGCCGCCTTGTCCTTCTGCGCTTCTTGAGTCTTGCCCATGGCCATGTGAATCTCGCCTCTGAGAAGATAGTACGAACTCATGCCTGGCGCTATAACAATGGCTTGATTGCAATCGTCCAGAGCCTCTTTCAGCCTCTTTAGCTTCCAATTGACACGAGCCCGAGAAAAAAAATTGGTATCGCTGGGTTGCTTGGTGATAACCAGATCGAGGTCCACCTTGGCTTTCTGATAATCGCCCATCTCCTCATAGATTTGCGCGCGTGACTGTTTCAACTCCCATTTTGAGGGTGAAAAATAGCTGATGATGCGGTTTTGATCCTTAAGAGCCAGGTCAAACTTCTTGTGAGCCCGGTTATAGCGAATACGGTTAATCAAGCTGTTTATCGGCGGTTTTTTTGCGCATTCAATTGCTCTTGTATCGTCGGCGACTGAGAGATCGTAGTCCATCATGGTGCGGTAAATGGCCGAGCGTTCTTCATAGTATTCGCTGTTCTTAGGATCAAGTTTAATCGCTGCGTTAATCGCCTCCATTGCCGATTGCGGCTCCAGGAGATGGTGGTAATTCCTAGCCACAGCCGCCTTTATATAACCCTGGTTGGGCAAGAGCCTGTCAGCCGCCAATTGATCGTTGAGGGCGCGCCGCCACTCGTCTTTAATTTCGTAAATTGAACCTCGAAAATGAAAGAAAGTGCCATTTTGCTCAAGCGTAAGAGCCTTGCCGAGATCCGCCAGGGTAGCTGTTGTCTGTTTTTGGTGCCACTCGATATTGGCGCGAATATAGTAAGCCTGCCCATATTTCGGATCCAACGACAGGGCTCTGTTTACTTCATTGAGCGCATCCTTAAGACGGTTTGTTTGCAAATATGTGGTGGCGCGTTCGGTGGCATAAATGGCATTATCCGGCGCCAAAGCAGTTGCTTTATCATAGTCTTTCAATTCACTCTTTTGATCACCAAGAAGCCTGTAAATAGCCGCTCTTTGCGCGTAGCGATGGGCGTCGGGCCGCAATTTCAAAGATTCATTGACGTAAGGAAGCGCTTCTTTGTACTTTTGCTCGATGGCATAGCAAGTGCCGATTAGCCCAACCACCTCATAATTATGAGGTTCGATCTTGTCGGCCTGGGCCAGGTATTGACGCGCTTTAGCAACTTCTTTGTCCCGCAAGCTCATACCGGCAAGGGTCAGGTAGGGCTGGACCGATTTGGGATCCAGGGCCATGGCCTTTTTGACATCGGCGAGCGCCTCATCAGCACGATTGAGATTTTTCAGAGCGCGGGCTCGCAAACTGAAGGCATAAGCGGATTTGGGCTTCAACTTCAGAGCTTCATCGAATTTTGCCAGAGCAGCTTGAAAGCTCCGCCGCTGCATGAGATTGGATCCTTCGGCAAGACACCTTTCATATTTGAGGTTCAAATCCTCATTTTGTCCGGCTTTTTGCGTTGAACCGGCAACCTGTGCCGGAGCTGCCCACGCTGATGAAGCGGCAAGCAGAAAAATGGCAACTGCAATGTTACAGACAAAAGAATGTACGCGCATCAAGCAGACATTCTTGCAGATCTGACCAGTCTACGTCTTAAGCGTTGTGTCTATTGTTGTTGGTGAATCTGTTATTGGTGTTGAGGGCAGTCGTCATAGTTTCGGAATGACCGGAGACGAAATTGCTCAACTGGGTGTCGACTTTGCTGGTCACGTCTTCGCTGTGTCCGCCGTTGAAGAACTTACTGATCGCGTCGGCATTATTGCCCCAACGCGCACCGGCATTAGCCGCGCCGATGATTTGCAAATCGTTCAATGGCTTGACGGATGCCTCATAGGACTCACGCATCCCAGGCGAAGGATGCGCAAACGATGGAACAAGTTCTGCCGCACCGGCATGTAAATCATCCAGAGCGCTCAGATGATGTGCTTTGTTAAAGTGCGTCAGATTACTATCGACGCCCTTCGGCAATTGCCCAATACCAGCTTCAAAAACAGAACTCATCAGAAAACGCCTTGCAGAAGAAAGTTTAGTAAAACTTGCGAGAGACCCCGCCGTTCACTAATTAGAACATGGTCGTCTTAATTGTCAAGCATATTTTATCTTAAACCCTTACAGTGGCCGGGATTTCCGGCAACAGTTCCGAGATCGGACGGCAGATTAAATTTCCGGCGGCAGATTCAACTATAACGATGGTTTCCGTGCCGAATTCGGAGATGAATTGGCGGCAAATTCCACAGGGCCAGCCCTCGCCCTTCAGGCAATGAACGGCTATAGCCTGAAAGCGCCTGTGGCCTTGAGAAACGGCCTTAACCACAGCGGTCCGCTCCGCGCAGATAGAGCTGCCGAAGACTCGGTTTTCGACATTGCAGCCGGTAATGACCTGACCATCTTCGGTAAGAACCGCCGCCCCGACCAAAAAATTGGAATAAGGCGCGTATGCCTTCTCGGCAGCATCCCGGGCGGCGTCCGCCAACTGCCTGTAGATTACCGATTCGGACATTGAGGCCGCTCCTAGAAAGGCTCACCATTGGGCATTAGCGTAACACCTGGCGAAGCTGAAGGGCTGGCGCCCGAAAAGTTGGCCTGTACCGAGGTCGGTCCTTTCGCCGCTCCTGCCAGCACATCTTCGAGTCTGCCCTGGGTGGCGCGCAATGGAATAAGGTTGACGGCCGGCGTCGTCTGCGACTGGCCGACATTGGGCTGAGAGGACCGGGGAATTAAGGTGCCGGGCAAAAACTGATTGAAGGGCGGGTCGATTTCTTCGATGCCGCCATACGGTCCCAGTTTCTGATGTTTTACCCCGGGCATGTTCTGGGCGATTGCTTGTCCCTGTTTGAGCCTTTGCTCGTTTTGAACGAGGGCAAAATTGTGGTATTGCTCCAACTGTTCCGGCGTCAGCGGCTGCATTTTCAACTCAGTCAAACCATCCATGCAACGCTTGACCAGATCCTGATTTTCCTGACTGCCGGGCTGGCAAAGATAGAGGGCATTGGAATACTCAGCCACGGCTTGATTTATAAAGCAAGACTGCTTATAGGCGCGGGCCAGACAATAGTGCATTTCAGCATCACCGGGATTTTCCTTTACATGCTGAATAAGGACGGGAAGCGACTCCCAATGCTGCCCTTTGCTGTGCATATCGAGAATCTGTTGCCGGCGTGCATCCGATGCGGCCTGCACATCGAACACCGAGGGTGGTGGCAAGGGCGGGCCCGAATAATTGACTGAAATATTCTCAATACGGAAGGTATTTTGCGGCTTGGTGAAGATCAAGGAAGTATTGGGCGCAAACGAATAAATAGCCGTCGGCCTGGCCTGCTGATCGAAACGACGCAGCGGATTTTTTCCGTAAATGGACTCTACATCCTCAAAATCAAGCTCTCTGGAAGCATCGTTGATGATGAAAGAAGTATTGTATTTTCCGTCTGCCCCACTAACACTGGAAAGCTCATATTTAGGACCTTTGGTGCCCGGTTTGTACCAGTAACGAATGGCAGGAGAACCGGGCTGCCCGGCGGAAGTGGTGGGATTTCCCAGCACAGTGGAAAGATAGGTTTCGTTGATCAATTGCGGAGTAGTGGAGAGCTTGCCGATCAGTGCCTGGGTGTCATCATCCAATCCATTGGCGGCAAAGGCAGCCGACACCGAGAGTGAAAAGGCCAGTACGACTGTGGCTTTCAGAGCTGTCTTACACTTGTGAAATAAAATCATCTTGGTCTCATTAATTTGCTGCGTGCCACCACATCAGGTGTCAGCAGGTCTGGCGAGATACGCGCAACGCTTTGGGAATTATATCTTCTCTTGACAACTTTGCAATAGATCAATAAGAAGCTATGATTTTTCGTTACGTAGTCAAGGTAATATAGCTGTGAGAGTTGATCCTAGTAGAAATTCTTGATTTCCAGGCTTTCTTTAGCGTTTTCAAAGCTCTTGAGCCTGTTCACTTCTAGTTTCCAATCAGGGCGATCAGAGATGCTTCTGTCCTCGATTGTATTTTTTACCTCTCATTACTGAATCCTCCCAACGAACAAACTGTTTCCCGCGACTTTTGGGTTTTTACTCCTCTTTCTTGAAGGGTAAATCCGCACCGGCGCCCGAAAAGTAGTTTTGTTCTCGGTTTGGTAATTGTCTTAGAAAGCACGCGGCCAAGCTGTTCGTTCTCCTCAGGAAAACGCACAGGACAAGCCCCGGTAGCTGACCACATCGAATCTCGAAGCAAGCAACGCCGCATCAGTTGAGCGACAGGATTTGCTTCGCGTCTCGATGTCCAGCGCATTCACGCGCGTTTGTATTGAGCAGGGCTGCTCCTGCCCTTGAGGAGAACTAACTATGATGACCGCTCATCCATACGGCCCGTCGATTCTCTGGCTAATCAGGCATGGACTGAGTATGTCCAATATCGCCCACGATGAAGCCAAAGACTCAGGCTCCGACAAGCTCGACATCGACATCGGCAATCACCTCGTACCTCTGTCGCCTACCGGTCACGATCAGGCATTCGACCTGGGAGTCTGGTTCGCCAGCCTGCCTGAGAACGAACGTCCGGAAGTGATCATCGCCTCGCCTTTCCTGCGCGCCGTCGAAACGCGCGACGATTGCGTAGCGGCTGCCGGCTTCGACAAGAGCAAAATCATCTTCATCATCGACGAACGCCTGCGCGAAAAGAGCTTCGGCATTCTCGACAATCTCACCAAGCAAGGCATCAAGAAGCATCATCCGGCTGAGGCCAAGCGCTTCAAGCAGGAAGGCAAATTCTATTGCCAGCCGCCCGGCGGAGAAGCCTGGGTGGATGTGCTCTTCCGCCTGCGCACTGTGCGCGAAGAAATTCGTGCCCGCTTTCCGGGCAAAAGAGTGGCCATCTTCGCCCACCAGGTGGTGGTGCAGTGCTGGCGCCTGCTTGAGGAAGAACTTTCGGTCGAAGAACTGCTCAGGCTCGACGACGAAATTGGCGTGCCCAACTGCGGTGTCGTTTCCTACGTCACCGCCCAGGGCGCTCAGCCGTTCGACTCGATGGTCCTCGACAAGCTCTATTTCGTCGCGCCCAAGGCTGCGGCGAAGGCAAAAACAATAACTGAAACTGGAGCCAACATGTCAAACGAATCCAGCAACGAAAAGAAAAGCCCGCTCTATCCGCCGATAGAGCCCTTCTGCACCGGGCACTTGAAAGTGTCCGACCTGCACGAGATTTACTTCGAGGAGTGCGGCAACCCGGAAGGCAAGCCTGTGGTCTTTGTCCACGGCGGTCCGGGCGGCGGCATCTCACCGAATTATCGTCAGTTCTTCAATCCGGCCAAATACCGGATCATCCTGTTCGACCAGCGCGGCTGCGGCAAGAGCCGCCCCTATGCATGCCTTGAAGAGAACACCACCTGGGATCTCGTCGAGGACATGGAGAAGCTGCGCAAGCACTTCGGCATCGAGAAGTGGCAAGTGTTCGGCGGCTCCTGGGGTTCCACCCTGGCGCTGGCCTACGCTGAGACGCATCCGGATCATGTCAGCGAGCTCGTCTTGCGCGGCATCTTTCTGGTGCGCAAGAAGGAGATCGACTGGTTTTACCAGGATGGCGCCTCCAACATCTACCCGGATGCCTGGGAGCCGTACTTCGACCACATCCCCGAGGACGAGCGTGACGATTTCGTCGGCGCTTATTACAAGCGCCTGACCAGCCCGGACGCCGAAGTGCGCGTGGCTGCTGCCCGCGCCTGGTCCATCTGGGAAGGTTCGACCAGCAAGCTCTTCCCGGACCTGAGCCTGCTCAACCGTTTCGGCGAAGCCTCTTTCGCCGAAGCTTTCGCGCGCATCGAGTGCCACTACTTCATCAACCGCGGGTTCATGCTCAATGACTCGCAGTTGCTCGACGACGTGCACAAGATCCGGCACATCCCCACTGTCATCGTCCAGGGCCGCTACGACGTGGTCTGCCCGATGACCAGCGCCTGGGATTTGCACCGCGCTTTCCCGGAGGCGGAATTCAACCTGATTGCCGATGCCGGTCACTCGGCGCACGAACCCGGCACCACCGCCGCGCTCGTCGCCGCCACCGACAAATTTGCCGGGTAGCCTCCCTTTCCATGTTGGGAGCCAGCGCCAAGCGCAGGCTCCTTTCTGTTTTTCCAAAACGGGAGGTGCTTCCGCATCTCCCCAGTCTCTAGATTCCAAAGGAGTCACCACTATGTTCAAGGAGCTCATCAGAAAAATCATGGATGCCATCAACGGAAACAAAAAGCCCGCCGACAAGGCTCCTGCTTCGCCGGCCGCCTCCACCAAGAGTGCGGTCGTGCGCGTCACAGGCGATGCCCAGTTCGAAGCGGAAGTCCTCAAGTCGACCGTGCCGGTCGTCGTCCTTTTCTCGGCCCCCTGGTGCTCGTACTGCGAGAAACAGGCGCCGGTCTATGAGAAGGTCGCCGCCCAGATGTCGCCTCAGGTGAAGTTCGTCAAGATCAACACCGACGACAACAAGCCGATCAAGGCCCGCTACGGTTTCCGTGGCATCCCCACCACCGGCGTCTACAAGCCCGGTACCGCCAATGGTGCGATGACGCTGCACTCGGGTTATATGCCCGAGGAAGCGCTCAAGGCGTTCATCAAGGGCGCAATCAAGAAGTAAGCGGCAGCAGGCATCGCTCCTGAGCGGTGCCTGCAAGCTGCGAATTTCCCGGAAGGGCACTCGATCTTGGAGGGAAGGCGAAAGCCTTCCTTCCGGATCGTTGTGTGCTTTCCAAATGGAGAATAACTATGCCGTATCTCGTGATAAGTACAAGTTTAAATCCGGAAAGTCGCAGCTTTCTTCTGGCCAAAGAGGCGCACCGCCTCTTGAGTCTGAAAGACAAAGCTGACTTTTTGGATTTGCGAAAGGTGCGCTTACCGCACTTCGACGGCGGTAAATCCGCACAGTCGAGGGCGGTCAAACGCGTCAAAGAGAAGATCCAAAACGCCACCACAATAATCATCGCTGCTCCCGTCTACAACTACGACATGGGCGCAGCGGCGAAGAACTTGATCGAGCTGACAGGCGATGCCTGGGCCGACAAGACGGTTGGCTTCATGGTGGCATCCGGAGGCAAGGGAGCCCGCATGGCTTACCTTGGTCTGGCCAACAGCATGATGATGGACTTCCGCTGTTTGATCATCCCCGCCTTCGTTTGCGCCGACAAGAGCGCCTTTGAGGGAGAGCAAATCACCGAGGCGTTCACCAACGAACGCATTCAATTGCTCGTGGATGGTGCAATCAAGCTGAATGGCGCCAGCTTGCCGGACAAGAAATAATCAGCCTGGCATCGAAGAAGGAGACGCATCGCCTGATGCGCCTCTTTCCTCTTTGTCATTGTGCTGTTTCTCTGATATACAATAGTAGCAATTGTTGAAACAGCGATTTGGGGTTCCCCAGTTTCGGTAGACACGGTCTGGACAAAGGTCGCTCCGAGGATC
>CAZHEZ010000213.1:0-13564 GCA_964531315.1 uncultured Candidatus Obscuribacterales bacterium | reverse complement strand
AAATATCAGTTGCCGGTAATGCTGATCTCCGATATCCTGCTCTCAGAGCACCCGGAAACCGTTGATCCTGAAGCGTTCTATTCCGACGTCAAAATCAACCGCGGCGAACTGGTCACTGAATGGAATCCGGATAAGCAAGGCAAATTCAAACGGTTCAAATTCACTGAATCCGGAATTTCGCCGCGCGTATATCCAGGAACAGAGCATTGCAACTACGTATCGGCAACCGATGACCATGACGAAGAAAGTATCCTTATCTCCGACATGTTCACTTCGCCGCCGATTCGCCGCAAAATCAGCGAAAAGCGTTTTCGCAAGATGGACAATCTGCTCAAAGAACTTCCGGCACCAAAACTGGAAGGTCCTGCCGATGCTGATGTCACGCTCGTTTGCTGGGGATCTACTTCAGGCGTCGTAGCTGAAGCTGCAGAACTTTTGACGGCAGCAGGCGTGAAGACGAATTTCCTCGTCATCAAATGGATCGTTCCATTTCATGCAAAAGAAGTGCAAGAACTTCTATCCAAGGCGAAAAAGAAGATCTCTGTCGAGGTCAATCATTCCAGTCAAATGGCCCGCTATATCAAGATGGAAACCGGAGTTTCGATGGATGGACACGTCAATCGTTACGACGGAGAGCCGCTTGAGCCTAAGGAAGTAATGGGTCGCGTTCAAGACATTCTCAAAGGTAAGAAAATCGATTTGGACGTCTCGGAAGACGACGCCAAAGAGATGGCTTATCACTACCTGCGTACTCACTATGCAGAAAAGCTGCGCCCCGTCAAAGCGGTGCGTGAATCGGCCAATGGTCACGGCGAAGAGGTGTGGAACATCGAACTCGCCGAAAGAGCCACCGGCAAGCACGGCGGCAAAATGAAGATCGGCGTCCACACAGGCGCTACCTATCATTTTGAAAAAGAACCAGTCGAAAGCAAGTAAGCACCCAGCGCAGTAAATTATCTAAGAGGTAGAAATGGCTACTGTTATTGAACTTCCAATCGAAACATATAAAGGACCAGTCGATCCTGACTGGTGCCCAGGTTGTGGTGATTTCGGCGTATTGCGCTCGGTGCAACAAGCAGCCGGCAAATGCGGCGTTCATCCCAAAGATCTGGTGGTTGTATCCGGCATCGGATGCTCCTCCAACTTGCCTGGATTCATTCATGCATACGGCATTCACAGCTTGCACGGACGCTCTGTCCCTGTAGCGACCGGAGCCCACCTGGCCAATACCGACTTGAAAGTCGTTATTACAGGCGGCGACGGAGACGGCTATGGAATCGGCGTCGGTCACTTGATTCACGCTATGCGCAGAAATCTCGATGTCACCTATGTCGTTATGGACAACCAAATCTATGGTCTGACCACCGGTCAAGCATCGCCGACCACCGCCAAAGGCATGAAGACAAAATCAACTCCGGCCGGCAACTTCGAGTCGCCGCTCAATCCTTTGGTTTTGGCAATTACTTCCGGTGCTACTTATGTTGCCCGCGGCTTCTCCGGCGAGCAAAAGCAGCTCGGCGACTTGATTGCAGGCGGCATTGCTCACAAGGGTTTCGCCTTGATCGATGTATTTAGTCCATGTGTCACCTACAACAAAGTCAACACCTACCCGTACTTCAAAGAGCGCGTGTACAAGTTGGAGGATGAAGGTTATGACCCGACCGATTTCTACAAATCGATCGAGAAAGCCTATGAGTGGGGCGACAGAATCCCGCTTGGTTTGGTCTACAGAACCGAACAAGAGACCTACGAAGACAATGAGCCCGTGCTCAAAAAAGGTCCACTAGTGAAACAGAAACTCGGTTTGCCGAAAAACGTCCATCAAGAATTGATCGACGAAATGATCTAGTTCGGTTTTTTGGAAAACTATTGAACGCCGGTGCTTTCAGTGCCGGCGTTTTTGCCTGTGTACGACATCAATGCTTTTTTTAGCGGCGGCATTGCCCGCACTTGCCTGGAATTTTAGAAATTCTCTGCGGCAATAGGAAACCGAGTCTTTTCGTATAATCCCCACTGACTTTCGGTCCAGCTGGCTTTAGAATCGGCTGACCCCAATAACTGCACGATCCCTGATGCCCCCTTTCTCTGAAATAGCCATCGCGGCTCTGGAAGCCGAAACTTCTGCCGAAGGCGCAGCTGGCCTGTCCCGTCAGATAATTCAAGCACTCCCGGAAATAGCAGGACCAGGCGCTGCACATAGTTTGGAGCCGGCGGCTATGGAAGCGTTTGTGAGCAAAATCGTAGAGAAGGTTCGCGGAGTTCTAGAGGATCCAAGTGTATTGAAACACCCGGCTAAGCAAATAGCCTATTGCCTTGAAAGCGGTGTCGCAGAGGTAAATCGCGGGCTTGGTTTTCCCGCCCCTCGCATTAGTTTCAATTTGCATTCGAGTTTGGCAGTGGGCGACTATGCTCAAGCTGAGGGCTCCCTTCGGATCGGTTACCAACAGCTTCCCCTAATCCTCGCCAAGCAGGCTCGTGTCGCTGGTTCAACATTGAGCGAATCTGGGGCAACACTGGCGGGGGTAGTCGCTCACGAAGACACGCATTTGCTGCAAGACACTTTGATTACTCGAAGATTCATTGACCTCAATCCGAGTGCAACTTTTTCTGATTGGCTCAAGGTAAAACGGCCTGACCTTGAAGCAGGATCCATGCGGTTTGATCAGTCGAAACGATTTTTTGATGAAGTAGTTCAGCTGAGAGCAGGCCAGGAGCTGCCGCCAGCTCTGGCGGCCACGGCTGACATCATGGCAGCAGCTCTTCCTGAGAATGGCTTGGTTATGCGGCAGATGGACCAGCTAACCAAGTCGGGACTTCTCGATTTGAAAGAACTTCTGCCCGAAATCGCTCCCAGCGAGATGGGGTATGCCAAATTCTGGAATGAGTTTCCGCGCGATGCCGTGCCACCCTCTATTGAAGCCCAGTGGGAGGCAACTAAACAACTCGTCTCCTCCGGCTCTATCAATGAAGCTCAGGCAGGGAAAGACTTTTATTTTGTTGCCCGCAAAGCATATGAAGAGGCTGCTCAGAAATGGGATGTTGTTTATCAGCAATACGCTAGTCTGCCTCACGAGAAAGAGGCAAGAGCAGCAGAAAACATGGCTCGCAGAATGTTCTCCCCTGATTCTGTTGTTGTCGCTGCCAGCAGATGACTATCAGCTTCCGTTTTCTTCGAGAATGCCATTGCTGTTTTGACAGCAAATGAGACCGTCGGATGTCTGAAGCGCTGATTCTAGTTGAGCCGGCGTTTTCGCTTGCGTTGTGGATTTGAGGCCTGCTAATTCGATGGTCTCTGATATGTGCACTGGATTGAGCCGCCAGAGGAAGAAGCATTCCTGGAAAAATTGCAGCCCAGAAAAGTTGCGGCGTTGCAAGCACCATATGGTCGGGGATTTTGATTCCAACTGGTAGCAGGAGGTTGGGGAAATCCTGGAGACGGACATGTAGATACGCCGGCATTGTTGGTACAGTTTGTGCAACCGTATGGAAATACTCCCGCCAATTTGAAATTACCGTTGAAGTTGGGGGAATTTTCAAACTTGCTTGTATAGACAACTGTTGGCGTCGGCTTTCCTGCCGAATTGGTGACAGTGGAGAATTTGGTTCCACCCACAGTCCACCTGAAGACGGCATTTAGACCATTGACCAGGCTGATGTCCAGGGTCTCTTGCGCGTTTGCACCCTGGCATGAATTATTCAAAGTGGTCTCGGCTAGATTGACGCCATTTTTGAAAAGATTGGTCGGACACAATTGGTTGAAGGCGCCGACCGAGAAGTTGGCCGACAGCGGTCCTGTGTAGCTGCTGGTCAGAGTGGTACCACCTTGACTGATGGCACTGAGGACAACATAACCCAGAGTCGTGTTGCCGGAGTATACATAGGACATCGTCGGAAATACAGCCTGGACGTCAGTTGCTGCCGTGCAGCCGGCAATAGGCTGCAGCTGCATAAAAAACGTAACCGGCTGAGGATAGGCGTTGGTTATAGTGAGTATCGACGCAGTTCCAGTTCCTGTAGTGGCGGCAGAAGCAAGGGGACCAGTAGGAGAGCCTCCCACGACGCCGAAGAAAAGAGTCTCCATGGCCTTGCCGACGGGGTTTCCATTCAATTCAATATTGTCGACCAGAAAATGACCTTTCTTCGCCGGTGTCTTGGGTGTGAGGACAACTTTGTTGAGAGAGCTGTTTTTTGGAATGGCTAATTGTTCCCGCTTCAAGACGACAGTCGTGAAATCACCTTTGGCAGCCGAATTCGGGTGGAAGGTAGCAAATGACTTTTGCATCGGGCGACCAGGCGCCGTGTATTCCAACATCGCTTCAATTGACGCGGGTCCTTTGTAAGAGAAGCTCAATTCATCCAACCCGCTAAAACTTGTATTGGCATCTTGCGACGAGAGAATGACGCCCGGGTATGTTCCCTGACGCACGCCCGAAGAATTTGTGGAGACCAGGAAGGGGTTTCTCTTCCCGGTGCTGACGACGCTGGATAGAAAGCTCTTGCTGTCAGGGCTTTCAGCAGCGATGAAGGGTGTTGCGATCATATTTGGTTGTTGTTGCGCAATGGCCACCGATAGACAGCCAAATGCACTGGCGACCAAAAACGTGCACAAAACACCGAGTCTTGGAAAAATTCGCATAATTAAGATTCCCCCCGCTTCATCGATCCTATCATCGGTTCCCGGCGAAGCCTAGTCACCTTAAGTGTGATTGAGTCTTTCATTGGTCTGATAGACGGAACCGAACAAAGGCTTCCATTGTCCAAAAAATATCAGTCCGCACGATTATGTTGGAGGGGCTATAACGACTGCCGTTACGTTCAGGAAGTGCCGACCGCCGCTTCAAATATCCACAGCCCGTATTGATTGAAACGTGCTTCGCCAGGCGTTTCGAATCGTCCGCATTCGTAGCGATTTAACTCATAAATCTGATTGGTGATGTTTGAACCAAAAGATATCGGACTTGGTGCGTTCCAGAGAAGATTGTTGACTTGATATTCGTGAAACTCGTACATTACGTCTTGCGCCGCTTCAATCGGCATCAATTCGTAAGGTATCTGGGCATCCGGATAGCCCAGTGCGTGCATGCCTACGGTAAATAGACAGGCATTTTCTTCGTCGTTGTAAATTTTGCAATAAGCGGCACAAACAGTTGCCGCTGTTTCCTCTGCAGCACAGTTGAATATCTCTTCGCAGGCATTGACTTGATTTGAATTGCGCATCAATGCCACCGGCGCATTGACGGCACGCATGAGGGGATCGAGCGTATGCAGCAATTGCGCAGCCACATCGTATTGATTTTTTGTCGCTTGCACAAATTCTAAATTGGGTGCTTGCAGATGGAAAAAATGAGCGTGATTGGCAACGAATTCGGCATGGAAATTGGCTCTTGTTCCTTTCGTCAATTCGATGATTGCCTCGGCCCATTGCGGATTTGGATCGAGGATTTCCATGTCGTAAATTACAGTTCCGTGCTTGCGCAAGAGTGTTTTTCCATCCGACTGCAATTCTCGCCGTTTATTTACTCTGATGAAAATGTCGGCCGGATCCGACAATTGAATCGGCAGCATGATCGAAATCCTTTGGCTAACAGGCGGCCCGGGATCAGGATTTTGCGCCAGTTTGTATCGTCCTCTGGCGTCATCTATGCGTTCCCAGAGTATTGACGACGACTTGGGATCGGCGTCGTAAAGCTCCTCTGCTTTATCAACATCTGCTAAAGCAGCATCAACGTCTCCTTTTGAAAAGATCGCTTCGGCGCGAATCAGATAGGCGTCGATATTCGGCTCAATTTCTATCACCGCACTCAACTCTTGAAGAGCCTGCTCAGTGTCGCCGCGCGCTAAAGCATTGCGTGCTTCATCGAGGCGCTCCTTTGCCGCTTCAAGCAATTCTCTTCCTCCTTTTCTAAGAAACCAAAAAATGGCAGTATTGGTTCAGTTCCCGTTCGGAGTTATCCGCCTGAGTTTGGACAGTCCTCATTTGGTAAAATTTGCGCGAACGGATTGGTCTTATCTCAAAGGTATGGGGTCAAAGGTTATATGGCAAGTACGAAACTTAGAATCGCTGTTTTGGCTGTTTCTCTCGGCATCGCCGGTAGTTTCGGTCTGGGGGCTGATGCGGTACTGGCGAAATCTGCCAAGAAGTCTTCAGCGCAGTCTGGACAGCCCGCCAAAAGTGCCAATCCACAAAGCGACGAACAATCGATTCGAGATTTCGTGAGCAGGTTTTCCAAGCTGCATGAAGCCGGTGATGCCAAGGGACTTTCTGCTTTATGGGCTGAGGACTGTGAGTATGTAGACATCGACGGAACTCAAACCAGGGGGCGCAAGGACCTCGAGACACGCTTTGCTTCAGTATTGGCGGATAAAAGTAATCTCCACATGCAAGTAGCGGCTGATTCGGTTAAGTTTCTTTCCCCAACCGTGGTCCTGGCAGAGGGCACGGTGCAGCGAGAGCAAGGCGGTCAGATTCAAACGGATAGCCGATTCACTCTGATTTTGGTCAAGGGTGCTGACGGATGGTTGATCAGTAGAGCTTCTGAAAGACCCTTTGTCGCGTCGACCAATTACGATTATTTGAAAGCTTTTAGTTGGATAGTTGGCAATTGGAGTGCTCAAAACGAAGGTACAACTGTCAACTTGAGCGCCGAATGGGTGCCCAGCAAGAATTTCATCTTGTGCCGTTATGTGACTACCAAGCCGACTGGAAAAACTTCAGTAGACATGCAAATCATTGGTTGGGATCCGATTCTAAACCAGCCCAGGAGCTGGCATTTTGACAATACTGGTGGATTTGGTCAGGGCTTATGGTCAAAAGTAAACAACCAGTGGAGCTGTGATGCGCATGGTGTTGAAAGAGACGGCAGCACCACAAAGTCCAGAAACATTTTCGTCGTCACCGGTCCTGATAAATTCAACTGGTCATCACAAGACCGCAGCGTAAATGGTATGGCTGTCGGGGACGCCGCGTCGTTGACTGTGCAACGCGTTGTCAAATAATCGGGATACCAAGTCAATGAAAAGCACAGGCGGACTCAATATGTTCAAGTATTCGGCGAGATTGTTTTTAGTACTCGGTCTCATTTCGATGATTTCCCAGCCCTCGTATGCGCGTGGTTTTGGCGGCGGCGGTGGCGGCTTCCACGGATTTGGCGGCGGGGGCGGCGGCTTCCACGGCTTTGGAGGTGGGGGCGGTGGCTTCCACGGCTTTGGCGGAGAGGGCGGCGGAGGATTTGGTGGACACGAGTCGCGGCCAAATTTTGGTGGCGGATTTAGTGGTGCTTCCGGTGGTGGGGGTGGCTTTAGTAACCACGGCAATTTTTCCGGTCAGGGCTTTGGACATGCCGGACAATCTCCCAATCATTCACAACTGCCTACTGATGGCGGTTTCGGTAATATGTCCGGCAATCGAACACCGCAGAATTTCAATAAGAGTGGCGACTTCAATGGAAACACTTTCAACAAGACCAACGAATACAATAAAAACGTCAACGTCAATAACGTCAATGCTTCCGGCTACCACCCCTACGGCGCTGGAGGCTATGGGTATCACCCCTACGGCGGTTACGGCTATCACCCATACGGCGGCTACGGTTACCACCCCTATGGCGGCTATGGCTATGGCTACAATCCGACAGCAATGATGTGGACCTACGCTGGAATCTCCAGTCTCACCAGTCTCACATCATTTTTAGGAATGTCAGCAATTATGGGCGCTAGTGGTGGCGGTGGCTCACAAAAACAGCCGGCGTCATACAGTAATGTCACCTATAACGGTGGTAACGTCTACATAGATGGACAACCGGCCGGATCCTCTGCTGACTTTTACAAACAAGCGCAGCAGCTGGCGTCCACATCATATGGTGCAGCTGCCGCTGCGCCTGGAGCTGTTGAAGGCGCGGGCGCAGGCTATATGGGACAGGTGCCGGCAGGTGGTGCCTACCCGTCCGGTGGAGCTGTTGAACAGGGTTCGCCCGATTCAGCCAGTGGGGATTGGAAGCCGCTGGGTACATTCTCCCTTTCACCGACAGGGCAGGCACAGACCGGAATGATGATTCAGTTGGAGATTAACAAAGGCGGCGTCTTACACGGCACCTACTACAACAGGCTGACGATGGAAAATGCGCCGGTTTATGGGGCTCTGGATAAAGCGACGCAGCGAGTCTCGTGGACTCTTGGTATGAATCCGAGCACTGTATTTGATGCTGGACTCGGTGACCTTCTGAAAGATGAAAGCACTATTCTGGTGCATTACGATTCCACCAATACGCAGCATATGACTCTGACACGATTGAAGGAACCACCGGCTGATATGGAACAGGGGCAGGCTCAGACTCAACAGGGATAATTTGCATCGATTCAGTTGTAGATATCTGAAACCGAACAAGCGGTGCCAGAACGATTGTGTGAGGAACTTAACATTATGGTAATTTCACCATTGCCTTTTAATGTGAAAGATGCGATTCTTACACCAACAAATCAGCGTTGCGTCCTATATTTCTATTTTCTGATGATGTAAAGAGTCGTCTGAAGGAGATGTTCATGCCTCAATCTATGGATCGTTCTCTCATCGCCAGCACCACGCGCGCTCGTCGAGTTACAAGAGAAGAAGTGGTCAGTCTGAAGGTAAAAACCGAAACCAAAGGAATCAAATCTCTGTTCCGCGGAGTCGGCAATATTTTCAAGACGATCGGGCATTTATTCTCGATTGGACCTTCCGTGAAATCAGCTGCATCGTGCAAAACTTCTGGGCATGTAATGCCCGCCTCTGGCTGGCGGCCAGGCAAACAACCCCAGTGCGTCGACTGTGGACAGAAAATCGGCGACCCGACTCAATTGAGAAATTCAGTCTGGAAAAAGTAGACTCGTATTTACGAGTAGACTCAATGAAACCCACCTATTCAGGTGGGTTTTTCATTTGCAAAACACTTTTAAATGCGTGCTTTAGTGCGCTCCGGCGTTCCCGACGCCGTGCCGGCTGCTTCCGATTCGACCTTTTCAGACAGACTGAGCTTGGTGCAGGGTGCCAGAACTAAAGTCAGGTCAATAGAGGCATGTGGCTCGACCATTACATTGACAGGCCAGCTTGTCAGCTGGGGAAGCTTTTCTTTGAGATGGTCGGTGAGGGCATTGTCGGCACGATAGCTCATTTGCACTATTTGCTCATGCTGGCAATCAGCCGTGTCGGCGCGCATGATGTAGCGAACCCTGTAGCCCAGCCCGTTTAGCGCTGTCTCCAGGCTTCTGGCTTCATGTTCTTGCCCTTTTGGATACTTGATTGTGATGCGCACCGGACGTTCTGTGTCGTCACTGTATGTGGTGGCGGCTGTGGCTGCATCGCTGCCGAAATCTTCTTTCTTCTCTTCTTGTTCGGCCACCGTTATTTTTTCATTGAGCATGCGGCTGAATACGACAGAACAAGCCTCGGGGTCCGGGATCCAATAGCTGCCGCCCTTAATGAATTCAGCATGACCGGGCAAAGTTGCCGTTTGCACCTGACTGGGTTCGATGTCTTTGCCGAAGCCGGCCACCTTGGCCATTTCTTCCGGATTCATGTCGGTGACTACATAGTCGGTGGCAAATTTGAAAATCTCCGGCAATTTGAGAATCACCTGCGGTTCTTTCAGTTTTTTTGTCACCTGGCGCATGAACCACTGCTGGCGCTCGATGCGGCCGATATCACCTTTTGGATCGTGACGAAAACGCACATATTCTTCTGCTTGTTTGGGATCGAGAGTCTGCAAGCCCGGCTCCAGATCAACATGCAAGCCTGCTGCGCGGTCGCGATAACGCATGCGTTTTTCGACCATGATCTCCACCGGGCCCAGCGCCTCGAAAAGTTTTTTCAAGCCTTCGGTGTCCACGACAACATAGTGATCGATGGGCACGGCGAATGCTTCCTTAACAGCTTCTACCGCCAGTTCGGGACCACCGAGAGCATGGGCAGAGTTGATCTTGTCGATGCCGTGATCGCCCGGCAGCTTGACTCTGCTGTCACGCGGGATAGAAACAATGCCGACACGCCTGGTGTCCGGGTCAATGTGGACCAGCATCATCGTGTCCGAGCGGGTGTTGAGAAAACGCTGGGCATGACGTCCATTGGAGTCGACGCCCATGCACAGGATGTTCATGCTGTGATCGAGTTGCGGCAGAAGCGAAAGCTTTGGCATGCTTGGAAATGACAGACCAGGCTTGGGCGCTGGGTCTTGTGCCATGACTGTGGGCGCGACATGAGCGCCCGGAATAAACGGAAATATGGGCCGCTTTGTGAAATGGATGATGGTGAGCCCGACCAGGACTCCGAAGAGCGTGGCCGCCAAAATTTGCCCGGCATTCGGTTGTTCGGGGTAATTCGAGCTCACAAGAAAGTCCCGCCTCGGCAAGGAAGACTAATATTTACAACTTGCCTTCTAAAAATCTTATCCCCAACATCCGTTAGCTATACTGAACACACTAGAAGTTTTCAGATAGATTTTACGAGGACTTATCAGAGGAGCGCCGCCGTGTTGCTATTTCTCGACACCGCTAATGTGGACGAAATCAAGGAAATCAATGCCTGGGGCGTGCTTTCCGGAGTTACGACCAATCCCAGTTTAATTGTGAAAGAAGGCCGGGAGTTCAAAAAGGTCGTTAAGGAAATTTGCAATATAGTCGACGGACCCGTCAGCGCCGAGGTCACGGCCGAAGATGTGGACGGCATGGTCAAGCAGGGGCTGGACATTGCCACCTGGGCTGAAAATGTCGTGGTCAAGTGTCCGCTGACCGCAAATGGCTTGGGCGCTACCTCTCAGCTTTCCAGAAAGGGCATCAAAGTCAACGTAACGCTCTGTTTCTCGGCAAACCAGGCGCTTCTGGCCGCTCGAGCCGGCGCCTATTTCGTCAGCCCGTTTGTGGGACGCCTTGACGACATTAATCATGACGGGTCGGCTCTGGTGGCGGAGATTGTCGAGATGTACCACATGCAGGGGCTGGACACCAAAGTGCTGGCTGCCTCCGTTCGAACTCCCGTGCATGTCACTCAGGCCGCACTGGCAGGCGCTGATGTTGCGACCATGCCCTATAAGGTTTTTAAACAACTGGTCAAACACCCACTCACAGATGCCGGTCTGGCTCAGTTTGCAGCCGACTGGGAAAAAGCCAACCAACCGGTTTCTGCCAAGAAGTAGGGCTGAATGGGTGTCTTGTTGTTTTTCAAGCAAATTGAATGCTCGCACTCGGAAATTCCGGGGTTTATGGGCTTTTGCTCTGGCGAAAACAATGCCATGATGCGAAAATCGGCTCATGGTGCCAGCCAGTAAAATGTCGACGAAAATATCCACGATGTCTGAGCAGTCTGAGGGTCCTAGCGGTTTTATAGAGCTGGACGGGCAGATGTTCGTGGTTGACTACGGAAAAATTTGTTCTGCCGATGGTGCTGTGGTCGGCTATTTGTTCGAAGATGGTTACTTGAAGGGCAATTTCGGACCAGTGACCGAGAAGAACGGGCTGGTGGCAATTGACGACATCGAGGGCTGCATTTTTCGCGGCATCGACTCCTCGGGAATGGAATTAGATTTGCCTGGGGTGCGCGTAGGTCCGGATGGAACATTGAAGTACAACGGCGTTGTCTTGACAGTGATTAACGGGCGAATGGCGACGCAGAATCATCGCCTGGTCGGCGAGTTTGACGATGAAGGCGAGATGTACGTGCGGGACAGAGCACTCAAAGAACCGCGCCGCAAGCTGGACGAGACCACACAGCTCAACTCTTATTTTGAAGGAAACAAATCAGACGGTTCGGCCTGGACACATGATTTCGGACGCCCGCTCTATCGCAAAAACCTTCCTTATTCGGACAATGAAATCATTCGCTATTTTGATGATTTCGACAAATTGAATACGCCGCAAAAGCAATACGTAATGGAAAGCATGCGGTTATGGGCCTCTTGCGGGCTTTTGCAAATCGTCAGAAAGAGCGAAGGAGTAGCGCAATTCGGCAATGTGCGCCATGGAGCAGCCGGCGTCACCGGTGTTCGGCATGGCAACGTCACGCTCGACAAAGAAGAGTTTGAAAAGGAAATTATGCTCTATAAGCGGTTTGGCCCCCTGGCCGTAATCGCTATTCGTTTGCAGCCCTATGTGGAAGTGCGTGTCAATCTGGTCGTATCGCACGAGTTTGGGCACCAGCTCGAGTTTGTTCTTTCGCAAGCAACACAGACATTGATCACCGAGCTCTATGAAAAGCACAAAACTAAGAGCGGCCGCCATTATCCATTGCCCAACGGCTATGAAGGTTATGCTGAAGTTCTCACTCCTCAGCAAGTGCATCAGCGCGTTTTCATTTCCGGATATGCGCGCACCAGCATGCATGAATATTGGGCGGAATGTGTGGCCGCATTTTCGGTAAGAGACAGCCGAAAGATGCTCAAGGAGCTCGATCCAGGCGCTTATGCCATTCTTCGCGATGTAGTCACCCAGCCGGCAAAAATGATAAGACCGGTATTTCGCGAGCAGATAGTTGACTTGCAAACGAGTCTAGCCATTGGTGGTGAATATACCGAAGATTTGATTGCCGATTAAGTGATTGAAAGTTTGAAAGATTGATAGCTTGATAGATTGATTCATTGCAGTAATGGAAACAGGGACGCCGAAAAGAGAGTTCGCCGCAAGCAGAGCCAAGAGCATTACCAGAATGCATAAGGTGGAAAGAGCAAGCAAAAATCGCCCAGTCGCATTTATTTGCGCGCTCACAGTTACGCTGGCTGCTTTTTCGCCCGCCGCCTTGGGAGCAGATCCGCAATTGGAGCCAGTCTTGAAGGCCATTGATCCATCGGAAGCGAAGATGGATACGCCCATTCCTCCGCCTGCCGCGCAAAGTCCCAATCCCTTCGGGCGCATCAACGGACAGCCTGTCAGTCGCGGCAATTCTCTGAATCGCTCGGATGTAAATCCGGGTGAGTCAGCTCCTTCCGCTGGTGACAATGCAAAATATACGCCCTATCAGTCGCCTGATTATTCGAACTCTGCTCCTCAATTTCCCGCTGATTCCCAAATTCCGGAATTCGGCAAACCATTGCCTGAGTCGACCAACAGCTCGGCAGGCAATGCCTCAGGCAACGCCTGGACGACAAATCGCAGTCAGCCTGCTCAACCACAGGGTACATCACCGGAAGAATCTCGCATCACGCGGTTGGAGCAGCAGGCCTTCGGTTCTACCTATCCCGAACACGAAGTGGATGACAGGCTCGATCACCTGGAAAAGGAAATTTTTGGTTCGCCCACCCAGGCTCCAGCGCAAGAACGCCTGGTGCGCCTCGAACAAAAACTGGGCATGAAGAGCGCATTTGGACAGACACCTTCAGCAAATTCTCTGGCGCAAGGAGCGATTCCAATGAAGGCGGCTAGCAATTTGTATCCGCAAAAATCAACCGCATCAGGCGGTACGCCGAAATTGGTTGCAGAAACGCCTCAGCTGGCGGTTGTGCCTCCAGCTGCCCCACAACCAGATTATGGGCAGCCCCAGCAAAACTATGGTGGGCAAGGCGGAAATCCACAGCTGGCCTATACTCCTCAACAGCAAGCCGGTGCT
>CAZHEZ010000212.1:0-13578 GCA_964531315.1 uncultured Candidatus Obscuribacterales bacterium | reverse complement strand
ATGTGTGTGGAGCCCGGCAAGAGCTGGGGATCGACCCACATGGTCATTCCACTGTACGATATGAGCAAAATGCCTGCCTCGACACTTCTTTTGACGGTCTTCGGCGAGCAAGACTTTGTCGCCAAAGACATCGATGCGCGGCGCATTTACAATGAGTCGAAAAATGTGCCGAAGGCGAACAAAAATTGCGTCGAGTTGATGACTGACGAGCATGGATCGCCGCCTCTTATGGCGACGCACTTCTGCCCCGTAGCGCCGGCACCCTCTCGTGGCAGTGGTGCGGATAATTTGAGGAGATTGCAGATTCAGGCAAACGGCGGCGTGGCAAATGCGGCTGGAAGCGGGGTTGGTCATACTATTCGCCGCGAGTTTTTTCAGCGACATTTGCTGGAATTGCGCAAAACGCAGCCGGGTGCATTTGCTGAAGATTCCGAAGATGCGGCGCCGGCGCCAAATGCACTCAATGCCCTTGATTATTACGGTCTCTGGAAACTTTTTGATGGTTTAACGGACGCTGCATTTTTTGGAAAAAACCGCCAGTATGCACTGGGAAACACGCCGGAAATGCGCTTCATGGGCAAATGGAGCGATGGTGTGCCGGTAAAAGAATTGAAGGTTGTGCAGTGAAAAAGGCACCGTATATGGTGAGAAATAGCCACTGTAACAGAGTGCGCATTCAAAAGATTTGCAACGCTGTGACGCACTAAGGATCTACTTTCACGATAACTTCACGCGGGCTTTGGGATTCTGTTGCCTGGCACTCTGCGGTCCAATTATATCTAATACCAAGTAAAACTCTGCCGGTTTGAAGAGATTCAGACCGCCAGAGTTTTCTTGCGTTGGTACCGCATGTGGTGGCGATAGTTAGCGCGCGTTAGCAGAGCTGGCACAGATAATAGAGCCTTTTTTAAGGCTTCGCTGCGTGTTTCTTTTAATAATTGCTTGTTCTCATATCTGGCTTGTTATTACTATTAGTTATCTCCACTTTTCTTCTTTCAGAACCAAATAACAGGCTCTCAGGCAAAACCAAGAGTACGTTTTCCGGATCTTCGCAAGCGACGTAAGTCGCCAGTGGATACAGGTTTTGAGATTCTGGTCAGCAACTTGATCGAGGGCTTGTGCTCTGGGTTATCGTAGACCATCAGCACCTTCCTTGAAAGGAGAGGACTCGTTTCTCTTCCTGTGATTTCACCTGGCCGCCTCTGACAAATCGGAGGCACAAACGCATTTGGAGAGAAAACAAATGAGCAAACCCAATATCAATCGCGACACCTTGGTCGCGCATGTGACCACATTTCTTGTCAATAACTGTCAGGAATTCGAAGCCAGCGAGTACGGTGCGGCCGATTCACACTTAGGAACGATGAATGGGGATCCGCTGGGAGCCTTCAGGTTTTCCACACAGGGTGCCGAAGGCATACCGGTCGATCCTTCCCGGAAGTACAAGGGCAAATTCTGCATCGACGAAGCGAACGGTCGTGCCATCGTCTCCTACAAAAACACCGGTTTCCTTTCCGGTTGGGGAGGGGCATGGCAGATTCATCTCGATGGAACTGTCGAGACGCTTCTGGTCATGAAGAGGTAGCTGACTACTGCACTCAGCAGTCCATTTAAAAACGGCGCTACGAAAAGGAGTGACTTAAATGAGAGCTTCCAGTGATTTCGTCACCATTTCGCAATTGACCAGCGACGGTTCCAGACCGGTCGAGTCCCAGATCATTGGCGCGCTTTTTCCGCCTTTGCCCGCGTATCTGAACGGTCTCGTCCAAGATCGTCATCCAGAAGCCAAAGAGCAGGTCGCTAGCGTGGTGTCTGCCCTTCTGGGCTGGGCCGCTAAGCCTGAGCGCGTTCTTCTGGTCGGACCCATCGGTTCCGGCAAGATTGCCATGATGCACGGCGCCGCCAAGTTCGCCGAAGCCTACTGCATCCGCATCCAGGTCACCGCCGACATGTTCGCCAGCGATCTGGACAGAATGTTCGCTCAAGCTGACCAGCACGAGCGGGTTCTCATCATCATCGACCATTCGGGAAGTTATCACTCCCAATGCCGCTACTCGCACATCGACAGTCGCGTCGCTCAGCACCTCGATCGCCTGTCCGGCCGGAGGAACACCGTCGTCGTCATCTCCACCAATGACGCCGCCAATCTCAACAAAGATCTGCAAGACCGCTTCGGCGATTTCAAGATTGATATGACGCCGGCTTCAGCAATTTAAGTAAGCCTGGCCAACGGAAAGGACTACAATGCCCATTTTCATCGACGTACCTGACGTTCACCGCCAACTCGTTCTTGACCTTCTTGCACGGGCGCGCGCTTTTTTGCAACTCAAAGACGGCAATTCAGTGCGCCTTCTTTTCACGTGTCATCTGGATCCGACTCACGGACAGTCTGAACATCCGCTTCCATCGCCGATTTTGGTGCGGGCGATGATTTCACGCACCAGGGCCGGCGAGTCTGCAAACAATCCTGGCTGCGAATTCCGTATCGCATCGGCTCAGGCTTCCGAAGCGTCCAGTCGCGCAGACTTCGAGGGCGTGCAGATCAGCATCCTCAAGTTTTTCGACCGGCAATTCCACGCCAATCACTGGTACCACGTGGACAAGATGCAAGCTCGCATGGTCATGTGTGACCCGCTGGGCACCCTTGCTGCCATGGACGGCAGCTCGGATTTATGGCCGCAGCCTGGTCAAACAGCGCATGCTCTCGAATTCGTCGCCGACGAGAAGAGCCTGTCCGCTGTGTGATTTTGTGCAGAGTGCTGGCGTCACGACATAAACTAGCGATTCAAGGGAGACAAATATGATTGAGCAAATAAGTGCATCCGCGCTTGCAACCATCGCTCTTGCGATTGGTCAACTGTGGGTGCTTGATAGGCTGTTCACAACGTATCATAAGGCCGTCCCCGCCGGTCTTTCCAATGCCGACGGCTCACAATGCCGGTATTGGGAACGCTGGTGCTATCAGATAATGTCTGAAACGGCCATCTTGTCCGTGGTAACTGGCCTGCTGGTCGGCGTATCGGCGGCCAATTACCGCGGCGAATCATGGCTGCCGTTGTTCGCCTCTTTGACAACGGCCGCCGCTGTCTGGGCTATTCTGACAGCTCGGCTCAGGCCAAATCGGCAAGACGTTTCGCTTTGGAACCGCCGCAATCAAAAGCACCTGTTTGTGAGCATGCTTGCAGCTGCGGCTGCAGGAACGCTTCTGATCGCCGGCCTTGGCGGTACCGTTCCGCTTCTGATCGGCGGCGGCGCTTTTGCCTTTGCATGGTTCGTGTCTTTCGTAAGCGGGCTGTAGTGAGGTCTTGAGGCAACACAAATGCGTTGAAAAAGGACAAAGACCATGTTGAAACTCGGAAGTTTCTTGATTGCCGCGCTCATATTATTGGGCGGATCGACGATAGTCCAAGCGGCTCCACTCGTGCAGCTTCATCATACGCAAGCTCAATTCAACGAGATTCTCTCGTCGAAAACATCCACAGTGATGCTTCTGACGTCGTTGGCTTGTGCAGACACAAGCTGCGTGCAGTTGGAGCAATGGTTGGAGCAGGAGGCCGAAAAGCATCCTGAATTGCGAATCGTTAAAGGTGACGCAGGCGAATGGGGCATTGAGCCTGGTAGGCTTCCCTTTGTCTACGTGGTTCCTGCTCGCACGAGCGTTTTCGGGTTGAGCAACTACAAGCCCAAGACTATTGTCGAGGTGGAAAAGCTGATTACCAGCATCATCTCTCCATAAGAACAGACTAAGCAGCAGCGTCGGCGGATGAACCGATACGGTCATCCCCGACGCGCTGTCGTGCAGCTTCCAGATTTCTTTGTTCTGGACTGTTTTACTAAATAGATAAGTAGAAGCTGCAAAAAAATTGGACTCGAGAGTTGAGGACAAAAGTTAGGGTGAGAAGGGAGGCAGCGAATAGCTGCCTCCCTCCATCTCCATAGAGTTACATCGTCGAGCGGATGACGGCGTCCGCTTCCGGATCAACCTGAGCCGAAGGCGGCGCGACAGGCGCGGCGGGCGATTCTTCATCGTCGGTCTCGCTGTCGTTTTCTTCGCCCTCGCCGACGGTGCTTTCACCGCCGGTGGTTTCACCGGGCTGATTGTCGACAGCATCGGCGGGGATTGCCGCTGCCTTCTGCTGCGGCTTCTCTTCATCCTTCTTGGCCGGCTTCTTGCCCAGCTTCTCGGAGAAGACATTGCCCATGCGCAGCTTCTCTTCGTCGCTGAGCATGTCGGCCAGCTCGATGTGGAGCGGGCGCGTGGGCACGAACTGAGCGTTCTTCATCACCAGCTCTTCGACGACCGGACCATCGAGGTCCGGCTCGACAAGCAGACGCTCGGCGACGGCTTCGACAGCCTCGCGGTTGCGCGTGATGAATTCCTTGACCAGGCGATAGCGGATCTCGATCAGCGTTGCCGCTTCGTTGACCACCATCGGGCTGGCCGTCATACCGAGGGCTGCGTACGAGATCAGGCGGCTGCCCATGCCGGTCTGCGCCACAAGCGCGATCGCCGAGCT
Source organism: uncultured Candidatus Obscuribacterales bacterium (assembly GCA_964531315.1). Taxonomy (GTDB): domain Bacteria; phylum Cyanobacteriota; class Vampirovibrionia; order Obscuribacterales; family Obscuribacteraceae; genus QKMZ01. The sequence continues at coordinate 9,061 of CAZHEZ010000212.1, read as the reverse complement.
GGTGGCCGAGCTGAGGTCGCCCGTGAAGCCGGACATCTGCAGGTCGAGAATCTCTTCTTCGACCGCGCGCGATGCCACCGACACGTCGATGTTCTCGAAGATGTCGGCCTTGGTGTAGGTGTGCTTCTCTTCGAGCGGCTTGGAGCCGACCAGACCGAGCGCGTTGCCGCGCCGGATGATGGTCGCCTTTTCCACCTTCATGCTCTTGCGCAGAAGCACGCCGGCGACGGCGTGACCGGCTTCGTGATAGGCGATGCGCCGCTTCTCGTCAGGAGTCATCGTCAAGATGGGCTGCGAGATGCCCCACTCGTGAATTTCCTGAGCGTGCTGCACGTCGGTGAAGGTCTCGTGGTCGCGATGGTCGCTGGAGGCCAGAACCAGACCTTCGTTGATGATGTGCTTGAGCGCCACAGGCGAATAGCCGAGCGTCGAGCGCACCAGGCGCTGAATCTCTTCTTCGGTGAGCGTGTGCTGCACCTTGCCGAGATAGAAGTCGATGATCTCGCGACGACCGACCGAGGACGGCAGGTCGACGGTGATGTGGCGGTCGAAACGACCCGGGCGCAGCAGTGCCTGATCGAGCGTGCTCATCAGGTTGGTGGCGCCGATGGTGAGGACGTTGCCGCGCGAAGCGAACTTCGGCTTCATGCCGAAGATCCGGCGCAGCATGTTGCCCATCTTCTGGGTCCAGGTGCGGGTCGTCGGCGGCGGGTCCATCTGCGTGAGCAGCTCGTTCAAAATCTGCGAGCCTCCACCACCCATGAAGCCACCCATCATGCCGCCCATTCCGGGGCTGCGGTTGCCGGCGCGCGAGCGACCGATGGCGTCGATTTCGTCGAAGAAGAGGATGCACGAACCGTAGCGGTCGGCCATCTTGTTGGCCTTACCGTACAGACGCCAGATAGTCATCGCCGACATGCCCATGAAGGCGGATTCGAGTGAAGGAGCCGAGGCATAGGCAAAAGGGACTCCGGCTTCGCCGGCGATCGCTTGCGCGAGATAGCTCTTGCCTGTGCCCGGGGGACCTTCTAGCAGCATGCCGCGAATGGGCTGCAGACCCATCTTCTTCGCGGCGGGCGTGGCTGCCCCTTTGAGAATACTGACCACCTGCTTGGCGCGGTCGAGGACTTCCGGATTGCCCTTGTAGTCGGCGAAGCTGATCGGCGCTTCGCCAGGCATGATCCAGTAGACGCGCGCCCGGCTCATGAAATACATCATGGCGCCGAACTGCACGACCATGAAGAGCATGGCGAAAAGCAGCTGGAAGATCATTCCAAATGCTGCCGGCATCATGCCGAGCAGGGTGGGAAGTCCGAAGATGTAGAAGGCGGTGAGGCCCGTGGCAAGCAGAAGAAGATAGATGACGCGATGACGCGTAATGTGCTCGAGCAGGTTCTCCCGGAACTTGGTCCCGAAGCAGAACAGAGCTGCCAGCAGTGCAACCACTGCCAGTGAGGCGTAGAACATAGGCTTTCTCCTTTCAGGAGAGGCGCTCAATTGCGCCTGTTATTTTGTTGGATTCACTTAGAATCGATTCAGGATCATCCTTAGTTAGCCGCCGGCAGTCCAGCCGGTGCGACGACCTTGTCGATCATCTGAGTGAGGTCGTCGACCGAGCCAAAGCCCACCTTGAAGCCGCTCGGCTTGGTGTCCTTGTCCAGCATGATGGCGGTCGGGAAAGCGGGCGGGAAAGGCCCCAGAACCTGGTTGCAGATCTGAAGCAGCTGGCTCCAGAGATCGGGCGAAGCCAGCGCGTCGAGCATGACGATCTGAGCCTTGCCCTTGTACTTGATCTGCAGCTGGGCGAGAACCGGCTTTACCTTAGCGCAAAGGTCCGGGTCGCAGATCATGATCAACATCGGCAGCCCCGCCTTGAACTGGTCGGCGAGATTGTCCTTGTTGAGAGTGACGAGGGAGTCTTCGGCTTTCACCAGAACTTGCCCCTCCTGATAGTGGTCCCAGCCGAGCTTACCGACGCCGGTGAGAATTCCCACAAAGATAAGAGCCCAGAGGACTCGATGGAGTGTAGTCATAAACATCATCCTTTCGGATTGGTTGGAATTAGTCGCAAGTCGATTTCAAAACCCAGCAGACTGCCCTTCCGCATATTGCGGAAAAATCCATTTGAAGATAATGGGGCGCAGGAACGATTTAGAAGGGGGTGACTGGGAAATTGAAGGAAGACTTGATTACAAGTCGAACCTACGCTTGCGGTTGTTTCTTGCCAAGCTGATTTCTTGCAATCAGACCGTTTCCATCGCTCTGTGTCGATTGTGAAGTGCCCATGAATTCAGCCTTTTGGGCGATATTTTTTACAGTGCTTCACAAGCTAGTGAAATCTCATGCAGTCTTAGATATTCGCCAAGCTTTCGTGAGGGCGTCCAGCCAATAGATGCATTGGCAATCAGTCCACTTATTCGAAGAGCCTTTAGTCCAGCGCGATCTCGAAGAGTACGCAATGTTTTTGAGTGAAGTGACTCTCAATTTTTGCTGTGATTTTTCCTTTGTTGTTTGCGCAAATTCGCGCTATGCAATTTGAGCTAAAACCCCTATTCATGCACTTCGGTATGACATTGGTATGACGTTCTTGGAAGGCAGAACTGGTGGCACTTTTCGAGTGACAACTTATTGGGCTGAGAAAAGAGGTATGGAGAAAGCTAGCCGTTGCGCGCCATTAATGGATCTTTCCCTCGATTTCGACGCGGACGCCGTGAGCGCGAATGATGTCCACCATCCGTTGTTCTTTGCCGAAAAAAGAATCGCGCAACAGGAAGTAGTATTCCGCGTGCTCAAACTCATCTTTTGGCGTGATTACCATATATGGCGGTGAGGATGGGTTGCTGCGCCCTTGCTCGAATTTTACCTGGCTGATGTCGCTCCATTTCAGGCTGAAACGTGCTTCGCCGCGATTGTCTAATTCATCGCGTTTTTTACCTTCCAGCAAAACAATGCTGCCATTAATGCCGTCCTTAGAAAAAATCAGTCCTGGTTCTTTGTCCGTGGCAACCAGCTTTGCTTCGCGACTGGATTTCTTTGAAAAGCGCACTGCGTAAAAAACAAAAGCGCCCATCGGCAAAACCATAGCCAATGTCAGCGGAAGAGGGAGCGGCACCACCCAGATCACCACCACGGCCAGAAGCAACGCGGAGAAAATTGCCAGCCCGATTGCCATGCGCTCATAGAGATATTTGCTGCCCCGATCGAGGATTGCAACGGTAAGCTCCGAATCAGCTTCAGTCATGGTTGAGGATGCCCTGTTTTTTGCTAGTCATACTGCGCCGTCAAGCTTGGTTGTCGGTGCGTGTTACGCGATGAATCTTCTGTTTCAACCACATCGTAGCAAAATTGGTTGAGCCTGCTAGCGCTAGAGTAACGCGAGCTTGGGAGTTAAGGTAAAGCGTTAAGGGCATTTGCCTTTGATCGCGCCGGACAGGCGGGGACAGCCCACATTGCCGGGTTTGCGCTTAGCCGCTAAATGTGGTCTGCACTTTGGTTTTGATGTTCACAATACTATAGAAGCTAGTACATTTTTTGAAAAAAGAGAACCTGGTAGCAGGGCGGCCAAAGGCACCGCCCGTACTACCAGTGAGAGACTTTCGAGCCTGCCCTTCAATCAGTCGTATCTATTCATCCTTGAGGAGAATCGACAGTGTAGTAATTAACGGTGTCGGTTTTAGAATCATAGAAAACAACCGGCAGGCGGTGCTTGAGATATTCCTCTGCGACGGCAGTCGCTTTGCACATTTCAGCCAGAGCGGCGATGAAATTCATTCGCATCACATGCTGCGTCGACCTACCGACAAACCCATCAACCTGACTCCACATTGCCGCACAGCTTCCATCATGGTCTTCGAAAAGACCGCAGGTGGATGCCGCTTCATGGCGCGCTCGCAGGACTCGCAATTCTTCTTTCTGGCGACCAAACTCAGTAGCAGCGGTTTCAATTTGCGAGTACTGCTGGCTTCTCTCAACCATCGACTTTCGAGCTTTGAGAGCTCGACTGATGTTCCATGTCACTGTCGCGCCAATCAGCGCGACAGCCAAAATAATCAGATCGTGCATAACTTTCTCCTATGAAAAAAGAGAAGGAGAAAGAACAGCCGTCGGCTGCTCTTCCTCCTTCACAAATGCGGTTCTTTTAGTGAACCGGAGTGACCCTGCCCTTTTCTGCCAATTCGGCCGCCAATTTCCAGAGGTGTTCTCCGGCATCCACGGCGCGGCCCATCAGCCTGTCCAAGTCGGCTGCGGCTTGCTCGTCTTCGCCAAAGTCAAAGACCTGGCTGAGATCGGTAACCAGCGCTTCCGGATGCCCAAGGGCAGCCAGAATCCGATTTACCTCGGCTTCATAGATATCGACCTTTTCCTGGTCGGCAATGACAATTTGCATGCTTGTTTCTCCACTTTTGAAAACGCAGGTCAGATTTCGCCTTGCTGATCTATCAGCTCGGGCGGAACGAAGGTGGTAAGCACGAGCGCTTCGATGACGTCGCCGGCCTGATAACGTTTGTTGCCGCGATAGCCCTGCAGCCACTTGAAGATGCCCGGCTTCTGTACAACCAGGTTTTCGTGGTCGTATGCACGCAGTGTGACGTCGCGGGCGCCGCGAATTTCCGACGGAGTGTATGGCGTCAGCCCATCACTTTCGTGACCGGCTCTGGCCGCCAGCAGGCGCGGGATCTCGAAGCTGGGGCTGTCGCCCTTCTTGATGATCGATCGCAGCGTGATGATTTTCGCCAGGTCCGCATCGGTGAGCGGGGGCAGTCTTCGGCTGGCGGTCTTTCGCCCCGCCGAAGAAAGCTCCAGCACTGACGGCAGGGCGTTTTTGCCCCAGAGCAGTTTGGTCCCTACCGCGGCAACAAAGCGCAGCAATCTGGATTTGACCACCCAGTCGGCGATATGCGACCCGTTGATGGGGCTCTGCACGACGATGATCTGGGCCACTTTGGCTTTGTCTTGCTCGGACAATTGCCTGTAGGCATCGAGATTCATGATGCCGCCACGGCTGTGACCGGCGAGAATCACCTCGCCTTCTCCGCTGGAACGGATGTACTGCTTGATCAGCTCGATGTTTTCGTCGGTGGCTACATCGGTGTCGACCGGCACCGGCACGACTTCCAAGCCCATCTGGGCGACGCGCTCCAGAAGGTGCTTGGAGTGATTGCCCATGTGACTTGCGAAGATGCCCGGTGTCCAGAGAAACTTGCCTGGCGACCAGGCGAACTTGCGATTTCCTCTTTCGTTCGGCATACGACGGAGCGCTACCTTGGCCAGGTTGCCCGGACCTTGCTCTTTGACCAGGGCGTGGAGAACTTCGAAAGCCTCCGTCATATCCTTGGGGCCTGGTAGCACTCGTGGTGCCACGCCTTCGGCTTCGATATAGCCGTGTTCCTTGATCAAAGGAATCACGGCGGACATAGAACGCTCCGCCAATGCGGCAATGGTCAGGGCCGGGTTGGCGCCCATCGTGGCCGGAATGATCGAGCCGTCCAAAACCATGAGGTTGCGATAGCCGAACACCCGCCCTTTATCGTCGACCACGCCGTCCAGCCTGTTTTCGCCCATCGGCACGCCGCCCAAATTGTGCGGCACGTCGATTTTGCTTTGCAGGCTCCATAAGGGAAACGGCAAGAAACGCGTGCCCATCGCTTTGGCGAATCTCCTCATGTGGGCATTGGCACGTGCGTAGAAAGCAGCGTTGTCGTCGGGGTTGAGGTCCGTTTGCAGTCGCCCATCTTTGTTGAGGCTGAAGCTGCCTACCGCCTTGTCGCGACCGATGACCAGAAGCGGCAGGGTCGTTTTGGGCACCACCAGGTGCAGGCGCTCGGCCAGCTTGAAGCCCTTGCTCACCAGCCTTATGACGCGGTCTTTCAGGCGCATCAGCTGGCCTGTGATGTAGAAAGTGTCGTAGCTGAAGCCGTTGAAGCTGCCGTCGAAGATCAGATGCCCCTGGCTGCGACCGTCTGCGCCAGGGAAATCGAGACCGGCAGTAATTTCGGGACCACCGGCCGGATCGAGGGCTTCTTTGCTGCGCACGGCAAAACCGATGAAGGTGCCGTTGGTCGTATACTGCTGTCCCAGGCAGGCGGACAGGTCAGGCAGCGTTTTGTGAATGAGCTTGTTGCGCAGAAGCAGCTCGCTGGAGCCGATTGAGCCGGCGGCAACGACGACGACGCGCCCACAGTAGGTCCGGGGCTCAGTGGTAAGCGAGCAGGAGGCTGTGACGTTGTAGCCGTAGCCATGCGCGTTCGGACGAGTGAACGGCTCGATTTTGTCCACTGTAGAGCTCTGCAGGATTCGCGCACCGAGCAACTTTGCGCCATGCAGATAGTTGAAGTCCAGGCTGTTCTTGGCCTTGTAATTGCAGCCAGGCAGCGAGCACTCACCGCACTGGCGGCAACCCTGCTGCTTGGCGCCGAACTGATTGACTTTGATGGCGCCCAGGGCCTCACCGGGTTCCCTGTAAGTGATCGCCACCGGCGGCATCACCGACCTCACCTGGAGTCTCTCGGCTGCGGTCAGCATGGCCACGGTTTTGGTCGTCCCGGCGTAAGGTGTGCCCACGCTGTGCACCGGGTAGACTTTCGCCCCCAACATCTTTTCGGCCCGGTCGTAATAGGGGTCGAGACTTTGCCGTGTGATGCCTCCCGGCCAATTTTCGAAATGATCCTTGCGGATCATCACGGCGGCGTTGACAATCGAGCCGCCACCGAGGGCGGTGCCTGTCCAGGCCGTGACACGGTCGTTCAGATGTGTGACCGTGTGCGGTCCGAAGCTATGTTTTTCCGGATTCCATTCAGAAAGCGGACCGCGCGGAACATAGGGAGCCTTTTGCGAGTAGCCTTTTTCCAGGACCAGCACCCTGAATCCTGCTTCGGCAAAACGGTAGGCGGAAACGGAGGCTCCGTAGCCGGAGCCGATGATGATGACGTCGTAGATAGTTGCGTTGGGTTGAACCATGGATCCCTCGCAAAGAAGGACAAAAAAAATCCACCCTGCGGCTGAGCCGAATGGCGGGTCGAGATTTCATTGGCACTGCTGTGCCGATGGGCGGCAAGCAATGGCAAAATTCAGGTATGAACGTGCGCCGGAGGTGCTTTCATGCAGCGTGAAAACGCCTGGATGAAAAGCCGAATTTTCTGGGAGCTATTGGCGCGTAGGGGTTGAGGCTCAAAGAGCAAAGATTGAAAACTGATGATCTCAACCTAGTCTCAGTTTCTTTTCAGAGCAAATGATTAAGGACCAGGATAATTAACTACTGGTCAATTCTGAGCGTTTTCTACTGATGTAACTGCATCCGGCACACTAGATTTCAAGTGAAGTGGCCCATTGTTACGGTTTGTGGGCTCTTTTAAGCTCTGTTGCAAATGCATTTACGCGTGCTTCCATCTCTTCATCCGCGTGATTGGAGAAGCGCACCATGAATTCATTTCGCTTCGGCGAGTGCGCGTAATAGGGCGTCGTCATGGCGCATGCTAAGCCGGCCTTTTGCGCGCAGTTCATAATTGTGGCTGAGTCGATTTCAGTACCAAACTGCACTAATACATGCATGCCGCTTGTCGCGGACGAAATTTGAATATCATCCTTGAACGCCTTTTTCAAAGCGAAGATCAAAACTTGCCGCCGTTTGCGAAAGTTCTTCCACATTGCTCTCATACTGGTTTCAATAACGTTCTTTTCCAAAAGTTCGGTCAAAACCAGATGTTCGACCAGAGTAAACTGCCGATCCCAGATTGTTTTGTAGCTCTGAAAAACACCGATGAGCTGCTCGGGAATGACCAGAAAGCTCACCGAAACAAGCGGGTAAAGCAAGCGCCAGAAAGAGTAGAAATAAACGACCGAGCCGCTTTGATCGAGTGAAAAGAGAGGCGGTGCTGCTTGCCCGTCGTATTGAAATTCCGAGTCCCAGTCGTCTTCCAGAATCGCGCAATTATTGCTCTGGCACCAACTGATCAGTTCGTGACGCCTCTTTTGCGAGAGCGTGGCGCCGGAGGGTTCATGGCAGGAGGGCGCGACATAAACCCATTGCACCGGGCGACCAATTTCCGGTAGAAGCTCTATTTTTAGACCGTCATCATCAACACTGACTGGTATGACGGCGGCACCCAGGCTATGAAACTGCTCTCGCGCTCCCCAGAATCCAGGATTTTCGCAGACAACGGCGTCATCAGGTTTGACCAGAAGCGAGAGAGCAGGCGAGATCACGTTTTGCACGCCGGAGCCGACAACTACTTGCTCGGGCTTGCAGACAATTTGTTTTGTCCGTCTCAAAAATCCGGCAATCGCCTCGCGCAATGGTCTATAGCCGAAGACGTCGCTGTTCGCCTCGAAGTTGAGCGAGTCTGCGTGCGTGCTCCAGTGCTGCATTGATTTCTTCCAGGCCGGCAGCGGAAGTAAATTGTTGGGGGCTGAGCCGAAATTGATTTCGTCGAAGTCGGTGCTTTCGATCGCCTCGATTCTTTGTGCTTCCAGATTTAAAGCCAAATTCGAATAACGATCTCTCCAGGGATAGGCTTGGCTTTGAGCAGCATTGCCATTGCTGTCACGGGCCGGCACCGCCGTGTTTTTCTCAGCGCTTCTCACCCAAATACCAGAACCCGGGCTTGTTTTTAAATGACCGGTGGCGATTAAGGCGTCCAGGCTTTTAATTACAGTGGTGCGCGATATTCCCAGATAGAGTGCCATGTCGCGCGTCGACGGCAGCCTTTCACCAGCTTTGAGCAACTGGCTTTCAATTGCCGTCGCGATCGTCTCGCGCAGCATTTCTGCGTTGACTTTCGAGCCTTTCAATTGTTTGAGAATGGCCAGATCCATTTTATCGACCATTGCGCCGAAGTCGAGCGCGTATTTGTCGGGTCATACAAATTAACTTACCCGCCAAAGCTCAGCCCGGACGGCAGATAATTTCTATTTTCAGCCTTTTCAGTGCGGACCTGACCCGGCTATTTGGCGTAGTTTCGGGGCGGGCCTTTTGGTAAGGGCAAGTTATTGAGGATATCTTGAATCACTTTGGTGGTTCTCGGGAAATGGCTCAATATAGCTTCGGTCTGGCTCTGGTTGGCGG
>CAZHEZ010000211.1:0-13734 GCA_964531315.1 uncultured Candidatus Obscuribacterales bacterium | reverse complement strand
AAAATTATGCCCAAAGCGGCCCGTCGAGTTGGGCTCACCGGGTCCGCAATAACTGCTTGTTTGTTTTTCTCAAGTGCGAGGTCTATGTTGTGCAAACTGATGTAACAGCTTCCTGCAAACGAATATGCATCCGCAAGTGTTGGATCTAATCTGCTCGCCTGGTTGAAGAACCAGACTGCATTTTTGTCCTTGCCCTGATCTCTAGCAATGTGGCCGAGCGCTAAATTATTCTGTGCCGAATCCTCCGGCGATTTTTCTTGGATGCGTGTAATTTCTCGCCGAGCGACGCCAAATCTTTTCTTCTTCAAAAATTCCGTGCATTTAAGTAAGTGCAGGAGCGTATCATTGGGTTTTACAGCCTCTGCTTTTGCGTATTGTTCAAACTCTTCCTTTTCCCTGTGCAGATGGGAAAAGCAGTGTGCCCGCCAAAGACAGCAGTCGAATGCAAACTGTGATTTCGCCTGCATCCTATTCAATTGAGCAAGTGCTTCTTCATTCTTCAATTGATTGATTAAAAGGAGCGCACGAACAAATGGGTCGTCAAGTTTCACGCACATCTGATTGCTTAGTTTCAAAGCTTCTGCCGGTGTTCTACCGACTTCCAGCATCGATTGGTACAAGACCAGGCGAGTGAATGTTCGTTTGTCATTTGGAACTGGTGTGCTTTGTGCCGAAACAGACTCTGTTGAAAATGATTGCAAACTGATAAGGAGGAACGACGTACTTACTATGCTCAGCGATATAGATTTCTTTGGCATGTAGTTATTTGTCTGGAGACTATGGACATTGTTGTTTCACATAATTAAAGCAGCGAGGAAACAATCCCGAAACCATTGTGCAGATAGTTCCTTTTGAAGTTGGATCCATGTAGTGGAAGGAGAAGAGTTCTGCAAACAGTTGTGAACATCCTATCAGTCCGTCTTCATGGCAGAATGGAACATTGCGACGTGTTTCCAGCGGCATCGCTTCGAGCTCCTTGGCGAAATAGAGTTTAAATGGAAGTTTGAAAGATACTTTGCCAAGACTTCTATCGTAAGCATGCCCGAGCTCGTGCAGAACAAGGTGGATTTTTGAGTCTCTAGTCAAGAAATCCTTCAGCGCGTCCTCTCCGATAATTGCTTCCTTTGTCGCGTGTATGAACTCGCCGGAGACCTCCTCAACAGGCAATTGATTTTGCATAAGAATATCTTTGTTGTGGTTGTAAACATATTCACTTGCCTTTGGCGCAATTACGACCGCCACGCCATCTTTCTTGAGTGCGGCAATTACTGCATTGGGAAGCAGTTCGAGAGCGGCAATTGCTATTTCTCTGGTGGCGTCCGAATGTTCTGTTTGTCTGAAAATCTTGATTTGCAGCTGTTCCTTCGGTGCGGTGCCGTTGTTTGCAGATAAATTCGAATCTGCAGGCTTAGCCAATTGTTTGGATTCAGCAACTGCGCCCTTATCACCATTCGTTTGCTCTACTTTCTCGTATTCTTCAATTGCTTGCTTCCAGTTTCTCGAGCTGAGATGACAGTCTCCTTTGTATTCGTGCAACCGCTGCAGCCGAGGCGAGATATCCAGTGCGCAATCGTATTCAACGATCGCTTCAGAATATCTATGCAATGATTCTAGAGCCGCTGCCAGCCGAGCATGTCGATATGGATTGGTTGATTCAGCTTCAACAGCTTTTCTTGAAATATTGAGCCAGTTCTGTCTATCGTTCAGATGTGAATAGCACTCTCCGGCATACTGGTATGCGTCTGCATAGGTCGGTTCAATCTGGCTGGCGCGGCTGAAATGGCGGAGCGCCTCTTGATACTTTCCTTCGGCAAAACACAAATGTCCCCAGGCCATACTCAAGAGAGCCGGTTCTGTTTTCTCCAGTGCTTCCGCCGCGGTGATTTCTTGGCGAGCTGCCTTGGTATCTTCTTTGCTCGAATATGCAATGCTTCTCAGAAAATGCGGAATTGCGTTTTTAGGTTGTTCGACCTCGGCTTCTTTGAATTGTTCGAACTCCGCTTCTTCATTGTGAAGAGAGTGAAAACATGCGGCTTTCAGAAGATGCCGTTCGTAGGTGCATTGATTCGCAGGCAATTTGTCCAACTGATCGATTGTGGACTGATAATAACCTTGATTCATCCAAACAATGGCCAGCATGAATGGGTCTTTGTAATCACCCTCCAATTTATCGCTGAGCGCCATTGCCTCTGTCTGCGTCTTGCCAATTTCGAGCAAACGTTGGTATAAGACTGTGCGAACAAACACTCTTCGATCTGAGGGGCACTGCATTCTTGGGGAGTTTTCTTGCTGCGCGCGCCAGCGCAGTGACTTTTGTGGGTAGAAGTAAGCCGCGCGGCTGCTCATTGAATTAGTCGCTTTCCTGACGCTAAGGCGTTCCTGAGCGGTCAGTGGCATGGAGTCGAATTTCTTGAGCTCCTCGTCGATTCCATATACGAGTCTTTCGGATAGAGCGAATTTTTCATTTCTGGTTGTGCGCGGCAGCTTTTCGTTCCAGGCTCCTTCGATAGAGTTGTCGAGTTGCCCAATCCAAGAAACAAGGAGTTGAAGTCCTGGCGGTTTCTTGATGACCGCCGTGGGTCTTTTTGCCGGAAGTGGCGACGCTGGTTTCTTTAGGTTCGTCTTTCCAGAGCAAGGAGTTTGAGACAGACTAATACTTGAGTAAACAGAAATAGCTACTAGCGAAACAAGCAGTTCGAATGTCCGCAACTGGGTTCTCTTTTTCACGGTTTTGCTCATCTCACTGTCAATGATTGAGGAGTGCTAATGTCCACAATCTTCCTCTAAACCTTCAGTATTTGTTCGCAAGGCAGGGGGCATTTACCGACTGACCTTCTTTCCCGTGTCCTGTCTAACATTTTGCCTTCTTTCGACAAAAAAGTCTGAGATGAAAAGAAGTTTTCCAAGATCTTCCGTATCTAGGCCGCAACCTTTGGCTACACATGACGGAAAAACCCCTTCCAAATGGTATCCTTGAGATCTGGAAACCATGGTTAGTTAACGGTATGCAGCCATCTCTCCCAAAATACCTTTGTCTGGCGCTGTGCGCCTCGACGAGCCTGCTTCTTTATGGATGCGGGCAACATGGGGCGCCTGCTTCTGCGACTTATGCGCCACCGGCGACCATGGTTCAGCTTGATCAAGTCCGGCTGGGACCGGTTACGGAAAGCAGTAGTTTTTCAGCGACCTTGAACTCCCGCAAATCAGTTAGCCTCCACCCCAGAGTTTCGGGGTTGGTAAAGGAAATTTATGTCCGCAGCGGTGACAAGGTCTCATCCGGCAAGTTACTCATGCTTGTCGACCCTGAGAAGCAGCAGATGGCGGTTGACAGTTCTGAAGCACACGTTTCCTCTCTGCAGGCTGAAGCTCAATCAGCCCGCGAGACCTTGAAGTCACTGGAAGCCGACAAGGCATCTCGGACTTCAGAACTAACACTGGCGCACCAGGAATTCGAGCGAGCCAAAGATTTGCACTCGCAAGGCGCAGTCTCAGCTCAGGAAGAAGACAATCGCGCCAATCAATTGAGAGTGGCTCAAGCGCAGCTCATATCAATTGAGGCAAAGATTCGCGCGCAAAAGTCACTGCTTTCGAAAGCAGAGATGGAAGTGCGGCAGCAACGTGCATCTGTGAAAGAACAGGGCGTGGAGCTGCATCACCATGCCGTCGTTGCACCATTTTCCGGTGCGATTGCAGACGTCCCCATCAAGCTCGGCGACTACGTGTCACCGGATACGGTGCTGACTACCGTGACACAGAACCGGCCGCTTGAAGTTTATATTTCCATTCCGACCGAGTATGGCAATCGCATCCGCAACGGCATGGCTGTCGATCTCACCAACGCTCAGGACGAACCCCTCGGTCGAGCCAGGGTTTTCTTCGTCTCACCAAATGTTGAAAATCAAAGCCAGACTGTCTTGGTCAAAGCAATTTATGAAAACGCCGATGAGAAGCTGCGCGCCGGTCAGATGATAACGGCCAGAGTCTTGTGGAAAACAGAGCCCGGCGTGCTGGTTCCTACCCCTGCTGTTGTTCACCTGACAGGACAGGACTTTGTCTTTGTCGCTGAGCAAGAGGGCAAGAATTTTGTCGCCAAGCAAAAGTTGGTCAAACTCGGAGACATCGAAGGCAATGCCTATCGTGTCATCAGTGGGTTGCAGCCTGGACAAAAAATAGTCGTGTCCGGAATTCAGAATTTGACCGACGGAATGGCCATTCAGCCGAAAGAGTAAAGCCTGATGTTTGCAGACTTTTTCATCAAACGGCCGATTTTCGCAACCGTCTGCTCGCTCGTGATAGTAATCTCGGGGGCTGTTTGCATACCGGGATTGCCGGTCGCACAGTATCCGCAGATTGCACCGCCCAGGGTCAATGTCACCTGCAACTACACAGGCGCCAATGCCGGAGTTGTTGAGTCAGCCGTCTCTACCGTTTTGGAAAAACAAATAAACGGTGCGGAAAACATCAGATATATCACCTCGACCAGCGGCAATGATGGCACCGGAAGCGTCGACATCACTTTCAATCTGGGACGCGATATCGATCTGGCGGCGGTCGACGTGCAAACGCGCGTGGCGTCAGTGGAAGGGCGATTGCCGGAGGACGTTAAGCGGACAGGCGTATCGGTCAACAAGGTCTCCAGCCAATTCGTGTTGGCGATCGGCATTGGCTGCCGCGACAATCGCTATGACAGCCAATTCATCAGCAATTACGCCGATGTCTATATTAAGGATGCTCTAAAACGCGTGAAGGGTGTGGGCAACGCCGAGATATTCGGCGAGCGCAAATACTCTATGCGCGTATGGCTCGATCCGCAAAAGCTGGCCAATCGCAGTCTGACTGCCGTTGATGTCGTTAATGCAGTGGCCGAGCAGAATGTCCAGGTGGCAGCCGGCCAGATTGGCCAGCCGCCGGCGCCGGACGGGCAGCTCTATCAAATCAGCGTCAAGGCTGTGGGCAGGCTGAAAACGGCCAAGGAATTCGAAAACATGATCATCCGCGCCACTCCCAATGGGCAAATCATTCGCCTTAAGGACGTGGGACGGGCAGAATTGGGGGCGGAAAACTATCAGTCAATTGTGAGATATCGCGGGCGCGAGGCAGTCGGCATCGGTATCTTTCAGACTCCGACCGCCAATGCACTGGAGGTCTCCAAAGGCATTCGCAAGGAAATGACTCGCCTGTCCAAACGTTTTCCACCCGGTCTTGAATATGACTATGCCTTTGACACCACTCTGGCTGTGCAAGAGTCGATAAAAGAGGTTTTGATAACACTGGGGCAGGCCATAGGGCTTGTCGTTCTTGTCACTTTTCTATTTTTGCAAGACTGGCGCAGTACTTTCATACCGTCAGTCACTATCCCTGTATCTCTGGTCGGCACTTTCGGTTTGATGAGTGCGCTTGGCTTTTCCATTAATACTCTTACACTGTTCGGCATAACGCTGGCCACCGGTCTGGTTGTCGACGACGCCATCGTTGTAATTGAAAACATCAGCCGCCTGATTAAAGAGCGCTCGCTCAATGGCGTCCAGGCTGCGCAAGAATCGATGCGCGAAATTACCGGCGCTGTAATTGCCATATCGCTGGTGCTGGGAGCCGTCTTCATTCCGGTCGCGTTTTTCCCGGGCACGACCGGACTTTTGTATCGACAATTCGCTCTTACCATCGCCTGCTCCGTTGGTATTTCCACCTTTGTCGCACTGACTCTCACGCCTGCCCTGTCAGCCAGATGGCTGAAGGCGCACTCAGAAAAGAAGAGCATTCTTTTCGCCCCGATCAACATCTTTCTAGATTGGCTGAAAGGCAGCTATGAATGGTCGCTGCGCCTGGCACTGAAAATGAAACCGCTGGTCATTGTTGCGTTTTTTCTGTGCATGGGACTGACGGCATGGCTGTTCAACACTGTTCCTAAAGGCTTCGTTCCCAGTGAAGACCAGGGCTATTTCATTGTTGTTGTCGAGTCACCGGAAGGCGTTTCACTCGGCTATACAGCCGATGTTTTAAAACGGGTCGATGACGCGCTCAGTAAAGAGCCTGCCATAGCCTCGAATTTCGGCATTGCCGGGTTTAGCTTCTCCGGTAATTCGCCCAACAATGGACTGCTTTTTGCCAGTTTAAAACCATGGAAAGAACGCGGCGATAATAACAAGCTCGATCAGATTATCGAGCGTATTCGTAAACCACTTTCTCAGATTACTGATGCCACCGTCATTCCTTTCAGCCCTCCTTCCATCGAAGGGCTCGGCAATTTTGGTGGCTTTCAGTTTGAGCTGCAAGACATGCTGGGCGGCGACACCGATATGATCGCCAATGCCACTAAGATGCTGTGCCAGAAAGGCAATCAATGCCCGGAGCTGCGCGGTGTCTTCTCCAGCTTCAAAGCCAACTCGCCGCAGCTGGTAGTGGCGGTGTTCCGCGACAAAGCCAAGACTCTTGGCGTTGATATGAACGATGTTTTTCGCACGCTTCAGGTTTTTCTCGGCTCAGAATATGTCAATGATTTTGATATGGGCAGCCGCATCTATCGTGTTTATGTACAAGCCGATCAGAAATTTCGATCCAACCCCAAAGACATTGAGCAATTTTATGTCCGCTCTAAATCGGGGCACATGATCAGTCTTGCCAATCTGGTCACGGTGACGCGCACCACCACTCCCCAGACCATTTCACACTTCAATCTATTCCGCTCCACTGAGATAAACGGCAGCGCCGCCCCCGGTATTAGCTCCGGGCAGGCGATGGACAAAATGCAGCAGCTCGCCAAAGAAAATCTGCCGCCCGGTATGGGCTATGAGTGGTCCGGAATCGCGCTTGAACAGTTGGAGTCAGGCAGTAAGTCCACGATTCTCTTTGCGCTCGGATTCGTGTTTGTATTTCTTGTTCTTGCTGCCCAATACGAAAGTTTTCTTGACCCCTTCATCATTCTTCTTTCTGTACCTCTGGCTATGCTTGGAGCACTGGCGGCCCAGTCAGCGCGCGGTTTGGAAAACGACGTCTTTTGCCAGATCGGGCTGGTGATGTTGATAGGCTTGGCGAGCAAAAACGCTATTTTGATTGTCGAATATGCCAATCAGTTGTACGAGAAGGGCTTGAGCATCAAAGAGTCGGTCGTCAAAGCCGCCACGATTCGATTACGCCCAATTTTGATGACATCGCTGGCCTTCATTATGGGCATCATGCCTCTGGTTTTTGCGCACGGCGCAGGGGCCGCCAGCCGCCACTCTTTAGGCACCGCAGTTTGCGGCGGGATGGTCGTTTCCTCGATACTCAGTCTTTATCTGGTGCCTGTCGTTTACGAATATGTCGGCATGCTCAGACAAAAGCTGCGCTCCCGCAAGCACTCGCCAGTCGCAGACGAAGAAGCTCCGCTTGCCGGTTCGCATCGCCCATAGGCTTGCATCCAATCGTAGCCGGCGGGTTGCACCCGCCTGCGTTCATAAAAAGGCGCCTGCAACGCGCCGTCCACGCTAAAAAACATTGCCCATCGTACTGGCGCAAGGTTTGCGCCAATACAATGTGGAACGGCAATTTAACTTGTTATGCGTACGGACGTTCGTAGCTGCCGGTATAGTTGCGCTCGGGGCAGGCAAAGGGCGGCGGCGAGTGGACGCAGGAATTCCCCGCTTTTGTCAAAATAGAGTAGCGACTCATGGTTCCGTCGTGGCGGAATTCCATGGTGCCTTTAGTGCCGCTCAGAGTAAGGGTGCTGACAAATCCGCTGTGTCCGGTGCTCAGGTGTGTCACTCCTTTGGAGTCTGCTACCAGCTGATCGTAGCGAAGCGTGAGATTTGAGAGTTTCAAGTTGTACCCGTCGCGTTTGAGCATGCCGTCGGGTCCGACAATGTCGCGCTGTTGCCAGGTGTGGCCGGCGCTAGTCTGCATCGACAATATGTTGCCACTGGTATCGTATGTGATGTCGGTGAATTTTTCACCATTGGCGGCCGTAAGTGAAATGACCCGGCCGCTTTTAATGGTAAAGCTGCCCCCATCTCTTTGATAGGTGCCGTCGGCTAGGTTTTCGGGCGGGGGAGTGGCGCATCCTTTGAAATACTTGTCGGTCATTTCCTGGAGCACTTCTGCCTTCAGTACATCATCATTGTACTTCTGAGCATCGGTGCCAATTTCCAGTACAGGAATGAAGTTGTTGCAGACAGGGGTGATGTTCATCGAAGTGCTGGCCTTCCAATTCGAATTTGTGTCCGGGGCTGATCTGTTTTTCTCTCCTCGATCGTCTTGGGGGTGAGGAGCCGATAGTAAGGGTGTTGCTTCAACCATGTATATCCCCTGCCTGGCGGCGAAAAGCGGATATTGAAGGTCAATGTCTTGAGAAAACTATGTGGTCGAAGTCTTCTTCTGAAGTCTTTTAATGATGAATGGGCGGTGTTTCAAAAACCTTGCAAGAGAAAGGCGGAAGGCAAGTTACCATTGACTCCATACCAGAAAAGACAAGCTCCCGGCATTGCCGGGAGCCTGATTAAGCTGTACGAGTTACAAGAGCTGTTTCTTACTTTTTTTCCATGAGTATGTAAGCTCAAAAGGTTGGAGTACAACGTGCTTTTATTATGCGCTCGTTGATGTGTACTCGCTACTGATCTGACTGAACTGTGGTTTCCAATCTATTGTGTGCTTTGATCTGCCTGTGATGCGGATTTTATTCGGACATCACAAGTTTTCTCTGCTTCAGTGCCGGTAAGCTTCAGTTATTTGATCCCGTTATTTTGCGTCGGAGCTATAGGCTATGTTTCTGTATACTTCTCCGCCTGCGGTTTTGATGTCCGTCGATACCGCTTCTCCGCCTTTATAGACGTCTAGCGAGCCTTTGGTTCCGGCTAGTGTAGTGGTTTCGACGGTGTCGTTAGTCATTGTCGAGAAGCCGCTTGAGTCGGCAAAGGCATGCGTATACGGCGCCTGCGTCACACTGCCGTTCTTTGCGATCAAATTAAATCCATCCTGGTGCCATCCATCTATGAATCCCTTATTTCGCACGATGTTCTGTTCTAGCCTCGAGCCATCCTGCATCGTTGCGGATTGCAATCTGCCGTTTTCATCGAATTTGATGTCGGAGATGCTGCCTTTGCCGTTAGCGAATTTCAGCTCCGTCACCCGGCCGTCCTTTTGGGTATATTCGCCGCCATCACTTTTATAGGTGCCATCAGCGCCCGCTTCCTTTGGGGTCGGATGCCCGGTGCGCAATGACAGATAGTGAGCCAGCATGTTTTTTTGCATATCAAGTTTGGTTTGATCTGTCAGTTTGGATGTATCGGTCCCGTTTCCATGAAGTTCCATGGGTATTATGCCGGTCTTGTCTCCGGTGTTTCGCATCTGGTCCATCGATACCAGCCATTTGCTGTCCATGTTGGGAGCTATATAAGGTGCGCGGGGTGCTTCTACTGGTGAATCATCAAGTTCCAAGCCCATGTCTGTCTCCTTTGGGTGAAGGAAAAATCGTAATTGCTATGCAATTCTCATGCCTGTGTTCGCCGGGATTCCCTGTATTCTGCGGATTCGTTATTGCAGAAACATTGCAGTTCGGCGAATTAATCATGGGCGGGCAAAGCAACCTTTGACACTTCGTTGAAACATTTCTCCTGCAAAATGCCCATATCCCGTTATCGCCCTCCCACCAATTGTCCGGCATCTCACGGTCGGCAAGCTTCTAAAAGGAACATTACTATGGGTCAAACCATTGGATTTCCCGCCAGTGCAGCAAAATTGAACCGTTCCAGCCGGGTTGCTGGAAAACGCAGAATAGACAGAAAATTACTAAGTCACACTTCCGTAAATCCAACGCCTCCAGCCCCGACTGTATACTCGGACGTCGAAGTTTACTTCGATCCGCCTGAGGAATACTTTGGACTGACAACACCGACAACCAAAGACGACTATGACGTTTATATGACCGGCGAAACGCTCAAAGCGGGCGTTTATCCCCACAACAGGGAATTTCGCTTTATTGAACGTGCCTTGGCGGACGGAAAGAAAGAGACCATCTACTCTGGTCCCAATTTTCTCGACAGCCGCACAGTGATTGAAAATGCTGACGGAGAAATCTTATGCACCATCAGAGCCAATCACCTGGGAAATGGACTGGTTGAAGTCCGCTATTTAGAGGGCGGTTGTTATATAACCGAGCATCAAGCGCCGGAAGAGCACGACAATTTCAGCTTTCAGAAAGACGCCAGAGGGCGCATCACCAGCCTCAAGCTGGGCGACGGCACCTATTTGCAATTCGCCTACGGCGGCACCAGCCCCGTGGCTTATAAATTCACCGATAAGGATGGCGTCGATTGGCGCCGTTGCCCGAAAACCGGTGTCTTCAAAAACGAAACTGGCGAAGACCTCGCACTGACGCCGGTGCAGATGGTTGCAGCCAACGAGTCCGGCTCATACATGTTCGCCAGCTATGGACGCTATACCGTCATGCACAGAAACGGGGATGTGGAAGAGCGCTACTTCCCTACAGTGCGCGACCTGCTGGATCAAAAGCTGCCTGTCACTGTGGCGATTCGTGCCGAAAAAGATCTCAGTCGCGCCGAAGTATTCGCCAAGTCGTTGCGTGCTCAGTACCGCGATGCCGATCTTCGTGTGGCTGTATTGCCCGTCGACGCCAAGGATGGACATGTGGTCGAGGGGCGCCATGTGAGCCGCTTCTATTAAGCAGCTGATTTCAAAAATAGAAAAACTAGATGACGTCTTTCAGGGCGGCAATTCCTTCCAGTTGACTGACAAATGTGTCTACTATCCATTTGTCGCTTTTCGGGCAGTCATTCAATGCGCTATTTAGCAATTGCATTGCTTGATCTTCATCGCCGTTGGCGAGCAAGTCGCGTGCGAATAGTAGTTTTAGCAGTCTTTTTTCTAGAAGCATATTGAGTGAATCCTGAACAGCCATCGGTTCCATCATGAACGGTTTATCTCATTTACGCCTCACCCGTGGGAGTGGTTTAGGTAAATTCGTGCCTGGCTTGCTTTCAGGGATTTATGAACACCCTGAAGGGTGATACTTCAGGGGTACTGAGCCGAATCGATTTTGCCTTTCGAACGAAGAAATTTGCGCAGGCCATGGTGGTTTTCCCAGTGCTGATATGCCTTCGTTACTACCTGCATCGTATTGTTTAATCCCCACCCCACATGCATATCAAATGAAGGAGCGTTACCGTTATGGTATTTCAAGCTGCAATGGCTGGTGAAATCAGTGCACAGGCTGTTCCCGATGAGACCACCAAAGTGAACAATGTTCAGCGGCAGACCACCGACACTTTGCAAAAAGACTCTTTGTGGCAATCAGCAAATTGTGGATGTAGCGACTCTTCAACAAAGGACGGGCTTGCCGAAAGTGTGGCTAAGATGGCTGTCCTGGGTGGTGTCCTGGGCTTTGAAGCAAAGGACAAGGATGGCTCGGGGCGTTCTAGTCTTTCCATACAAATCGGAAAAGACGCGGTTGGGCGGAAAACAGACGATCCCAGAGAAAAGCTCACGATCGAGGAGCGCACCCGTCTTGTTGAAAAAATAGATAAATCAATCAACGATCAAACCATCTATCACACGCAACGCCTCTTTTCCACCGGACTGATGTTGGCTGGAGTATTGGCTTACCCCACCGCGCGTCCTGGCGCTTTGGCAATGGGTGCAATAGGCCTTGCTGCTACTTTGTATAACGGACTAAAGGCTCAAGATGCGGGCAATGATGCAGTTCAGGCATTGCGCAGCCTTCCTCAGACCGATGTGCAGCGATTTGGAAAAGCTGTCAATGACATGGCCTTTAGTGATGATTTCACATCTAGCGGCTATATGGCGGCGGGTGTTTTTGCTCTCATCGACCATACTTACGGTTTCAAAAACCTGAAAACTACTGAAACTGCACTTCCAGTAGCTGTGGGAATTGATGTGTACAACAGCGTTTATAAAAGGCCAACGATTGCCGATCAGTTCCGCAGCGATGTGGCCGCCTGGAAGCAAGGGCTGAAATAGACAGATCACAGGCGGCTTTCAATAGATCAGTCACATCAATGGAAAAAGCGCAGCCGTTGATTGTGATTGTCTATGGTAAAACGCCATCCGCCGAAGAAAGCCTGGCCTAAAAGGCCAGCTGCTCCTTCCTTGCCGACCATGCCCTTTTCACCAGTGTCGGCACTGACCTTGACGTTGCGCACCACGATCGGACCCAGTCGCAACATATCGACGACGACTCCGATCGCTTGCGTGGTGCCTCCCACGCCTTTATGAGTCTCGTTTTCTCCACCGGCAGTATCAATGCCCAGTTCCCTGACGTTGGTCGGGCTGAGCGAGATGCCCTCAGCTCCGGTATCAACGATCATATTTGTCTTTCTGCCCTTCTCACCTTCCAGCTCAACATATAAATGTTTGCCGATTCTTGTGAATGGAATCGAATAAGTATCATCTTTGACAGAATCAGAAGACTTAGTGAAGCGAATACAATGACCTACGTTGTCTATTTCGTAATCGATGTCGCTGAAGAAATCTTGGCCAAGCAAAGGGGCATGGTCCCATTCTTCGGCAATCCGTACAGGCAGCCGTTTGGTAATGCCACCAATGGTGATATCGAGATTCATTGTCCAGCTGTCGATGGTGCCGCCAATGCCTCCAATTTTGCCTGTCGGCCCTGTGACCGGCGGCTGAATGCCAACTTCGCGCAAGTGGTTTTTGCCCAGCATAGTCACTGATGCGCCGGTATCAAAGCAAAAAGTGAGACGCCGTTTGTTGACTGCGCCGTCAACATTCATATCGTTGTGCCCTGGCGACATAGAAAAGTATGCCTTCGCATTGTTTGGAACAACAGTCGCTCTGGGTGCATCATCGTCGCCGCCACCGGCCGGCGTGCCGGGCTGATTGGCCGGGATTTTGCCTGCGGCGCTGCCGGCTGATTTGCCCAGGCCCGCAGCTACGGTGGCAGAGCTGGATACGGTTTCAATAATTTTCAACTGCTTCTGCGCAAGGGCGCGAATATTGGCATCGGATCCGCTGGCTATGACCGCTTCATAGAGCGCTCTGGCCTTATCCGTGTCGCGCTCGACGTGGTAGCACAAGCCACGATAATACTGAGCATAAGAGTCATTCGGGTTCGATTTCAAACGAATATCGAAATACTGCGCTGCCGCTTTGTAATTGCGCTGCTGGAATAGCTTCATTCCATAATCGAAATACTGATCGGCTGATGCGATATAAGGCAGGCTGGCTTGCAGAAACAGCGCCAACGCAACGGCCGCCAGAAGTTTTCTGTGAACAGCCAATCCAGTTGTCGTTTTCATCAAAATCCATCCCCGTCGCATAGTCCTTTATATGCCACGGTGGGGGTTGAGAGAACCCGGCAGGTTCTTGAGCTGGCAACATTAAATGAAGGAGCCTTCCCCCGTCTGCCATTGCGCCTGAGGCGGTTCAATTGCCACTCCAGTGGGAAAAAACAGAATATGGTTGACATCCTAAATGAGCAAGAAATTGAGGGTAAGGGTAACCCCACGCCGCGGGCCCATTTGACCGCCCATGATGTGGGAGGCGACGAGCGCTGCACTGATAAGGGCAGGCTGGATGCCGATCTCGGTAATAGGCTTTTGGACAAAGAGCAGACGACTCCCTCGCTGATTCTGGATGCCAAAGTCAAATATCCTGATATGCCGTTTGAACAGGCGCTTGTCAAAGCACTCGATGAGGGCAAAGAAGACGTTGCTGCCCAGCAAAAGAAAATCAGGGACAGCGGCGGAAATCCACCCCTGCTGGGCA
>CAZHEZ010000210.1:0-13794 GCA_964531315.1 uncultured Candidatus Obscuribacterales bacterium | reverse complement strand
GGATGTGCAGCGTATAGAGCGTGAATTGAAGGATCTCTGGAGGGCCATCGACGATGCTAAGCCCGCTGAGAAGAAAACCGACAATACGCCTGTGAAAGTGACGGAAGGCAAAGACGCCGATGCCAATCAGGTGAAGACCAAGCCGGCCAATGTCATGCGCGCCTGCACGGCCAATATCGTTCTATTTAGTGAAGACGCCGATGCAGAAGTGCAAGCTTCGGCAGTGCTTGACGAAGTGGCAATTCGCCATCCGTCCAGAGCAATCCTGGCTATTTCCCGCCGTTCGACAGAACAGCGCCTGGAAGCCTGGGTTTCCGCCCGTTGCCACATTGCCGACGCCAAAACCTTGAGACAAATTTGCTCGGAGCAAATTACCGTTCGCTATGACGGAGAAGGGACAAGGGAATTGGCCAGTGTAGTATCGCCTCTGGTGATAAATGATCTTCCGGTGGTTTTATGGTGGCGTGCCAATCGCCTGGATCGTGGCTATTTAGAGCCGTTTTCCAGATTCATCGATATGCTCATCGTCGACTCTCTTAGAGCTGCCGACACCAAAAGTTTTATCAAAGAAATGTCCGGAATTTGTTCGTCCTCACAGAGAAAACCACTTTTCGATCTGAACTGGGGTCGCTTAATTCCCTGGCGGCGGGCGATTGCCGATGCCTTCAGCGATGCAGCTCCGCCCATGTCCTTGCCTTCTTTGCCTGGAATTTCCAAGGTTGTGATTGCCTATGCCCACGCTCCTGGCGGTCAGGGTGCTCAGACCATTCCGGCCCAGCCGCTATTGCTTCTGGCCTGGCTATCTACACGATTGAACTGGCAAAGAGATTCAGCCTCGTTTGCAGGTGGAAAATTCAGCGCTCAATTTACAGCCGGCAATAAAACCATCAGTGCTTCAATCGAGCCGTTTTCCAGCGATAAGCTCAGCGAGGGTGCAGTTTGCTCTGTGACGATGGAAGCGGATACGCCCTGCGAGGGCAAAATTGCCCATGAACGCATGATTGCTGAGCAGAGACCCGGTTCGCCTTGCATTTACGTGCTCAGTGACTCCGACTGCTGTGAAAATGAGCCCGGGCAAGGAGTAGGAACGGGTGCTGAAAGCCTGGTCGAGCTTACAGAAGCTCGTTTGATCGATTTTGCCATGGAGTCGATGCCGGATGACGCTGTCTTCAGGCAGACTCTCGAGTGCGTGGTCAGCCTTGTCGACGCCGCTAAGTAAAGGAGGGGTGATGCAATCATCTTTGATGGAAACCAAAAACATAAACATATTTGACAACTATGAAGCGCTTGTTGAGGGCACGGTCGAACTCTTCGTCAAATTAGCCGACGAAGCGATAAAGGCAAGAGGAAAGTTCATAATTTCCCTTTCCGGCGGCAATACACCTAAGGGCCTTTACGCGAAATTGGCTGAGAAAGAAGTAGCGGCGCGCATCGACTGGAGCAAAGTGGTGGTCTTTTTCGGCGATGAAAGAACGGTTCCTTACACAAGCCCCGACAGCAATCAAAGAATGATTACGGAGAGCCTGCTTTCGAAGGTGGCTCTCAGTCGCGAGAATGTTTTTGCATTGAATGATCCCGACATGGATCCAAAAGCAACTGCTATTGAATACGAACGGACCATGCATGAATTTTTCCGCCTGGCCTCAGACGAGTTGCCACAATTCGATTTCATGCTTCTCGGTCTTGGCGATGATGGGCATACTGCCTCGCTTTTCCCTGGTTCGCCGGCTCTACAAGAGAAAGAGAGATGGTTTATCGACAATAAAGTAGAGAAGCTCTCAACTGTTAGATTGACCACTACTTACCCGGTCATCAACAACTCGAGAAACATCATTTTTCTGGCCTCAGGCAAAGGCAAAGCTGCTGTCTTGAAAGACGTTCTTACCGGTCCGCAAGGCAAGTATCCAAGCCAGAATGTGAAGGCTGAGAATGGCAAACTTTATTGGTATCTGGATAAAGATATCGCGGCGGAACTTTAGCGCTTTTAGCAAGCTGCGTTCCTGTTGAGAAAAACAAAAGTTCGAAAAAACTCGAAATATTCTAAAGACAAGACTCTAGGCAAAGGGAGTGAAAAATGGCTGATAAAGCGAAGATTGGACTGATCGGATTGGGTGTGATGGGTGAGAATCTGGCCTTGAATATTGCCAGAAACGGTTTCAAAATCGCCGTATACAACCGCAGCGTCGATAAAGTTGATGCTTTTGTAGCCGGTCGTGGAAAGGACCAGCCTGTGATTGGTTGCCGTGACGAGAAAAGCTTCGTAGACAGCCTCGAAAAGCCCCGCATGATCATACTTCTGGTTAAGGCCGGCGAGGCCGTCGATCAAACCATTGCAAAACTGCTTCCCGATCTGGAAAAAGGCGACATCATCATAGATGGTGGCAATTCGCATTTCACCGACACGCAAAAAAGAGAAAAGGATTTAAAAGAAAAAGGAATCAATTTTGTAGGCTCCGGTGTTTCGGGGGGCGAAGAAGGCGCCCTTTGGGGTCCTTCGTTGATGCCCGGCGGCGATAAGAGCGCTTATGAGAAGGTAAAACCGATCTGGGAAGCGATTGCCGCCAAAGTAAACGATGGTCCTTGCGTTACCTATCTCGGACCCGATGGCGCCGGACATTTTGTAAAAATGGTTCATAACGGCATCGAATATGGTGACATGCAATTGATCGCCGAGGTCTACGACGTCATGCGCCGTGGGCTGAGCATGCCGGCTCGTGAAATTGCCGATGTTTTTGAAACCTGGAATAAAGGCATTCTCGATTCGTTCTTAATTGAAATCACAGCCAAGATTTTGACTGTTGTCGATCCTGAAACAGGAAAACCGCTGGTCGATATGATTCTCGACAAAGCCGGACAAAAAGGAACCGGTAAATGGACAAGCGAAGCTGCATTGGATCTTGGTATCGCTGTTCCCACAATTGATGCTGCCTTGACCGGACGCATGCTTTCGGCCATGCACGATATGCGTCAGGAAGCCGCCAAGATTCTGGGTGGTGGATGGGTTGTTGGCACCGGCAAGCCTGTTGACAAAACAGTCAAGGAAGAAACGCTGAAAGCATTGCATGATGCGCTTTACGCTTCTAAAGTTTGCAGTTATGCCCAGGGCATGGCGCTTATTAAAGAAGGTTCCGATTTCTACAAATGGAACATCAATCTCTCCGAATGCGCTCGTATCTGGAAAGGTGGATGCATTATTCGAGCCGAGCTGTTGGAAAAAATCCGCGCTGCTTTTGCCCGCCGTGGCGATCTGCCGAACTTGCTTATGGACACCGAGTTTTCCAAAACCGTGCTTGATTTTGAAACCAACTGGCGCAAAGCGATTGTTTTTGCCATCGAAAGAGCCATTCCTGTACCCGCTCTTACCTCCAGTCTGGCTTATTTCGACAGCCTGCGCAGCAGCAGTCTGCCGCAAAATCTCACCCAGGCACAGCGCGATTTCTTCGGTGCTCACACTTATCAAAGAGTGGATGCCCCGGAAAAGGGCTTTGTGCATACTGATTGGATACATCTGATCAAGGAAAAGGCACCGGCGAAGTAGTGCTTCGTTCCGAATAGGGAACCAATCACGGCAATTCATCGCCAAGACAGATGCGTGGCAGGTCTTGGCTCAGAACAGCCTTGACCGGTTCCTGCTTAAGTTAGGAGTCTCACTAGTCAATCCGACTGCCTGATGTGCTTCTGATATGCTTTAGCGCTTGGATCGATATCGGTTTGCAGATTCCATACGCTCAGTGCCTCCCTCTATATCCCGCTCAACTGGCTGAGTTTCGTGTTCTAATAGGGCTGTAGAATGCTTCGTGCTCAATAAGTACTGAATCTAAATGCCAACCTATTCGGTCAACGCGGTCAATGTCTCGAGCTTTCCACTGGGAGAGACCGACAAAGTGGTGACGGTATTTTCTGCTGAGCGCGGCTTGATCAAGTGTGTTGCCAAAGGAGCCAGAAAGCCGGGCTCCAAAATCGGCGGGCGGGCCGATTTATTGAACGTCAACAAACTGCTTTTGGCGACCGGAAGGACATTTGAAATCATCTCGCAGGCCGAAACGCTCGAGACATTTCAGAAACTGCGCGGCGATTTGGAAAGGCTGGCCTACAGTCTTTACTATGCCGAGTTGACTTCGATTTTCGGTCAGGGATTGAACGAAGAATCCAGTTCTTACTTTGATTTCCTGGTTATGTCGCTGCGCTATCAGTGTCTCTCCCCATGTGATCCGGCTTATCTTTGTTTGATGTTCGAGCTCAGTCTTCTGGATATTTTGGGTTACAAGCCGGAGTTGACTGTGTGTGTCAATTGCCGCTCTGTCCTTTCCGATTACGCCATTGCCGGGTTTCAATTTGATCTGGGCGGCATGGTTTGCGAGCGTTGTCATCTGGAAGGAAAACGCGTCAGAGTGGGCGCTCGAGTTGCTGAAGACGAAGGCATTTATGATAC
Organism: uncultured Candidatus Obscuribacterales bacterium; assembly: GCA_964531315.1. Taxonomy (GTDB): domain Bacteria; phylum Cyanobacteriota; class Vampirovibrionia; order Obscuribacterales; family Obscuribacteraceae; genus QKMZ01. The sequence goes on along the minus strand of CAZHEZ010000210.1, from coordinate 9,362 downwards.
TCCCGGTGTGGAAAAACTCGACAAACACGTTACTCCCTTGGTCTGGAAACGGCTTGTTTTGGCGGCGGCAGGCAGTGAAGTGCCGGCCGCAAATGAAGAGAGCGATCCTGTAAAACGTGCTACCCGGGCTGCGCATCGCGTTATCGAAGGATATGTCGAACACAAAGCGGGCCGACGCATCAAGTCGCTTTCACTTTTGGAAGATGCTCAAACTCAATAGATTCAGTCTTTTCAATCAATACAAGAAATCTCTTCATGTCTCTTTTTCCGGTTCATATTCGTTCTCTTCAATATTGAAAGTCCAGGCAACTGCTTCCTTGGCGGTGCGCACTGTGGGCGGCACGCGCAAGAAGTATTCGCGGAAGCTGCCATCCGGCTCCGGCGTCGAGTTTTTAACCCGCACCATCACTAGTGGCTCATCGCCGGCCATGCGTCTTCTGTATAAGGTTCCATATTCGTCTTCATTGATTATTTCCGCCTGCGATTCGATGAGGAAGCGACCGATGCCAAATCGCTCCAGCATTATCCTTCTCACTTCCAGATTGATTTCTGATTCAATGTCTTCAACGGTAAGACTTTCAGGCGCGATCGCCGTTTTTTCACTGACAGTAACGCCGTGAATCGAGTAGAGCGAATAGCCGTCGGCATAACTTAACGCCGGCTTCTCAGTTGAATGAAGTCTTCCTTCTTCATCCGTTTCAATGGTCGTGTGCTGTTTACAGACAAAAACTATTTCGGTAAACGGGCAAATTAGCGTGCGATTGGCCATGAAAATCCTCAAATTCTCAATTGCCCGTGCCGTTTCTTCATCATAGGCGCCCTTTTCGCCCGCATCCAAAAGGAAGGTGAATTGCGGCAGCCTCTCCAATCTCGGCTGCACGATTATGCTGTTGAAGCCAACGGCCAGCTGGCCCGTAAACCATAGACCGGATGAATTTCCCTCCAATATTGCTTCCAATACGGGTGGATACGATTCGTAGATGGTTGGCTCCAGGTTTTTGGCGCTCAGCGCCTGGGCTAGAATGTCTATCGTCTGGCCGCCCAGTTGCTGGAGAAATTGGCTCTCCAGCTCCCCTTGTTTGACAATTTCCGCGGGCACCATGGAAGTGGCGTCCCCTCTTTCTCTGAAAATTCGCAAAGCCGCACGCTCGGTCGTTCCCATGTTGCTGAGGTTTTGTACGGCGGTGCGAAGCTGTCCCAATCGGATCGTTTCCGCGCGCATTTCATGATTGACAAAATCTTTCAACTGGCCAGGCCATCCGCCGTCCACCCATATGCATTGGCAGCCTATCCATTCGCGTATTTCAGCGCTGACACCCTTAAGCATGCGCTCATCCAACTCTGCTATCAGGGCCTCGAAAAAGCCAAGCCGGGCATCAATTCTTTGCCCTTTCGGGCGGCCGAAAACAGAATCAAGACAGTCTAATTGAGGTCCATGTGATTCTGGGCTATAAGGCTGAGCGCCAGAAGACCGCTGGACAGAAGACCCCGGGTCAGAAGAGGAGGCGTCAGAAGAGGCAGGGTAAGAAAGTTCAGTCGAGGCTTCCATCTGATTGGGGGAGCGAAGGCGGTAATGGGGATTGCTCCGTAGAGCCAATAGTTCGTTGATGTCGTGGTCTGAAAGCTTTTCTTCAAGGGCTTTTATGGTTTCTCTAAAGCGAGGCAAAGTCAGACTGTCGCGAATCACTTGCCAGGTGGTTTTGTCCGACAAAGCACGGATGCGTAAAAGCGCCGGCATCAGCATCAACTGCATAGGACTGTCTACTGCCACTACCAGCGGTGCAGGCAGCTTGAGCAAAGGATAAACAGATTGGAAGATTTCGCGATATTTACCGTCAGGCAGCGCCGTCAGGCAGGCGGCCAGCTTTTCATCCCAAAACTCTCTATATTCTGAGAGCAATTTCTGGGTTTGATCCGAGAGTTCGGCTAATTTCTCTTCAGGGTTTGGTTCCATTCAAAACGGGCGCCAGGCAAAATCATAATGCCATGATCATACCCGCTTAGAAATTTAGTTCCACCGAATCGTATTGAGCGCCTTTTGAAAGGATGAATAGTACTTCTCATAGAGACGGGGTGTATTAGCCTCAAAAACCAGTTCTTCAATCAGGCATTCGGCATCATTGGGACTGGCATCGACAAAGACGCCGGTGTAAAAGTTTTCGGCGTTCAATTCTCGGTCGTGGAAATAACCATGCACGGCCAGCACATTTTTCTTATTGAGTTCAATGGTCTCCACCTTTTCCAGGAAAAAGCAAGGACCGCCGAAGCCTGTCTCAGGATTGGTCAATTGATTGTTGCCGGCATTGCCCAGTGCGTCGACCAGAGCATTGATGAGTGTTGGCGCCTGTGGATGAGCGTTTGTGCTTTCCGGCTCAGAAGAATAGATGAGGCCGCAAGGTTTGGCGAGCAGTTTTCTCAGCATTTTTCCGTCCGCAGGCGGTGCCGGTCCGCCACGAAAATAAGAAATTATGGAGACTGCTTGCGCATCTCTTTTGTCGCGGGGATGGAAGATCCGCCGCCAGTTTCGACCGATGCCGCCCAATACTACGGCACCTCTTGTGAAAGAGTCGGGAAGTTCTATAGACTTGATGACGCCTAAGTCGTCCACGCGCATTTGCATAGTTTATCTCAGGAATAATAGGTCGGTTGCCCGGTATTCACAACTATGCTTCTTCTGCCGGCCAGACTGTTTTCTCTTTCATCCAGTTTTTTCTCGCGCAGTAAAGCTTCTCTCACTCTTTCCGCTTCCTTCCTTTGTGCTTCTCTTTCTCTGGCCTTTTCTTCCTCTTCTTGTTCTTTTCGGCGTTTTTCATCATCGCGTTTGTCTTTTAAATCCGCATCCTCATCAATCTTCTTGCCCTCCGGTCCAAACTTGGTTCTGTCATCTGGTGCCTGTCCGCCTCCACCGGAACCTGGGTTTTGAACCTTCCACTTGTCCTTGTTGGTAGCTGTGTCTACGTCTTGATCGGAAACGCGACCGAGATCGCTTTTCGTTCCCCAGTTGTTATCCATCCTGAATGACCCGTCTTCATTAAGGCTGATATTCATGGCGTGCATGCCGTGCCCATTTCTGCCTCCGCCCGGCAAGAATGGCGCATTGACGCCTATTTGTCCGGATTGTCCGGTCTGATCCTGGAATTCTTTCAATTTGGTCCGCAATTCATCGGTGTTCTTGAAAGTGGTGATCTTCAAGTCAGGCGGATATCCATCCGGAGGTGTCTGGCCTTTACCATCTCTAAATAAGCTGGCGCTTGCGAAAACAGCGCCTTCAGCGCCACCGTTGGCGCGATTGAGATGAGCCACGTCCCAAATGTCCACCTGCGGACCTTCACCCTGAAACTTCAATTTTCCGTTTTCGTCTCTAGCGAACATGCCTTCGTTTGTTGATGTTTGACCGCGCCTGGCCCCTCTTTCATCAGCGTGAGCGGCCATATATACGTTGGCAGCTTTGTCTATGCCCTGGGCGGAAGTCGGCTTGCCGTCGCGCTCGGATTGCAGGTCGGCGGCCAGCTGACCGAGATAAGCTGCCTGGACCTGACCGGCCGGTCCTTGTTTGCCGTTGTCGCCATAGTTTTGCGAATTGACGGAGCGGCTGGCTTCAAAGTCTGGCTTCAGGCTGAGCGAGTCGACATGGACAACGCGCTGCTGTCCGGGAATGATTTCGCCATTCGGTCCTTTGCGGTCTTGCTCTCTGGCGATTGTCGAGCCTGTATTGACGAGGTCCCTTGTTCTTTCTGCCACTTTGGCAGGGTCGCCGGCTTCCAGCTCTTGTTTGAGCATTGAGTGCAAGGCGCAGGTCATATGCTGACCTTGATTGACGAATTTTTCAGGATCCATGATCTGCTGAGCAGAGTCTTTGACGATGTTCTGACGGTCGGTGCCGGTCAGGTAATCTTTCTGCCCGTCCGGCAGGGTGCCGCCCGGCTGTCTGTCGAGAACTTCTCTGTGCGCGGTGTCGATGCGCTTCATCTGCTCTTCCGGCGAACCTTGAAGATGTCCTTCACGGGAAGTTTTTTCTAAGCGTGCATAGGTATCGCCGGCGATCTTGGCGGCTTCGGCTTCGGAAAACCCTGCTCTCACCAGGGTTTCACTGTAATCTTTCAAGACGCCTTCTTTGGACAGTTCCTCAGTCTTGACCTTATCGTCGATTTTGGTTTTGTCGCCTAATTTTGTCGCGCCTTCGACCTTTTTGCCGTCAGGATTGGTTTCACCGCCTGTTTCAGTGCCGGCAGCTGTCACCACTCCATCTTTCTTATCCGTTGGCCCGCCCTGCTTGTCGGTTGCGGTCTTACCGTTTTGTTTGGTTGCGCCCAGTTGCCCATCCTGGGTTTCGGGGCTGCCGTCGGCAGGGGGGTCGAAATTTGTCCTAAGGGCGGCATCGGCATTGCCGGCCTGCACCTGAGCGCATTTTGGGTCGGAAGAATTGAAAATATTGGTCCAGGTTTTAGGATCGCTCAGGTCGAAACCTTTGCTTTCTTCTTCCTTTCTGTTCAAATCCGCTATGCCGGCAATAGACTCCTGCCTGGTGTCAGCAGGCATTGCGCATGTCACTTCCAGCGGTTGAGGCCGGTCCTGCACTGTTGGAGCAGCGTCGTTGTTTTGCTCTGGCATTCTTTGAGTAGTAAGCGGAGGCTAATCTGGGCGGAAATTGTTGCAGGTTCTTTGCAACAAATTACTGGCAGATCAATTTAAAAGCGGAAAAGTATCAGAGGAGTCTCAATCATCGCCCAAGCAGAGTGAAGAGAGCGTGAGTGCCCTTCATGTGTCAGCTTTGGCAGACTTTCCGAGGCGGATTTCACAGCCAGTCTGAGCCGATTCAGGCTTGCTATTAGTCTTCCTATTTCAAAACCCGGAAAGATTTGTGTTAGGAACTGGTTTCTCTGTTTACAAGTAGCCGACAAGGAAGCTGGCAAGCGGCTAAAATACTAGCCGTACGTTGGGAAAAAGGGAGTTTTCACGTGGCTGGACTCAAACAGGTAGATCCGGAAGTCTTTGAACTGATAAGCAATGAGATGAACCGGCAGCGCCATGGACTGGAGCTGATTGCCAGTGAAAATTTCGTCTCCAGGGCCGTTTTGGAAGCCCAGGGCTCGGTTTTAACCAACAAATATGCCGAGGGACTGCCCGGAAAACGTTATTACGGCGGTTGCGAATATGTAGACGGGGTCGAGCAATTGGCCATCGACCGTCTGAAGAAATTGTTCAATGCACCACATGCCAATGTGCAACCACACAGCGGCGCTCAAGCGAATATGGCTGTGTTTTTTGCCATGCTTCAGCCCGGCGACACGATTATGGGCATGGCTCTGGATCAAGGCGGACATTTAACGCATGGTTCGCCGGTCAATTTTTCCGGCAAGTGGTTCAAAGTGCACAGCTATGGTGTCGATCCGGAAACCGGCAGAATCGACTACGACAATGTTTTGAAAATCGCTAAAGAAGTAAAGCCGAAGCTGATTATTTGCGGTGCCAGCAATTATCCGCGCATCATCGATTTCGAGCGTTTTCGCAAGATAGCAGACGAAGTGGGCGCCTATTTGATGGCGGATGTTGCCCATATTGCTGGATTGATTGTCGCCGGGCTGCACCCGAATGCCTTTCCGCATGCTCATTTTGTTACGACGACAACACATAAGACTTTGCGTGGTCCTCGCGGCGGCGTCACCATGTGCCTTGAGGAATTTGCCAAAGAAATCGATAAAGCAGTGTTTCCCGGCTTGCAGGGCGGACCTTTAGAGCATGTGATTGCCGCGAAAGCGGTGGCATTTCAGGAAGCACTGCAACCGGAATTTAAGACTTATCAAAAACACATTGTCGATAATGCAAAAAAATTGGCAGAGACAATTATGGCTGAAGGTCTGGCTATCGTATCGGGCGGCACGGACAATCACCTGATGACAGTTGACCTGCGCCCGATCAAAATGACCGGCAAAAAAGCATGTGCGATTCTTGAAACGGTTCATATCACGACCAACAAGAACGCCGTGCCCAACGATCCGGAAAAACCTATGGTAACAAGCGGAATTCGAATCGGCACTCCGGCTGTGACTTCACGCGGTCTGGGCGTAGCTGAAATGGAGATTGTCGGACGCCTGATTGCCGAGAAATTGCGCAATCCGGAAGATTCAGCGGTGCATGAGCGCATAGTCAAAGAGGTGAATGAATTATGCGATCGCTTCCCGCTTTATCGCGAGGAAGATGAGTTGGTTCGTGCTAAGTAGTAAGACAAAAACAAAAGCAAAAACGGGCAATACGCAAGCTGTGCCTTCCAAAAAGCAAACTGGATACGGAACTCTCATCTGCCAGTTGCTGGTGCTGTTTGTGGGGATTGGCTGGACGGTCATCATTTCGCAAAACAGGCTTGATGAAACTCATATCCCCGGCTTTTTGATTGCCCTGAGCGTGAGCTGGTGGTTGACGCCAGAGATTAGGACCCGCGCCTTGAAACTGGGACTGGTCGACAAGCCTGGCGATGAACGCCGTATTCATACAGTTGCAGTGCCACGCCTGGGCGGTGTCGGCATTTATATGAGCTTTCTTTTGACCATGAGCATGTTGGCCGCCATTACCGGACGTTTCCCGCAAGATGCTCGCATCGTGGAAGGCGGCCTTGGCATTGCCGTTGGCGGCACTATAGTTTTCGTTCTTGGCTTAATCGACGACCTGGAGTCATTGCCGGCTAAGGCAAAGTTGGTTATTCAGATCCTGGCTGCTTGCGCGGCCTATTCATTGGGAGTGCGCATTAAGGCGATTCCTATTCCGGAGTCAATGAATATTGATTTGGGATTTTTGCATCTGGTTGGTGGTGTTCCCATCGAATTGCACCAAATGGCTTTGCCTATTACTGTTCTCTGGTTGGTGGGTGTAGCAAATGCCGTCAATTTAATTGACGGCATGGATGGATTGGCAGCAGGCGTATCTTTGATTTCGGCACTGACAATCTGGAGCGTCTCTTTGGCGGATAAGATTGATAAACCTTATGCCGGATTGATGGCCGCTGTTTTAGCCGGGGCGCTGCTCGGATTCTTGCGCTGGAATTTCAATCCTGCCCGCATATTTCTTGGTGATTCTGGTGCTTATCTAGTCGGTTTTGTCCTGGCCGCAATTTCAATTACCGGCGTCATCAAAGGCGCAGCAGCGGCAACAGTCATTGTTCCGACTGCGTTTCTTGTGCTTTTGATTTTGTTTTTCCCGCTTCTTGACACGTCCTGGGCGATTGTCAGACGCGCAGCCCGAGGCAAATCGGTTTTTGAACCCGATCGCCAACATATACATCACCGCTTGTTGGATACTGGTCTTTCGCAAAAGAAAACGGCATATGTAATCTACACAGTTTCGGCAGCGCTTGGTTTGTTGGCAGCATTCTTTGTCGGGCAGCAGGCATATTTCCTCTCTGTCGGTGCTGCAGTCTTGGTAATGGCATTCTTTTTTGCCGTTGTCTTGAATGGACACAGGAACCGTCGCAAAATGACGCCTACCGAAGTCTATGGAGAAGGGGTAGAACCGGAGCCGCCGCCTGAGCCGGCTCGCTAGACTCGATCGATGCGAAGATTGCCAGTCTTGTTTGGAGTGAAGATGTCCAATAGTACGAACAAATCCCAGTGCATTTGCCTGTGTCTGCTGGCCTGCATTTCAATTTGGTTTGGACCGGCGCCGGCAGCCATAGCTGCTCCTTCGCTTTATGACGATTATTCGAAGAAAGCGAAAGAATACATGGACCAACGCCATACCCGCATTACTGAGGCCGAGAAATTTTTGCGTGCTGCACTTTACCAAGCCAAGAGTTTTGGCTCAGATGACAAACGCTATCGCAACACCTTGCGGGATCTGGCTGAATTGAATTACACGAAGGCCGATTTCAAAGATGCAGTGCCGCTTTTCATTCAATCAATCAGTTTGTCTCAGAAAGCTGTGAACAGGTTGAGAGCACAACATGCAAGTCAGCCTGAGATAGCAGAAGCGACTCGGGTCTGGGTAGGCGATCTGGCAGACCTGGCCGATTGTTATCGAGGTACGTCGAAATATCAGATGGCGGCAGCGAATTATCAGAAAGGCTTGAAGCTGCTGGATGGGCTGGGCAAAGAAGATACTCTCCAGCGCGCCGAACTGGAGTCAGAATTGGCAGATGTCTATACAGTTTTAAATAGATATTCAGAAGCAGAAAAATTGTATGAGAAAGCGATGGCCGGTTTGGCGGAAAAGAAGCACGATCCAAAAATTGACAAGCGACATTATGAGGCGGTATCTATCGACACGCTTCAGGACTACGCCATGCTATTGCGTTGCACCAATAGGGTAAAAGAAGGCGACCGGTTGCTTGCCGAGATGAGGAAATTGCTAGGCTTGCCGGACAATCCTGCCACCATCCGTGATGCCCATGCATTTGACGAATTCAAAAAGCTACCAGAGGCTGGACAATAACCATTCGGTTCATTGCCAGCCGGTAGTGTTGCCTTCGGGCCGTAAGTTTCGGCTACGAATCAAGTGCAGCCGCGCATTTTTTCGATGCGATGCTTTACTTGATTCGTTTATACGCCGTTGTTCTATCGTGGGTTCGGCTTTTTTCGATGGAAAAACGAGGTATCTTTGCTGCTCTGGTGTTGTTTTTTACAACGCCTTCGTACTAGCTAATTTATCAAAACTACGCGCTATTCTTGGCAACCTTTATGTATCCCTAACGATCTGTTTGGTTTTAGAAGTTAAACCGTTAACGGTTTAACTTCTAAAACCAGCGTGGGCTTTGATCCTCCACATTAAATCCGAATCGGGTCGCTGTAGCCCGTTTATAATGCTAGCTTTCGAGACTATCAATTGAGTCATCTCCTCATCTTTATTGGCGCCGGGCTGGGTGGCGTTTTGCGTTTTCTGCTCAGTACGTTTGTTCACAGGCAGATGGGCGGTTGGCTGTTTCCGTTAGGCACTTTTGTCGTCAATATGGTTGGCTGCCTTATTATTGGCTATTTATTCCAGCTATCTGAGTCTCGCGGCGTCCTGCAGGGGGACGCAAGATTATTCGTTTTTGTTGGACTACTTGGCGGTTTTACAACATTTTCAAGCTTTGGTCTGGAAACGTTTCAGCTAATCAGGGACGGTGAATTCGTCTATGCGGCTATAAATGCAGTTGGGCAAGTCTTATGTGGTTTGGCCCTGGTTTGGCTGGGAGTTGTTGTAGCGCGATTAGTACACGGGTGAAAAAATGCTGGGAAGCGAAGGGCAATTACTGAGAGTTTTTGTTGGCGAAACCGACAAATTTCAAGGCGTGACTTTGTATGAATGGATTTTGCGAAAAGCAAAGGAAATGGGGCTGTCCGGTGGTACAGCCTTGCGTGGCATTGCCGGATTTGGGGCGCACAGTCAAATTC
>CAZHEZ010000209.1:0-13938 GCA_964531315.1 uncultured Candidatus Obscuribacterales bacterium | reverse complement strand
ATTGCTCTGCGCCCAATATCGTCGTCTGTACATATAGGGTTGGTTTCTGGCATCGTCCTCGCCTTGATCGCGAATCTTTTTGGCGTTCTCTGTTGCTCTGGCTAAAATTGCATTACGCTGCGCCTCGCTCTCGGCGGAGCGCAAAGAGCTGCCCTCCAGTGCCTGTTTATGAATCAGCTCGGACGCCCTCTGGCGCTGTTCTTCTTGCCTGCGTAATTCCGCTTCCCGTCTTTCTGCTTCGTGACTCTCGCGATCGTAAGGCTGCGCATGTCTTTCATAGGTATTGATCGCCGTCTCGGACTCCTCGGCGATGATTGTCCCTGTTCCGTAGTGGATACAGAGATGATACTCATGCAGTGCTTCGGAGACTTTATGAAGTCTCATAAGCGTATTAGCCAGACAGTAATGCAGTCGTGGATCTTCACTGTTGTTTTTCAGCGCCCGTTGAAACTCTTTGCGGGCCGTCTCATAACTGCCACTATTGTAATGTTTCAATCCCTCACTGACATCAGATGCCCGCGCCGGATTAGAGAACACAAGTGCAAGCAATAATGAGGCTGAGAGTAAAAACCTTGGCGGACCGGCAGATTTGGTCATATGCATGAGTGTCCTCGGTTACAAAGGCTATTATCACCCGAGTGCCCAATTGAGGCAAGACGTCCGCAGGCGGCGCCTCCAGCACCTAAAAGCCGGGGGCGTCCTCTCAGCTGCAAGCGATCTAAAGCGGATATACTGCAAAACTCCAACTAACCATGTCTTTGTAGAGGAAATCAGATGGTTGTCCGTAATTCGATACTTGCACTGCTTGCGGCGTCGTCCCTGGTTTTGCCGCCCTGTTTTGCAGATGAAGCGGTTGGCAATGCCGGCGCCGGCACGTCTGCCGCTCAGCCCAGCACAACCTCGGCTCCAAGTTCCAGCTCACCTGCCGGCGAAGCAGGCAGAAAGCCGACTGCCGGACTGAATCCACCGGCGTCTGCCACCTCTCTCCAGGGCAACATTCAGGGCGGCGCCCCTGTGGTTCTGCAAGGCTTGCATGATGTTGGGGTTAGTGTCCACCATTTGCAGGAGATGCTGAAGGGATTGCTGTATGAAGCGCAAAGGCAGGACATGGTGGTGGTGTCTGAACCTAATGTGATAGGTCCAATGGTAATTCCGGCCATTCCCAATCCTTCCGGCATGATGTCCATGGGCTATCTGCCGCCTCGCAAGAAGTGGGTTGATTACTTCATGTCGCAAATTGAGGAGATCATTCCCATGCTCGATCATGAAATCAATTCACTGCCAAGGCCTGATGGCACCGATCAATCGTTGCAGCAAGCGTATATCGATATGTTCGATGCAGCACGCGGTTTTAACCCACCCTGGAGCGATCTAGAGACAGCTACAAAAGGACCGGACTATAAAAATGCCGATATTTCTACTGCCGGCGCCGGCTTGTGGTATCAAATCGATAAGTTCAGCAAATTGAAGAACAAGCTTTTTAAGTTGGTTAAGGCAGAGTCGAAACAAAAGAAAAACAAAAAAGGTTAGGTTTATGCGCAAAATTTTGTCAAGAAAACTGGTGGTATCGGTGGTGGCTCTGACCGTTGCGTCGATTCCTTTTATTGCCGATTCTTGCTTTGCTAATCCTGAAGACGCGAAAGCAAATGCACCGGCTACCGAGAAAGCGAAGCCTCCAACTTCTACGCCCCCTGCGGCGCCGCCGGTTAAGCCCATAGAGGGAACTGCCAAGCAAGGCGCAGAGAAGCAAGCCGGAATGCATCACCGCGGTAAGCATGGCCGTAAAGGGCACCACGACAGAGACCATATTCCAAGCTTCCACGCCATCAATCGCCTGGATTCTCTTACGGAAGTTCAGAGGTCGAAAATCAATACGCTTCTGAAACAAGCAAAGAGCGAGGCCAAACCAATGTTGCAGAGGCTCAAGCAAATAAAGCAAGAGTCAAATACTGCCGTCGATGCATCGGATGCGGGAAAAACTGGAGCCTCTGCCACGGCTAGTCCCGAGGGTAAACAAATGGTGCAATCTGAAGCCTCAGAGCTGCGTAGCAAAATTCATCAAATTAGAAAAACAGCCTGGGGAAAAATGCAGAAGGTTTTGACTGCGCAGCAAAAAATAGAGCTAGAAAGTCACCGCGGCGAGGAGAAAAAACACCGACGACACCGCGATGAAGATCTTATGGAAGGAAGCCCGGACAAAGGCAGCTCGCTCAGCAAATAACGAGGCTACGCTTCAATCCAAACGGGAGCGCTTTTGAATGCCGGTGTTTTTGACCGGGCATCCACATTTGCTTTTATCAAAACATTTGACTCAGGATAGAACATCGCCACCGCACCCGGTCGAATCGCACCAACGACCACCTCGATGTTTTCCATGCGACCGGCTTCTCCGCGCACTGCCACTCTTTGTCCGTCTTTCACATTCAGCTTTTCAGCATCTTGCTTCGAAACCAGAATGCAGAATCTGTGTGGCATGCCCCTGTAGAAATCGTGCTCGTCATAGACGACAGTATTGAACTGTCCTTCCGAACGCAAAGTTATCAAAATCAGACCGTCACTAACCGGCTTGGGTAATGGCGTCGGATGCATAATTGCTTTGCCGGATTTGGTGTTGAACTGCGGTGTGTGATAGACACGACCGGTAATTGTAAATTCCTTCTTGGTATCGTCAATGGTGCCAAGAGGCTGCCAGCCTGGAATTGTTTTCGAAATAATCTCTCTTACTTTTTTATGGTCCCTAAGCGCTGTCCAGTCGAATGGATCTTTTCCCAGAACCCGATTGGCTATGTCGCAGATGATTTCGGACTCGGGCAGCATTTGCCCTTGTATATTTGGTTTTCCACCCTCGGACAAGCGGACGAAGTTGAACATCGACTCTTGCGTGGTCGACTGCGGCTCTTCATCACGGGCGAGCACCGGCAGGATCAAGGTGGTTTCGCCTCGACCGAAAAAATGACCGGGATTCAATTTTGTGGAAAGATAAACTATGGTTTTAACCTTGTTCATGCTTTCTTGCGCCCAGGTAGAATCAGGGTTTGAACCCCAGAGATTACCGCCCAGGGAAAAGAGAAAATCGATGTCGCCTTTTCCGCAGGCGTCAATCATTGCGTGCGTGTCCAAGCCGGGTGTGTCGGTGATTTTGGTGCCATATATGGTCTCAATCGACTGGCGAACGCTTTCTTGGAGCGCCGGTGCAACACCAACTGAGCCGATTCCCTGAACGTTTGAGTGCCCTCGAATTGGCAGCAATCCGGCACCGGGCTTGCCGACATTGCCGGTGGCGATGGCCAGATTGCATACGGCCAGTACGTTGTCGACGCCGCTTGCATGGTGCGTCAATCCCATGGCCCAGGCAAATATGGTGCGTTTTGACATGTCGATGATGTCGGCGCATTTTTCCATTGTCTCTTTGTCTATGCCGCTGTTTGCCGTAAGCGTTGCCCAATCGGAAGCGCGTGCATAGTCGAGAACCGCTTCGGCACCTTCTGTGTGGCTGTCGATGAATTCGTTGTCGACTTTGCGTTTTTCAATAATCGATTTGAGGATGCCGACTAGAAATGCGACGTCGCCGCCTGGAAGTGGTTGCACATACGTAGAGGCGATTTTGGTGCCGAAGAAAAGCGACTTGATCTGAGACGGCACGTGGAAGGTTTCCAGAGGTGATTCGCGCACTGGATTGACGACAATAATCTGCCCACCGCGAGCACGCAGATTAGCCAGCTGCGTCATCAGCCTGGGGTGATTGGAGGCGGGATTTGCACCAAGCAAAAGGACCAGATCGCAGCGCGTCAGATCTTCCAACTCGACTGTCGCCGTGCCTGTGCCGAACGCCATTTTCAGTGCCACGCCGGAGGCTTGATGGCAGTAATAAGAGCAGTTCATCACATTGTTGGTGCCGTAAACTCTGGCAAATGCTTGCAGAAGAAATGCGGCTTCATTCGAGGAGCGCCCGGAGGAATAAAACGCGGAGCGATCGGGAGTGGTTGATTTGAGCGCATTTTCTATGTGTTTGAGTGCTGCTTCCCAGGTAATCGGTTTGAAATGCGTCGCACCCTTGTCTAAAACAACCGGATAGGAAAGCCGTCCGGCATCTTCTGCTTGCTTGGGAGTGAGCTTTTCAAGCTCTGTCAGAGAGTGTTTGTCAAAATAATCGGCCGGTAACGCACCGATCATGTCTGCCACTTGCGCTTGCAGGCTCTTCTTGCAAACTTCCGGCCAGTGCCCGGCTTCGTTGACCATGCCGCCTTTCATGCCGCCCATTCCAACGGCGCAGGTCTTGCAGGCATTGCGCGAATTCATGCGCTTGAGAAGGCGCAACGGACCGACTTGAAATGCTTTTTCAAGCGAGTACATGATGGCCGGAAAGCCGCCGCCTGGATTAAGTTTACGAGCCACTTTCTAATTCCGCGCTTTGCTCATGCGATTTAGGTAATATATTCGTCTCAGTTTTCAAATCTTTCGCTCACCACGATTATATATTGAGTTTATTCATCCAAACAGGGAATCACGATTCTCATGACGACGTCCGACACAACACCCCAGAAGAAGCCAAATACGCTGAAAAAGCCGCGCATATTTTTCTTGCTTGGGCTGATAGCCACGACCGGCTATCTGACTTTCTTCTCGGTGAAGGCGACGACGCCGGTCTTGAGCGACATTAAACTGCCGCCCGGTTTTGCCATTGCGCCATATGCCACAGGTGTGAGAAACGCTCGCTCGATGGCGCTCAGCCCGACAGGGGTTTTGTATGTCGGATCGCGAGACCTAAACGGCGATGTTACTGCCGTTGTCGACAGCAACAAAGATGGAAAAGCGGACGCCAAATATGTCGTTGGCAAAAAGCTCTATGGCCCGATGGGTATGGCGTTTAAAGACGGTGATTTGTACATCGGCCTGGTCAATGGAGTAGTGAAGCTCAAAGATATAGACAACCATTTGGCCAACCCGCCAGAACCTGAGCCGGTTAATTTGAAGCTTCCCTCTGAGCTGCATCACGGACACAAATACATCCGCTTCGGACCGGATGGCTGGCTGTATATTCCCGTCGGTGCGCCGTGCAATGTGTGCGAGCGCGATTGGAATAAGTATGGCTGCATGATGCGCATGAAGCCTGATGGATCGAATCTGGAATTGTATGCGCAGGGCATTCGCAATACGGTCGGTTTTGACTGGCATCCTGTCACCAAGGAATTGTGGTTTACCGATAACGGTCGAGATTGGCTTGGTGACAACCTTCCACCCGATGAATTGAATTGTGCGCCGCATCAGGGAATGAATTTCGGATTTCCCTATCGTTATGGAAAAAATGTCAAAGACCCTCAATTTGGCGACAAGCGGCCCAACGATGCCGATTTCACGCCCTGCCGAGTTGCGCTTGGACCTCACGTCGCAGCCTTAGGCATGCGCTTTTACACCGGTGATATGTTTCCACCTGAATATAAAAACCAGATATTCATTGCTGAGCACGGCTCGTGGAACCGCACTGTGCCGCTCGGTTATCGCGTAATGAGTGTGAAATTTCCGCCCGGAAAAGAACCCACATATGACGTATTTGCAGAAGGATTTTTGGGCAAGACCGGCATTCCGACCGGACGACCTGCGGACATTTGTCAGATGGCGGATGGGTCTTTGCTGGTTTCCGATGACTTCGGCAATACCATCTATCGAATCACTTATAAGAAATAGCCTGTCTCAACCTTTCTTGAAACTGTTGGGTTTGTGCCGCTGATAGTGCGGTTTTTCGTGCTTGTACACATTTGCGGCTGCATAAATGAAGTAGAAGTTGAGAATGTGTACAATCTCGTCTACCAAACGAGTTGTGTTGCTGCTTGAGAACCGGGGCGGCTTTACATCTGGTTTGCAGGCAAACATCAATTACGCAACCGTCGTCTTTTGAGAGCGCGGTTTCTGTTCTGGAGGATTTTAAGATGCGTCGCGCCCAAGTCTTTGCTATGGCGGCCCTGTTCCTTGCTCTGCAACCCGGATTGATTGTCAGGCCTGCATACGCCGGTGACCTCTCCAACTTGCTGGGCGGGTTGGTTGGATTTACCGATGTCGACACGCGGCAGGTGCAGATTGAGAAGCGCATTAAAGACGCAGTTTCATCTGGGCGTCTGACCTGGGCGGAAGGCGACACCTATATGAAGCAGCTGGCCCAGATTGAAAAAACGGAGGCTGATTTCAAAGTCTCGGACAACAAACTGTCCACCTGGGAAAGCATGCGTCTTTCTCTGGATCTCGACAAACTGAGCCGCGATCTGGAAACGCACATGCACGATCGCAGTTCTGGCTCGATTGATATTGATGCGGTGCAGGCAGACTTGCTGAAGAGAATGACGGACGGCTTGGCGACGAAAAGATTGACTCAGCAAGAGTATGACGAGCTCAAATATGACTTCGATCGCAATGCCGCACTGGAAGCGGCATATCGTCAATCGGACAACAGATTGGACTATGATGAAACTTTGAAGGTGGCGCTCGATCTCGATCGCCTGAGCACGAAGTTGGAACGCACGCTGCACGACAGAGAAGTCGTGGTAGACAGCACGGACGCTCGCCAGGCAGAGCTCGATAAGAAAATGAGCGATGGGCTGGGATCCGGCAAATTGACCACTCAAGAAGCAGAGCAATTGAGACAGGAATTCAACCGCATTGCCGACCGAGAAGCGGCTCTCAAATCATCAGGGCGTCCGATCTCTGCCGACGATCGCTTGTCCCTTCTAATTGATTTAGAGCGGCTCAACACTCAGATTGATTTAAAACTGAACAATACAGAAACAGCATCGAGTGCCGGTGCCACACAAGTGAATTTGAAACGCACCCAAATTGAAGGGCTGGTCTCTGATTCGCTGGCGCAGGGGCGTTTGTCCACTCTGGAAGCTCAACAATTCAAAACTCAGCTGGATCGCATTCAATCAATGACACGCGATATGGCAGCCAGCGACGGGCAGATGACAGCTGTCGAGCAGCAGACGATTTCGGTGGAATATTCCATGCTGGAATCGCGCATCAATCGCACCATGCTTGGTCGTGCTGCCGTCTGGCCAGGTATCACAGGCGGTGTTGCCGACATCGAACAACGTATCAATGATTCGGCATCCAGCCGACGTTTGACTGATGGTGAGGCGGCTGGGCTGCGCTCGGAATTGCAGCGCATTAAGGAAACAGCAGCCAGCACAAGAAAGAGCGACGGCACTATTTCAATCGACAGTTCTCTGGCCATTGCGTCTGATCTTGAGAAACTGAGCAATCGTATAAATCAAACCTTGCACGATCGCACCGAGATTTCGGTCGATCTTGGTCAAAAACAAATTGCCCTGGACAATCAAATTGCCGGTGGAGTTTTTGACGGCACATTGACGCTGGCTGAAGCTCGCGAATTGGACGCAGAAGCCGATCGCATCGCCAGGAAAGAAGCCGAAGCGCGCACGTCCTCAGGTGGTATGACTTATCGCGACAGACTTGCCCTCGCGTACGATCTAGAGCAGCTTGCCACAAAAGCTGACGTAAAAATCCATGACAGCGAAAAAGAGCCGATCAACCTTGCTCAAGAAAAGGCAATTATAGATAAAAATGTGGCCGCCGCCACTATCAACGGTCGCCTCACAAGTGATGAGTCCCGCGCTATAAAGGCTGAAAAAGACAGGTTGAATGCTCTGGAAGTGCAATGCCGTGCTTCGGACGGCAGGATGACTGCCGGCGAGAGTATTTTGATTGCTTCTGAATGGGACAAATTGCGGCGCGATGTAAAAAGACAGACTCAAGACAAAGAAAGAGATGTTTCCGACATCGATTTGAAGCAAGCGCAAATCTCCAAGCGTATTGCCGAAGGCGTGGCCAGCGGAAGAATAACCCAACACGAGGCAGACAGACTCGGCAAAGCATATGATGATATCGCCACTCAAGAAGCGCAATTTCGTGCAGACGGCGGACTCAGTTATGGCGAGAGCCTGACTCTGGGTATCAGCTTAGAGCAACTGACTCGCCAGGTTGAAAATGCGATCGCCAACGGACGCGTCAACTTGCCTGATGTTGATACCAAGCAAAAAGACATTGATCATGAGCTGGCTACCGCCGTCGCATCAGGCCGCCTGGCCTTGAAAGATGCGCAAGATTTCCGCACGGAACTTGATCGCATCGCAGCTGCCGAAGCTTCTTATCGTCAATCCGGTCATGGCATCAGTGTTGTTGAATCACAAATGCTGTTGAGCGATCTCGACAAACTTCAATCCACTGTTGATGCCCGTTTGAAAGATCAAAAGCCGGTTTGGTCCGGCATCGACGGACGGCGCAATGAAGTCGGTGCTTTGATCTCGTCGCTCGAACAGAGCAAGCGATTAAAGCCGGATGAAGTATTCCGCTTCAAGTCTGAATTGAATCGCATCACTCAAGCGCAATCTGCATTTCTTGCCTCCGGTGGTGCCATTGATTTGGCTGAGACCGTATCACTGGTCAATGATCTCGATTTGCTCAAGCGCCGCATCGACAATCGCACCGGCAACATCAGCGTCAATCTCGCCTGGGATGACATCGATGGACGCCAGGCTGATCTGGAAAGGCGCATCAATAAAGCTTTGATGCGCCACATGATCACGCCTGTGGAAGCGCAAAAATTAAAATTGGAGTTTGCCAAAATCAATCAAGCCGAGTCCATATTCAAAGCCAACGACGGTTCGCTCAGCTACTTCGAGAAGATGGCACTGGCCGGACAGCTCGACAAGTTGAATCGCCAGCTTCCATAGAATTCACCATTGCGCCGATCTCGATATGGTGTTGAATATCCAGAGCAGCGAAATATCCTGATTCTTGCAAGAGGAGTCTAGACTGTAGGACTTAATCTCCATTAATGGACCTCTGCCGGCCGTCTTAGAAAGTGACGTTTCGTCGACCAGCCTGTGAAGCGTTGCCCGCCTGATGTGAGGTGCCCTTGGCTGTCGAACTCGTCACCATTCATGATGTCCTTCAGTCCCTGCATCGCCGGTGCAAAACGTTGTCTGAACTCATCAGGTTGTTTGCTGAAATGCTCATCTGTCCAGTTGAGGAACTGTCTCTGTTCCTCTTCGCTGCACAATGAAATATAGAAGAGCATTTGCCTCCAAGCATAGGCGCAATTCTTTATCGATTTGAGCTCTGCTCTCCAGTCAGACAACCGGAACTGTTGCCGCCGGCATATCCATATGTAGCAATCGCGCGCTAACTCACAAAGCTCGGATCTCAATAAATTTCCCATATCGAGCGCCTGCCAGAGACCCGCTAGATTGTGTGTTGTGACGATTTGTGCCTGTTCGATAATTGCACCATTGTAGGCAACAGACCGGCGACCGGTGTTCTCGCCGGCATGAGCCATTTCAGTGCAAACAAGCGCAAATCCAGGGGAAACAGGTGTGTGCCACTTCTTCTCAATATCATCTAGTGCAAGAATTCGATCACAGTCAATTCCGTAATAACGCTGATAGATAGTTCCTTTCAATAACCCGGCAGCAACCTGGGCGGCTTGCAGAAAGTTGACCGCAAATGATCCCATAAAAATATCTGCCGCCAGTTCATCGACAAGAGGAACAGTTAATCCAGAGTCCTTAACAAGCGAACGCAGTTCTTTCACCAGTTTGTTTGGCACTATGGAATAAGGAAAGGCAGATATTGCTAGGCTAACAGCTTTGGTAAGCGCATCACGAGCTGATGCTTGTGAATCATCGCTAGAGCCCACCCAAGGTTGGACAGCGGCAATCCAGGGCAACTCCTCAAAACGGACCTGGCTTTCAAGATGGAGCAGCAGCAAGGAACGGCGCTGGCGGAACGCACGGTAAGCAGACGCAAACACGCGGGAAAGGTCGGGATCAGCGATGCGTGCAGCCCTTGTGCGGGCTGTGAGCATTGGTAGAACTGAAGCCATTGATTCGCTCGATTTGATCAGCTTTTGTTCTACCAATGAAGTCAAAGGTGTTTCACCGCAAACGAGAATCTTGTCAATGAGCGTGGCAGGAAACATAGTTCCTGCAATGGCGCCAATCTTAAGAGCCTCATCTGAAGTCAAAGGCACCTTCAAGCGTTCCAATTCAGCTACTCCTTCATCGGCCGGCTCCTTATCCAGCCTGTCAGCCAGCACGTTTGCCAGGTCTGAGTGCAAAGGAAGATTAGCGCTCTCTTTCTGCATTGAGCGAGTCCTTTGCAATCGCTCCGTGCCTGGAGCACCGTGCGCGGTGACATAGGATGCGAGAATCTTGCGAATGATGCCTATGTCACGGGCGCTCAATTGCGACGGATCCTTACCGGCAATTGCTAGAAACTTTCTAAGTTGAGCAAAGTTCTCTTTGGGCTTTTCGTGCCTCTTGCACAATCCGTGTACTGTGCGTGCTTCCTCATATTCTTTTAGTAGAGTGCTGACTCTGGCTGTCCAATCAGCGGGATACCGCTTGCACGGATGACCTCCGCCGGCAATTGGTTGCCCATTTGCCGCACGCACCAACTCGGTGCTAACCTCATCTCTTACGAGTTCAGGTATTTTGCCTTCTACTGTTTCGAGAAATAAATTCACCGCACGATCGTAAAGCGGCGTCCAGACATTAATAGCTTCGTTCATTTTTAGAACCGATTGCTGCTGTCGTTTATTGCGCAGCTTTCTTGTGCAGTAGCTTGCCGGCTGCATATAAACCACATCTCCCGACAGCACGCGCAGTGGTTGAACTGCCGGCTCCGGATAAAAGCGCAACTGGTCAAACAGCGGTCCTAAGATCTCGAGTAATTCAGTGACCCTATCTGTTTCGCCGTTCTCCATAAGCCAGGTTGCAATAAGCAAAGCTGCCTCTTCTGGAATATGCGCTCGGAAGCAGCCGGACCGGAGCATATCTCCTAGTTCTCTGCGTCCGTCCGAATCAGCAAAGTAGATATTCAATGCCGTGCGTGCGGCATTTTCATTTATTTGATTGATATCGGCGTTCGGTGCCAATCCACGCTTTTGCAATTCCCGTATTTTTTGGATTTCATGGACCTTCATTACTCCACCGGCTGCAAAACTTCCAGTGGCAAAGCCACCATGGGCAACTTCGAGAGTTACCCAGGGCGGGGCTCCAGCCACAGGTGTGCGCGAGCCAATCTTCAGTATGCCTTGAATCATGCCGGCCAGTACCTGTTGCCACTGCTGAACCTGCTTCGCCGCGTTCTCTCCTGTGCTCGAAAGCGCTCTGGCGAGTTGCCCAGCAGCATAGCCGGGATTTGCACTGATTTTTTCTTGTTCGTCGTCAGTCACAAAAGGACCCTTCAAAAAGGACCTGGAGGCAGGATTCGAACCTGCGCCCAGCCGGTTAAGAGCCGGCGGCTCGCCACAGAGCTTCTCCAGGATGTTTTCACAAAAGGCTTCCTGATATATGTGTTCCACAGAGGAATATGAAATCCTCGGCGCCCTTTTGCGATGTTTCAAATGCAGCCCGGCTTAGGGTTTTGGTGTTTTCGCTTTGTGGTTACCCTTGTGATAGTTAGGTTTTTAAAGAAGGGGCGGTGTCAAACACCGCCCCTTTTTCAATTTATCTAATTCAACGCAACGAACGCGTTTTATCTTCTACTTAAGACGCGCTTGCGCATGCGCACTGAATTTGGTGTCACTTCCATGAGTTCATCGGGCTCGATGTACTCCAGGCATTTTTCCAGGTTCATTTCAATCGGTGCTTGCAATGTCACCATCACGTCGCTATTGGAACTGCGCATGTTGGTGAGTTTCTTGGTTTTGCAAACGTTGATATCGAGATCTTGCGACCGGGAATTTTCGCCGACAATCATGCCGCCGTAAACTTTGACGCCGGGTGTGATGAAGAAAACGCCGCGGTCTTCTGCTTGTGCCAGAGCATAAGCCGTGACGACACCTTCTTCCCAGGCGACCAGCACGCCGTTGCGCTGGCGGGCGATTTCGCCTATCCATGGACGGTATTCGCTGAAAGCATGGTTCATGACGCCGTTGCCTTTGGTGAGGCGCAGGAATTCACTTCTGAATCCGATCAATCCTCTTGTCGGAATGACGAATTCCAATAGAGATTGATTGCCTTCCACTTTCATGTTGAGCAATTCCGCTTTGCGCGGTCCGAGCTCTTGCATGACTGCACCAGTGAAATCTTCCGGAACGTCGATGAACAGTCTTTCGAACGGTTCGTTGTCTTGTCCGTTTATGACTTTGACGATTACTTCCGGTCTCGATACTTGGAATTCGTATCCTTCTCTGCGCATTGTTTCAATCAAAATGCCCAGGTGCAGTTCGCCGCGACCGCTGACGATGAATGTATCGGTGCTGTCTGTTTCATCCACACGCAAGCTGACATTGGTTTCTAATTCGTGCAGCAAGCGCGCCTTAATTTGGCGCGATGTGACGAATTTGCCTTCTTGTCCGGCAAACGGGCTGTCATTGACGATAAAGGCCATTTTCATGGTCGGCTCGTCTATTTTGATGCGGGTCATCGGCAATGAAGTATCAATAGTGCCGATGGTATCGCCGACGTTTGCAGTTGCAAATCCGGCAATTGCCACCATTTGTCCGGCTTGAGCCTGACTGGCTTCAATGCGCTTCAAACCGTGGAATGTGAAAAGCTTGGAGATTTTGCCTTTAACTACAGAACCGTCTTCCTTCATAAGGGCAACTTGCTCGCCGTCTTTGACGCGGCCGTTGTACATGCGACCAATGACGATGCGACCCAAATAGTCGTTGTAATCGAGGATGGTCACTTGCATTTGCAAGGGCGCTTCCGGATTGCCGATGGGCGGCGGGCAATGCTCAACCATGAGGTCCAAAAGCGGGATCAAATTTTGACCTTCGACATCAGGATCTTTGGTGGCGATGCCTTTGACGCCGGAGGCAAAGATATAGGGAAAGTCGAGTTGCTCGCCTGAGGCGCCCAGTTCGACGAAGAGATCAAAGACTTTGTCGACGGCGATATGCGGGTCGATGTTAGGGCGGTCGATTTTATTGATGACGACGATCGGGCGCAATCCACGCTCGAGAGCCTTTCTAAGGACAAAGCGGGTCTGCGGCATCGGACCTTCGCCGGCATCAACAACCAGCAGGCAACTGTCCACCATGCCCAGGATGCGCTCCACTTCGCCGCCGAAGTCGGCGTGTCCGGGCGTATCGACGATGTTGATCAGAAATTCTTTGTACTTGACGGCAGTGGTCTTGGCCAGGATGGTGATGCCGCGCTCGCGCTCGAGATCGTTGGAGTCCATGACGCAGTCGACGACTTCTTGATTGTCGCGAAATACGCCGGTTTGGCGCAGGAAACCGTCTACCAAAGTGGTTTTGCCGTGGTCGACGTGAGCGATGATGGCGATATTGCGAATGTGGGCCATCGCTTCGCACATTTGTGCTTCAGAGACGGCAGAAGCCTGCTCCTGGGCACCTTGCATATTATCGACTGATTGGGTTTCGGGTTTTTCCATGGTTGCTGAATTCATGTTTCCTTTAGTCGTCCTTGGGCGATCGGGCTTTGGTTTTCTCGGTTTGTTTTAGCCGGGAATCCCGGAAATATCTGTTGTACTCGGTGTATTCTGTTTATGGGCTGAGGCTGGATTTTTGAAGGGATTGACGGGCGTTGACCGGTTTTTCTGATTCGACAACTGATAGCGCTGAAACGGTCTCGTCAAAAGGGACAGTCGGCACTGTGATCAGGAGCCATGCCGGCGGCTATCTTGTCTATCAGCCGGAATTGGACATCAACCTTCTGTGCCAGGCGCGCGGGCGGCTGAAAAAGGAGGGCGTCTCCATCGTCACTGGAGACCGGGTCACTCTCGATGATATCGATCCCGAGAAAGGGAGCGGCGTCATCACGAGTTGTCTGGAAAGAGAAAATCTTCTCAGTCGGCCATTGCTAGCCAACGTGGACCAGGTGATCATTGTACAGGCCATACATCAGCCCGATTGGATCGCCCTTGTGTGCGATCGCTATCTGGTGCATTTCCAGC
>CAZHEZ010000208.1:0-14575 GCA_964531315.1 uncultured Candidatus Obscuribacterales bacterium | reverse complement strand
TGTTCACTATCATGATCAGCATGGACCTGGCGATAATCAATCTATTGCCATGGCCGGCGCTGGATGGAGGCCACCTCGCCTTCATGTGCTACGAAGCGATTCGCGGCAAGCCCATGGAAGAACGCGCCCAGGGAGAAATTGTCAAATGGGGCTTCATCAGCCTGATTGTGCTGATGGTCGTGATTATGGTTAATGACGTGAGCGCGCTCATGACTGGCAAACTCAGCTTCAAAGCCATGAAGGATAAAGCCAAAGAAGTGCGACAACAGAAAAAGGATGCCGAGACGCAAAGCCAGGAGTCTGATGCTTCTGCGCCTAAGACTCCGCCGACGGACGCTCCGGTCAAAGGCACTCCTAAATCGGATCTCCCGGAGGCTGAAGCTCCATCATCTGGAACAGCGGCACAGCCGGCTCCTGCACACTAAATTGAACCCGTGATTTAAAAGGCAATAAGACATGGCTCAATACGATTACCGCTGTAAAGACTGTCGAGAAGTGTTCACAATTGAACGCTCGATGACTGCTGAATCGACTGACTGCGCCTGCCAGAAATGCGGCAGCGGCGACGTCACGCGCATCTGGAATGCGTTTATTCGTGCCGGCGGCACCACCCCCGATGTCGGTCAAGGCACTAAGTCCTCCAAAACATCAAGCGGCGGCGGTGGCTGCGGCTCCTGCTCCAGCTCTTCCTGCGGCACCTGTCACTGATTAGAAGATATCTTGTTCCAGGGCTGCAAGGACAGACTTTGCGGCCGCGTTATTGTCCGAGGCGCCCCGATGTGGAACCAATAGACAAGCGGTTTTCGCGCGTGGTTCCAGGCTGCCTTTCATTTGCCAGCTGGGGACTTCCGGTGTTTCAAATGAAAGCGCCCTGTGGGCGTAATAATGCTCGATTTCTTTTCTGAAGGCTTGTTTGCTCATCGGCTTGGCGGAAATAGCAATGTCATCTTCAGGCAATTGTCGATGGGACTGACTGAGCTCTCTGGCCATCTTTTGGAAAGTGCCAGGCAGGCTGGCAATTTTTTGGCCGGTTCCTTTGGCCGTGTCCTCGATGCCCTTTGCGGTTCCGGCAATGCCCTTGGCAGTACCGCCAATCCCCTTCGATACTGCTTTTCCTATGTAGCAGACGACATGTTCTATGCCGCCTACCCCCAATTTGTCGGCTGCCGCTTTGGATAAATCAAGAACGCGCGCACCATAATACGGACCTCGATCCGTAACTGTAACTTGGCAGGTCTTGCCATTTGTCTGGTTTTTCACTATCAGCTTTGTTCCGAATGGCAGGGTTTTATGTGCGCAGGTCATCTGATTCATGTTGTATGTAGAACCTGATGCCGTCCGCCTTCCTTGGAATCTTCCGCCGTACCAGGAAGCAATGCCGGAAAAGATTTTCTTGAATGATCCGTCTAGCGAGTTTGCGTAAGCAGCCCTTGTATATGTAAGTGAACACACGATTGCAACGAGCAACGCGCTCACTTTTCTCTTTCTGTTCATCAACTCATCCTCTGAGCACAGCAGATGCCGAGCGTGTGTTTTGCCCTTACGCGGACTGATTGAGTGATCTCGACCGCGTATAAATCTGTCTGTGTTTTCGTAACCAATCGAATACAGACGATTGGTGCCAACCAGTCTCTGTTATCCGTTTGCCACTGGTTCGACCAGAACTTCTTTTGAAAGTTCCCGAAGTTTTTGCTAATGTGCTCCAGTATCCAATTGGCCACTTCTGACCAGCGATGAATAAGACCTGCTGGTCATCAGTGTTTGACTTTAGCGCCGGTCTTGTATTCGTGTCGCGAAGAAACGTTTCTTAGCTTTTGATAATATGGCCAGCCCAATTTAGCCTGAGCGTGAAAAGACCAATGGCAATGCAGAAAAGCAAATTGGTCTCATATATCGACCGGCAGCAAAGCGGCAACAACTCAGCAGGTCAGTTCGCCTTTCAATTCCATGTCGGCAGCGATCAATTGGCGCAATTCCAATTCTTCTTCTTCTGAGATGGCAAAAGACTCGGAATCATCCGGAAATTGTTTTGCTTTGACGTCCTTGGCATAATTGCCGATTGCTTCTGTGCAAAGGTCGGAAAGATTGGCATAGCGCCTGACAAAGCGCGGCTGGAAATCGGTGAACTTGCCGAGCAAATCATCAGTGACGAGAATCTGTCCGTCGCAACCGTTGCCTGCACCAATTCCGATTGTCGGGATTTTCATTTCTTCGGTCAAGATTGTTGCCACCGCTTTCGGTACCATCTCCAGAACCACGCTGAAAGCACCGGCTTCTTCCAGAGCCTTGGCGTCACGGATTAGCTTGATGGCATCTTCGGCTGTTTTTCCTTGCACTTTGGTGCCGCCCAATCCATGAATGGACTGGGGCGTGAAACCCAAATGTCCCATGACGGGAATTCCCATTCCGACGAGCCTTTCGACAATTTCCAGGTTTAAAGGAGTGGCCCCTTCCAGTTTTACCGCATGCGCTTCTGCTTCTTTTATAAAGCGGCCGGCATTGGTGATTGCTTGTGTGACCTCGACTTGATAGCTCATGAAAGGCAGGTCGGCTACGACTAAAGCGGTCTTAGCGCCTCTGGTCACTGCCCGGGTGTGATGAAGCATTTCATCCATGGTGACGGCATGAGTGGTGCGGTGCCCGAGCGCTACCATGGCCAGGCTGTCACCGACCAGAATGACGTCAACACCAGCCCTGTCCACAATCTGGGCGGTCGAATAATCGTATGCGGTCAGGCAGACGATTTTTCTGCCCTCACCCTTGTATTTCAATAGGGTATGGGTCGAGACTTGTTTGGCTGAGCCCTGCGTGTGTTTTGACATGGCGTGTTTCCCTTGACGGCCTAATGATAACAGGCAGGACGACCATTGCGGCACTGTAAGCCTTTTTAATCAAGGAGAAGTATTGGTGGAAAAGCTCAGTAGCCGCGCTTCTTGAACTCAACTTCACGGGCGCGGCGGCGCACTTCGTCTTGCTGAATAGTGACTATATGATGCGGATCATATGGGTACTTACCGTCGATTTCGTGAAACTTCTGGTACATCATGCCGGCATCACTGGCCAGGCCCATCTTTTCCAGAACTATGCCGAGATTGAAAAAAGAGGCCCCGAATCCCGGGCGCAGGGCCTGAGCCTGCTGATACTTGGTCAGGGCTCCATTTAAATCGCCGGAGATTTCACTTATTTCACCTAAATGCTGAACCGCTTCATAGCATTCCGGATAAAGTTCCAGCACGCGACCGTAGGTGCGCTTGGCGCTTTCATAGTCGCCGCCTTCTATTTCGAATAGACCCTTTTTCACCAGCGCTTGCACCTCGGCCATGTCAAATGGCGCTCCTTTGCGGCGGGCGCTTGAGCGCAAGGTTTTCTCCAGCTGGGTGATGTGTTTGAGCGTATTGACTCTGTCGACCTCATGCTGCATGGCAGCCGCTTCTTTATAGGTGTCGACTGCTTCAACGCCCAGACCTTTTACTTCGCAGCAGGCTGCTTTATACATTTTCAGCTTGTCTAATTCGACACCGGGGTATTTCTTCGACTCGGCATAAACAGGTGTGATCTTTTCTGCCTCACGCATAGCCAGAAGGCAGCGATCGACATCACCTCTGTAATAGCGCACCCGGCCAAATTCATAGTCGGCGGCAGCAAATTTGGCATCGCATTGCAAAGCCTTTCGATACTCTGCTTCCGCCAGATCGAATTGCGAATTTCCACAATAGACATTGCCCAGATAATAATGAATCATCGGATTATTCGGAATTAGCTTTTCTGCTTCCTGCAGCCTTTCCAGCGATTCGGAAATGTCGCAGAGTCCGGATGAATATTTTTGATACATGGCCAGTCCGAGATCTTGCAGAGCCTCGAAATAATTTGGGTTGCAGCGGATAGCGTCATTGAATTGTTCGATCGCACCATCGAGATCGCCCTTGTCGCGAAGCATTTCACCCAGGTGATAATGCGCATCCGGATACTTGGGATTGATCTTTATGGTTTCCTCGAACATTTTTTCGGCTTCGAAATTTTTTCCGGTCTTTTTCATAAAGAGACCGTAATTGTTTCTGCATTCGACATAGTTGTAGTCGAGCGTTAATGCAGAACCGAACCACATGTTGGCGTTATAAGTATCGCCAGCCTCAGCATAAGCCAGGGCCAGCCAGTGGCAGACTTTCTTATTGGCCGGGTCGTCGTTTTGGGCCAATTTCATAAAATTGACTGCTTGCACGAAATCGCCGTTCTGGAAGCATTGCAGCCCTTTCTGGTAATTCGATTGGGCCCGTCCCACATTGGTGCCGGGCGTATTCGGGTTGAGGTATTCCCTCTGGGCATGAACCGGAAGGGTGAGTGTCAGGGTCGTTATCGTTGCAAGTGCGGCTGCAACAAATTCTCGCCGCCTGAAACTTCTGCGCATGCTCCACATGAACAAATGAAATAACTCCATCACGGAATCAAATCACATATTACAGGATAAGCATTTTGCCCGCCCATAAGCTGAGAAATATCGGACTCTTAGCGTCCCTGTTGCTGCTGCTGTTGTTGCAGCAAGAGAGCCTGGCGCTGTTGTTCGGCTGCCATTAGTTCTTGAGAGTTCATGCGAGTTCTCATTCTTTGAGCCAATGACATGTCGTTAGTGGGTAAAGATGCGGTGCCGATTCCAGCTACGATGGGTGTGGCGTTGCGGCTTGTCCACCAGCGAATCTGGTTTTGATTGCCGATCAAATTGATGGCACCATCTTGAACCGAACTGCGCAATGCCGAGACGCGGCTTCTGATTGAAGGCAAAAGCGGCTGCGGTCCTTTGCTGTCGATCAATGAGTGAACGTGCGGGTCGCCTGTTTCCAGGTAGAGCTGGCGCATGCGATCGGAGTATTCGGTGACCATCTGGTGCGCTTTGAGCGGGTCCACTCCACGCTCGACCAGTTTTAGTTTGGCTGGCATGCCGGAGCCGAATACCTGAGTGATTGTGTAGTCGTTGGTGAATTGCTTGGGATCGCCGATTACGTCTTTCACGTCTTTGCCGGCTTGAATGGCGTCGGCCAGTTTTGTGCCCAGCTGCTCCATCTTGGCGTAGTTGGTTTTCAAAGGAGGCAAAATGCTGCCGAATGTTTTTCCTTCCAAAACTTTGAGCGGTGTTTCCATTTGAGCGGTGATCAACTCGTTGATCACATTGTCCATGGTGGCACGTTCGATCACTACCTTTTGACCGGGCTTGTCCAGGTTGTACAGCTCGTAGTCGCCTTTGGTAGAACCTTCACGAGACAAGCGCAAAAGTGATTTTGCCTGTGCTTCCAAAACCGGATCGCCTTTGCCCAGGTATTCGATCGTCTTGGCGCCAATCACCATTCTCAAGGCGTCGATGGCATGCACTTCGAAGCCCATTGGATTGTCTGTAGAGGCCATCTTGGAGGGACTGAAGACGTTGGAATTTTCCATCAGTCCGCCGTTGCGGCGTCCGCCCATCAGCAAGCGAGCCAAGCTGGCCGGCATATTGGAGCCTGTCCAGGCGGTACCTATTATGTCTGATGTGTTTTCGTCTCTTGTCGCTCTCAGATAACTTTCGATCAAGCGACCATTGGTCCACTTCTCGCCGTTGACGACCAGTTCTTTTGGCGTGCCGTCTTTGCTGATGATTGTCGCTACTTCGTTGTACTTGGCACCCAGTCCCTTTTCGACGGCTTTGGTGAGAACGCCGCCTTCACCGGCTGTGTTCAAGAATTTGGCAATCAAACCGTTCCAGTCATGGCCGATTTCGTGTGCGTAGACACCAATTGTGGAGGCGCGTTCGCCGAACATATTGATCGGGTACTTGACCAGATCCGGTCCCCAGACTGTCACTTTCTCGCCTGTGACCGGATCGTCTGTGACGATGCGGCGCATGGTGTATGGACCTGCATTCACCAGCTTGCCGTCCGGAGTCTTGACCAGGTCGGACGATACAGCAAACAGTGGCGGCGTTTTGCCTTGCAGGATGGTGAAAGGATCTTTGATGCCTGCTTCTTTCATGGAGTCGACCAGGAAAGAGAAGAATTCGTTGCCTACTAGATTGAGCTGGCGGGCCAGAGCCTGCTGCGGTCCCAAACCGCCGGCCTGGCTCTGAGTGGCTGCATCAGCAAAGAAGCGGAAGAGATCGTCAACCTGGTTGACATCTGCCATGTTGTTTACTTCTTTGCCCAGGGCAAACATTGTTTTTGCCGGCGGAATATGTTCCGGTCCCAGAGGCGTTCTTTCGGCATTCGGCGTGACGGCGTTGTAGACCTGACCTTCCATCTGGTTTTTGTAGGCGGTCACCATGGTGTCTTCGGCGCTGATGGCACCGCGCTCATCGGCTGTCACTTTGGCTAAAGCCTGCAAGTTGGCGACGTTTATCTCTTTGTCGGATTGCAATTGCGCTGCCGATACTTCGCCTTCATGAGGCACCTGACCAGGCTGTTCGTGCGGTTCTACGACTGTCGTGCCGCCTTCGGGTTTCTTCAAATTGGGCGGTATTTCGCCACCATCGACAACCGACTTGGCGCCGGCATTGTCTCCCACTTCCACCATTTTGGTCATGGCGTCGTTGACACCCAGGAGCTGCTCTCGGCTGGCTCTCAAGCCGGCCAGGGCCGCATCGAGCTTGCTATTGGCCAGGTCGGGCACATTGGGAATACTCTCACTGGCTGTCAATTGCTCAGGATTGAGTCCCTTTTTGAGCAGGGCCAGAGTGCGATCAAAACCATGATATTCGCCGTCTGCGCCTTTGATACCATAGCGGTACATCATGTGCGAATCGACAGCTTCGATGTGCTGGCGCTGGGCCTGTTCCATCAAAGACTTGGCCATTTCCGGCGGAATATTGGCAAGTGGATTCTTGGCTACCGGTTCTTCTTTGGGTTTGAATTTGGAGGCCCACTGGTCGACTCTTTCGGTTGTTCTGTTGAGGAAATTGCCGACTTTGGAATCGTCGCTGGTCCAGAATTTTTCTACTTTCTTGTCCCAGGCTGCCAGTTTTGGTTTCACATCGTTGCTTTCGACAAATCTGCCCAGGCGTCCTGCATAAGAGGAGGAGGAAGCAGCCGCTTCTCCGCCTTCAGCTGCCGGTGCGGCCTTGCTGAATCTGCCCACAACGCTGTCTGCCCAGCCGCCCACTTTGGTCGCAGCGCCCACCGGGTTTTCAAAAATGGCACCGGTCATTTTTTCGGCCTTCATGCCGATATAGCCGCCGGCTGCGGCATCGAAGGCAAACATGCCCATACGGTCGCCGAAATGAGTGGCAGCCTGATTCAATTCCTGACGGTTTCTGGCTTGTGATGCTTCTTCGCCTCCAGAGGCGATGGCTTTGATGCCGTCGATGACGAACATGCCGCCCATGACCGTGGCGATTGCCGCGCGCCCGGCGCCTGTCTTAGGCAAAAACGTGCGCATCGCGATACCGATGGAGCCGGCGAAAAGTGCTTTGCCGGCTGCTTCGCCGGGATTATTCCAGTAATGCCCCAAGGTGTTGAACATACCTTCCGGCGTTCTTAAAAGACCTTTTCCGTATACTGTTCCGTAACGCTCGAGAGCGCCTATGTCTTCTGTCGGTACATTGGCAGCGTCCTGGGGAATGGCGCCTTGCAGCATTTGTCCTGAAAGGCTCAATTTTTCTCGGGCTTGATTGGCGGCTTGATTGGCTTGGTTAGCCACACCGTTCAAATCGTCGGTGGCGTTGACCAGCATTTGATCGCCTAACGTGTTGCCGTTGCCGCCCATGTAAGACCTCCAGAAGGTTTCCTGTGTAACCCTGTGTTACGAGAGATTTAAGACGAGCAAAACCGCGTCACCGGGCTTGTCTGCCCGGTTTGTTGAAGGGTTTTATCGGAGTTCTCTGGGAATGAACCAGGGTAGATTCGTCTTAATCTTCGCCCGCCGCCTCCGTTTTCCAGTTACGGCAGACAGCGACCTTTCACTCCTTAAGACTATCTCACCGGCCTACCGCGTGTATATTCGGGAAATTACGGTCGCTTGCGTAAGAATCCCACGCCGACATTAAAATCGGCTTCTGTCATAATTGTCTGCCATGGCAAAGGCCTAAAAAAATGCAGGCAGAAAAGGGCACAGGTGCCCCTTCTTGCCTTTTACTACTGATTTAGAGGCGACAAAGTGGAGAAAAAACCTCAGAGTTCAGGCGGATCTTTGAAAGGAAAAATTTCCAAAGATGAGCTTAAGGACAAGATAAGAGGAGTGATCCTGGCGGCGGCTTGCGGTAATTCGCTGGGCGGCAGCGCTATCGGGCTGAACCATAAGGAAATCCTGGCTACGGCCGGCTCCAGTTTGCGGGACTTCGTTCCCGGTCTGACCCGCAGTGTCTTGCCCGACCATCAAGCCGGTGAATGGCTGCCGGAATGTTTTCTGGCTATGGAACTGGCCGACTCACTGGCTGCATCGCAAGGCAAATTCAGCCGGGCCGACTTAAAAGATCGCTATATTGCCCTTTTGTCCGACAAAGAATTTCTGGCGTCGGGCCCGGGAGCGCAATTGCTAAAAGGATTGCGCCGCATGGCTGACGGGGTAGCACCGCCCGATAAGAGCGTGGGCGCTCTGCACGTTTCTGCGGCTTCTCGTTCCTATCCCTGCGCCTGTCTGCCCGACTCGGACGAAGGCAGCCGCGTCGCCGATACGGCCGTAGAGCAGGCCTCACTTACTCACCTGGATAAACGGGTTTATGCGGCGGCAGCCGTGATTGCAGACAGCGTCGGCTTCTTTGTGCGCGGCGCCAAGCTGGACACAGAGGAGCAAGTGCGCGAGTATGTCCGGCGAGAGCACGCTCTGGCTGAGAAAATCGACCCGCGCTTCTCAGAAGCCTGGGACGATGTGGCGCCGGATCTGGACTATATGAATCCGGCCGATCAATTGCCCTATTCATTGTTGAATATCGGTCATGAAGTAAATGAATTGGTGCCGACAGCAGTCGGCATCTTCCTCATCTTCCGGCACAATCTGGAAGAAGCCATCTGCCATGCGGCAGTGGCAGGCGGTGAAACAGATACGCTGGGCATCATCGTCGGCGCCCTGGCCGGAGGTTATCATGGCGCTTCTCAAATACCGGAGCGCTGGCTTGCCAAAATTGCCCATCGTGACAGATTGGAAAAAGCGGCCGATCAATTATTCGATCTATGGCCTTAGTTTTTAGTTTTTGTATTTATAGAAATGGAGGAGTGTTAGATGACGGCTTCAGTGTCTCCTGAAAAGGAAGGACTTAAGAATGTGCTTGCCGACCGAGTTGCGCTTGTGACTGGATCGGGCAGAGGAATCGGCAAAGCAATCGCCACGGTTTTAGCTATGCATGGAGCCAAGATTGTCATCAACGACATCAATGTTGAAACATCGGATGCCACCGCAGAAGAAATGGTGAAAGCAGGTTTTCAGGCAGTCAGCTGCCCGGCCAATGTCACCAGCACCGAAAGCATCGAAAAGATGGTGGAAGCGGCTATGGAGAAATTCGGTCAAATCGACATTCTGGTCAACAATGCCGGTATCACCCGCGACAATTTGTTTATAAAAATGAGCGAAGAACATTGGCAAGCAGTAATAGATACCAATTTGACTTCCGCTTTCAAGGTTACCCAACCGATTCTCAAGATTATGTCCAAGCAGCGTTATGGGCGCATTATTAACATCGCTTCCACAACCGGCGTTCATGGCAATTTTGGCCAGGTCAACTATGCAGCTGCCAAGGCCGGCCTGATTGGTTTTACAAAGACGATTGCGCTTGAATACGCCAAACGCAATATCACTTCCAACGCAGTGGCACCAGGCTTTATCGATACCGATATGACCAAAGCTCTGGGTGAAAAAATCATAAACTCATTCGTTGAAAAAATTCCCGCAGGCCGCATGGGCACGCCCGATGACATTGCTCGCGCTGTGCTTTTCTTTGCTGCCCTGGGTGATTATGTGACTGGTCAAGTGATGGAAGTCAACGGCGGTTTGTACACGTAAACAGCCCGGGGCTGGGTTTTATTTACGTACTCTCAGCCGTACGTAAACGAATCTATAAAACCGTGAACGCAGGATCGCCGACGTGCTATTCTAGGTGCCCTTGGCACACAACCGTTGGTTGAATTGCCGGTTAGTGTTGTGTGCGTTTCTATTTGATTTAAGGGGGTTGTAGGACACATGGAAGAGAAGGAAGCCTTCGAACGAGTCAAGAAGGTTGCTGTGGCTCAGCTTAACGTCAACGCTGACGAAGTGACCATGGAAGCGAGCTTCACGAAGGACCTCGGTGCTGATTCCCTCGATACTGTCGAGCTGGTTATGGCTCTGGAAGAAGAGTTCGGCATGGAAATTCCGGACGAAGACGCCGAAAAAATCACCACCGTTGGCGAAGCCGTAAAGTACATCTCTCAGCACGTGTAATCACCGTCCAGGTGATTGGACATGACAAATTCGGCACCGGATTTGATGGCGCAGGCAGGGGCGATGTCCCGAGCTTGGCCGGCACTGTTGCCGAAATTGACAACGTGTTATAGGCGTGTTGCGTAGAACGTATAAATTGATTCATGACTAAAGAAAGAGTCGTAGTTACAGGCATAGGCCCCGTCTGCGCCGTGGGCATAGGCAAAGAGGCGTTCTGGGACGGCATTGTCAATGGACGATCCGGCGTCAAGAATGTGACGCGCATTCCGGAGAAATTGCAGGGCGCCTGCAAGATCGCCGCGGAAATGACTGACTTCGACGTCTCAAAATATCTCGATCCCAAGCAGGCGCGCCGCACCGATCGTTTTGTTCAATACGCAATTGCCGCTGCTCAATTGGCTGCTCAAGATGCGAAATTGGACATGTCCAAAGAAGATCCAGAACGGGTGGGTGTTGCTGTCGGCTCGGCAGCCGGTGGTTTTCAGTCAATCGAAGATCAAATTCGCGTTTTGCACGAAAAAGGACCGGATCGCGTTTCTCCATTCACAGTGCCGCTCTTTATCGTCAATATGGCAGCCGGTTGGATTTCCATTTTGCACAATGCCAAGGGACCCAATGTCTGCAACGTTACGGCTTGCGCCACCTCGGCCCACTCGGTCGGGGATGCTTTTCGTATTATCGAACGCGGCGAAGCTGACATCATGTTTGCCGGGGGCTCCGAGGCTCCCATTACCGCTCTTTCAATGGCCGGTTTTGCGGCCGCTCGCACGCTTTCGGTGCGTAATTCCGAACCTGAGAAAGCCTCGAGGCCTTTTGATAAGGACAGAAACGGCTTCGTCATGGGCGAAGGGGCCGCGGTTTTAATCCTGGAAAGTTTGACTCACGCAAAAGCCAGAGGCGCGCATATATACGCTGAGATTGCCGCCTACGGACTGACTGCCGATGCTCACGATATCGTTCAACCCTGCGCCGACGGCGACGGCGCCATGCGGGCCATGAAGATGGCTCTGGCTCAGGCTGATGTAAAGCCAACTGAAGTAAATTACATAAACGCGCACGGCACCTCTACCCCGCTTGGTGACAAAGCGGAAACCACTGCCATGAAGCGCGTCTTTGGAGAGCATGCCACTAAAGGTGGTGTGGTGGTCTCCTCCAGCAAATCAATGACCGGACACTTGCTGGGCGCTGCCGGAGCCATTGAGGCTGCCGTTTGCTGCCTGGCTATCGAACATTCGATTGTCCCTCCCACCATCAATCTCGACAATCCCGATCCTGATTGCGACCTCGATTATTGCCCGAACGTGGCACGTAAGAATTACCCAATAAACATAGCTCTCTCCAACAGTTTTGGCTTTGGCGGGCACAATGCAAGCCTTCTTTTCAAGAAGGTTACGGGTTAAAATCTAGAGCCTTGCCCTGGGCATTTTGGAGCGATTATGTCTGAGCTTGTCGGCAAATCGATAAGTGAATTGAAAAAGCTTTTGGCGGAAAAGTCGGTCTCGGCTCAAGAGATACTGACCGCCCATTTTCAGCACGTGCAGGCGCTCGATGGCGACATTAAAGCGTTCACATGCTTGACTGAAGATCGGGCCCGCAAACAAGCGGCAAAAATAGACGAGCTTATCGCCCGGGGCGCATCTCTACCTGCTCTGGCCGGAATTCCCCTGGCAATCAAAGACAACATTTGCGTGGCCGACTATCCGACTACTTGCTCAAGCAAAATCCTCGCGAATTTTATTGCTCCTTATGAAGCGACAGTAACTCAAAAACTCGATCAAGCAGGCGCGCTTTTCGTGGGCAAAACCAACATGGACGAATTTGCCATGGGCTCGTCCACTGAAAATTCCGCCGTCCAAACCACCGCCAACCCGTGGGACCTGTCGCGCGTGCCCGGCGGCAGCTCAGGCGGCTCGACAGCGGCTGTGGCCTCCGGAATGGTAGTGGCCGCTCTGGGATCCGACACCGGTGGGTCAATCAGGCAACCGGCGGCATTTTGCGGTGTAAGCGGCATGAAGCCTACTTACGGAATGGTTTCCCGTTTTGGCCTGGTGGCATTTGCCTCCTCGCTCGATCAAATCGGACCTCTGGCCAGAAGCGTGGAAGACACGGCAATTGTGCTTTCAGTCATAGCCGGACACGACAAGAAAGACTCCACTTCCATTCCCGATCCCTTTAAAAACCAGGGGTCTCGTTTTGAAGAAGCGCTGGCCGGCAGACCTGACAAGCTCATGCAAGGCTTGAAGGTGGGCATCATTACCGAACTGGTAGGAGAAGGCATCGAGCCGGAAATCGTCAGTGCCATCCGTGGGGCGGCCGCGGTTTTTGAAAAACTGGGCGCCCAGGTAATTGATGTCTCTTTGCCTTACTCAAAATTTGCCCTGCCTGTTTATTATTTGATTGCCACCGCAGAAGCTTCGGCCAATCTGGCTCGTTATGACGGCGTCAAATACGGACTGAGAGAAACAGGCGGTGCCGCCGGGGAATCTAATTCTATTTTGCAAATGTACATGTCGACCCGCTCCCATGGCTTCGGGCAGGAAGTAAAACGGCGAATTATGCTGGGCACCTATGCTTTGAGCTCCGGCTATTACGATGCCTATTACAAAAAGGCACAACAGGTCAGGCGTTTGATCAAAAACGACTTCGACAATGTTTTTCAAACTTGTGACGTGCTCATTTCACCGACATCACCCACGGTGGCATTTAAAATCGGTGAGAAAACAGAAGATCCATTAAGTATGTACCTTTCCGATATTGCCACAATACCGGCCAATCTGGCTGGTCTTCCCGGTATCTCTATTCCGGCCGGACTGGGCAAAGACAAATTGCCTATTGGCCTGCAGATTTTAGGAAACGCTTTGAGCGATGCTGTCGTCCTAAAGGTCGCGCACGCTTTTCAGCAATCCACAGACTTTCATAATCGCCAATTTCCGGGTTTAGCTACAGTCGGCTAAGCATCAGACTTTAAGGAGAGTCCTACTTTATGCAAATGCACACAACCAGTTCTCACCAGACAAAAAGAAACAGGATTTTCTTCAGCTTGCTGACGGCAGTGATGGCCTCCAATCTGGTCGACAGCCAACCTGCAGTGGCAGGTCCCAATGACTTTTTCGGCTCTGCGATGCCGGCCGGGCAAATGGCCGATCCCAATGGCAATTCCGGCAATGTGCCCGGTGCCGGAGGCAATTTTGCCACGCCCGGTCAAGCCAAAGCCGCCGATTTGCTGAGCGGGGCTGCGCCCAGTGACTATACCGAAGACGAAAAGCGTATGCAGAAAAAGTACAAAGCCAGCATCACCCATGCCAAAGGCCTGATCGCCAAGGGCGACAAAATGATGAAGTCTCCCGATCACAAGGAAAGCACCAAGGGAAAAATCCTCAAGGAAATAGGCGAAAAGCGTCTGGCCGAGCTGGAAGCCAACAACCCGATTCCGCATGAGAATCCACCTCAACCTGATACCGATAAATTCAAAGAGAAAAAGGCGGTTTCACAATGACAGCAACCAGAGCCGGCACAGAACAAATAGCAGCCGACATAACAAGAACAGTGGGCGCAACGCCCATGGTCAGACTCAACAAGCTCACCAAAGGGCTGGGCGCAGAAGTCGTGGTCAAACTGGAATCTATGAATCCGCTCGGCTCAGTCAAAGACCGTATCGGCGTCTCCATGGTCAATGAAGCCGAAAAGGCGGGCGTGATCTCGCCCGGCAGCACGACCTTAATCGAGCCGACTTCCGGAAACACCGGCATCGCACTGGCATTTGTTGCTGCCGCACGCGGTTATAAGCTGATTTTGACTATGCCCGACACGATGTCTCTGGAGCGCCGCAAGCTTTTGGCCGCTCTGGGGGCGGAATTGGTATTGACCCCCGGCGCAGAGGGAATGAGGGGCGCTATCAATAAGGCCGACGAATTGGTTTCGACCACCAAAAATGCCTTTATGCTCCAGCAATTCCAAAATCCGGCCAATCCCAAAGTGCACAGAGAGACGACGGCTGAAGAAATCTGGAAAGCCGTGGATGGCAACATCGATATTTTTGTTTCTGCAGTCGGCACAGGCGGCACCATTACCGGTGTCGGCCAGGTTTTGAAAGAACGCAAGCCGAATGTAAAAGTTGTAGCGGTAGAACCGTCGGACAGCCCTGTCATAACGCAGACCCTGGCCGGTCAGCCGCTCAAGCCGGGGCCGCACAAAATCCAGGGAATCG
>CAZHEZ010000207.1:0-14660 GCA_964531315.1 uncultured Candidatus Obscuribacterales bacterium | reverse complement strand
GATGCGGTGTTTTGCCCGCGGCATCACTTGACCATTATCCAGAGCCTCAATAGCGGCTGCCACCTTGGCTTTCCGCTCAATCTCTTCCGGTGTGTCTTTTTTGAATGTTAACCACATATGGTGCCGGTGTCTGTTTTTTCGAACTGAGAGTTCACTGAACTAACCTGGGTTTGCCTAGCCGAGTACAAACTTGTTTAACGCCATTCGCGCTGCTGCATTGTTCTCCGCCATTTTGGTCAAGCTCTCAACAATCTCGTTGAAGCATTTGTCGAAAGGCATTTCCGTCGTTTTTAGAGCAACACCGCGGACAATCTTGAGATGTTTTGCGGTATAGCGCCCGTTGCCAGTCTTGACGATTTGATAGTGCGAGTCATCAAATTTAATCGTCATCTGCTCGACCGGCTTCTCTTTAGAGAAAAACCCTCCGCCCCGCTTGATTTCTACGCTGTCCGGCAAACAACTGCTCAACATGCGCGCCAATTGCTCAACCATGTCGGCTGCCGCCTTCTGGTCCATCTTCAGCGACGCTGCCAGAGTCTCAAATTGAAGTGACTGTTCGAAATCGTCGACCACGGTTGACTCCTCCCATAAGCAGAAGAGTCTAGATCAAATGACAGCCGATCGGATGAATAAAGGAGTCCAAAACCTGACGAAGTAAAGTGGTGAAACGGCTGTTTCATCGCGCCTGTTAACGAATTATGAATTGACACTAACTTTATGTACTTAACCGAAATCTTCGCCACTTTTGGACGCCTGCCGAAGTCTAATTGAGCTGCAGGGAGATCAGTTTTTCTAAAGGAGGAACATCACCTATGAAAATTAGAGAAAAGGTGCCAGAAAGTAGGAAGCATGCTGCGCATAAACCAATGCTGCGACCGAACTCGAATCCAAAGAGCGCCAAAAGCAAAATTAAGGCCAGCAAAATTAAGATCAAGAACATTAGAACCAGAATTGCCACCAAGCCATTTTTTGATCCAATCGCAGGTCCATAGTGACTGCCTTTAATCAGCATTTAGCAAACCTCCCAGTTTGCCACTAAAGATCTGATCGACTCAAGATACAAACATGCAGACGCCCGGACGGAGCCTGCCCAGCGTCTCACAGGTTCAAGGAGACAAAATGAAAATCTTGGTTCAAAAATTCGGCGGCTCGGCTCTCGGCAATATTCATAGGATAAAGGAAGCAGCCGCCATTGCCCGCAGGAGTGTCAACGAAGGATACTCAGTCGTAGCCGTAGCTTCGGCCATGGGCGATACCACCGATGACCTGTTGGAGCTTTCCAACGCTTTTGATGCAAAAAAATCGAAACGCGAAATGGACCTTCTGCTCTCAACCGGTGAGCAAGTTGCCGCCAGCTTGCTGGCCATGGCACTCAATTGCGACAACATCCCCGCCAATGCATACACCGGCTGGCAGGCAGGCATAATCACAGATTCCGCCTTTGGGACAGCAGCAATCAAAAGAATACAGTCAAGCCAACTGCACCGGTGTTTGAAGCAAAAACGAGTGGCAGTCGTAACCGGCTATCAGGGTATGGCGGAAGATGGTGCC
This sequence comes from uncultured Candidatus Obscuribacterales bacterium, assembly GCA_964531315.1. GTDB lineage: Bacteria > Cyanobacteriota > Vampirovibrionia > Obscuribacterales > Obscuribacteraceae > QKMZ01. Next base: position 13,109 of record CAZHEZ010000207.1, on the reverse strand, counting down.
ATCACTACCCTGGGCCGAGGGGGCTCGGACACCACAGCGCTGGCTCTGGCTGTTGCACTCAAGGCCGAACGTTGCGACATTTATACAGATGTCGACGGCATTTATTCCTGCGATCCCAGACTGTGCGCATCTGCCTTTACATATGAATCAGTTTCTTTCTTCGAAATGCTCAACTTTGCCAGGGCCGGGGCTCAAGTAATGGCGCCGTCGGCAATGGAAATCGCCAGGAATCATGATGTGCCAATCAGAGTGCGCTCCGCATTCAACTTGCGAAATCCCGGCACTTTAATCACGCAGAATACGGCCGGCACTGATTTCCTGGGAGTGGCCTGCGATCAGCAGCAAGAGATTTTTGCCTGTCCAAGCGCCGATAGCCTTGCAGAGCTGGCAAATCTTCAAAATCTCAGGGCAGGGGCTGCCGATCTCGGAATAACCATGGAGGTGGTTTGTCGCGTCGGACGGAAGAACGCCAATAAAGCCTATTTTTCCGTCGGCAATCGGCACGTGCTCAACGCCCCCGAACTACTGAAACAGCTGGCAAAAGAATTGAAATTGCCCCTGGAATACAAACGTTCGCTGGCAAAAGTGTCAATCATCGGACAGTTTCCAAACACCAACGACACAATCAATAAAGTCTTTTCCTGCTTGATGCGCAACAAAATTTGCCCGCGCTACTGGACGATAGAAAATGGAAATCGTGTATCGATTTGGATTCAATCGTCCGAGTTGAAGGCAGCCGTGGAGCCCCTGCACCACTTGCTCGTAGAGGAAAGATTGCAAGTGCCGGCCTGAATTTGACAGCTCCGACAGCGCGTAGTAGCGCACATCAAAATTGAAAGCGGTCGGAATTACCCGACCGCTTTCGCATATTTGCTGCATGTGCGCGTCTCTGCCTCCCAAAGACACGGCATCTGCCACTAAGGATTACTCCAACCCGGTCATATCTACCTCAATTTTGAGCATGTGATGAACCCGGGTGGAGATGCTCATGGCTTGAAAGACCTTGCTCAGCTTGTCTTGCAGAGCACGCTCTGAGGCAGTGTCCAGATTGCGCTCTGCTTCAAATGCCAGGGCACTGGACAGAGTCAGCAATGCGCGAGCCTTTCTGACCTCGACAGTCTGCTCCTGCTGTTCAGCAAACGCAGAAAGTCTTACCAGTTCCGGACGCAAAATTGAGAGATTGACCCTGATCGTATGCCGCAGCACCGCCTTGTCTTTCTCCTGCTCGCGAAGTGCCAGCACGAAAGAAATTGCAGCAAGGAAAAAAACGATTGCAATTAGCCACATGAGATTTCTCCTTTACTGGTCAGGCGCAGCTAGGTCTTATTTGGTTTGATTTTCAGCTGTCCGCTTACGACCAAACCGCCTTTGAATACCTGGTTGCGACCGTGCGTATCATCAATTAATGCAGGCGCGGAAACACCCGCGATAGCGCTTTCATCTACGAGCGCACAGCCTTCGATCACAACTCCGTCACAAGGAATCAGTTCTCCCTCGCCGACGGATATATACGTGGTTTTTTCGGCCACAATAGTTCTCCTTCTTGCCAGCGCAGCTCCGCCAACTTCCTTTACTAAATCGGCTATCGTCATCGCTCTGAAGCGCATAAGGATGCCGAAAGGAAAAGGGTGAAGGTGTTGGCTGTGCCTGCTTGAAAAATTGAAAACGGGAATGAGAATTAGAATTTGAATCTATAGATCTAGAGATGCAAAATGCAAAAAAATCGGCTTTCTGCGCCAATCATTCAAAGCCCTGATTGCTGGCGCGTCTACAAGCAAATTCGTTGTCAAACCTAGCGCAACCCCGAAGTCAAAGTAGCGTCAAAGCCGCAACTGTCTCATACCTGTCAGAGCCGCTCCAGACAGCGTTTTAGCCGATTTTCAGTGCTCAAGAAAACGCAAAGAGCTGCCGATCTTGGAACATCAACTGGCAAGAGAATTGAAATTGCCGTTGGAACACAAACGTTCTCTGGCGAAACTCTCGATCGTCGGACACCTTTGCAACACCAATGACACCATCAACAATGTCTTTTCTTGCTTGATGAGCAATAAAATTTGCCCGAGTTACTGGACGATAGAGAATGGAAATCGCGTATCGATGTGGATTCAATCTTCCGAGCTGAAGGCAGCCGTGGAGCCGCTGCACCACTTGCTGGTTAAGGAACGGCTGCAAGTGCCGGCATGAGATTACTCAATTTTCAATCTTGGGAATTTGCAAGCGATACCCGGTAAATCCTGGCAGCCTGTGAGGGGTTCTCTCCAAAATCTCGAATTTGCCTTTCTTTGCATAAAACTCCACAAGGCGGCCGGATGTCTCAGGCTTGAGAACTGCCAGCCATGTACCTCCGGTTTCCGCCATATGATCCAGAGTCGCTTTTAACAGAATCGACGATTTATCTCTGTGCAACGGCGACACTGCCAGGGCTCTCACCTCGTTGCCGCTAAAACTGGCAAATCCTATCGGTCCTGCACCCGGGCGTTCCAAGACCTTGACTGTTTCAGCCCTCCAGGAATTGTGAAAACCGGCACTTTTAGCGACCTGCTCTATCGAAAAACCGTCGCCAAATCTATAATCACGCACGATAGGAACGGTACCCTCGACCGGCCTCAAGTTTCGAAACGCAGCAGCGCCGACCTTCTCAGTCGCCTGGAGGAAATATTTCGGGACGTGCGCCAAGCCGACCAGCGTGGCCGCTCCTCCTACAATCCAACCTGCATACTCAGCCGTACTTCCACGTCCCTGGGCCGTGCGCTCAGCAGAATGTTGAAGCCATTCAGTAACCGGCGTAGCAGATGGAGCACGAACGTACGAGCCTGTTTCGCGATCGTCAAACAAACCAGCCGTGAGATGTGCATGGTCCACCGGCTGAGCCTGGGCTGCATGCTGGTCGCGACCGGGCAATTCACTACCTTCTTGAATGTCGCAGAAACTAGACAGACTAGGCTTCCTCCTAAAATTAACTAACGCCGCCACCGTTTCTTAAAGGGCAGAATTCATCATGCTGAAATCATAGTCGTGCAGCATGAAATCATCGTGACTAGCTGCCGTTTTTTGGAAAGTTATGATGTTTAGCGAGAACTATTTTGCAACGCGCTGATAATCAAACTCTTCGTCGATCCACTCGGTCAGATCAGATTCCAGTTGTTGAACTTCGTCAGGGTCGACCAGACCGCGTCTCAAGGCTTCGAAAACGACTCGAGTGCGCGGGTTGAAGATCTCCATCCCAGCGCTCTCACGCAAGTGTGCGTCCTCACCTTTGACGAGCTTCTCCAGCAGCATTGAGAGGCGGTTCTGCACCCCCCTCACGCTAATATGTCGCCGTGCGGCGATTGCTTTGTCTGTGAGTCCGGTAGCGATGTCTACAAGGGTTTCAAACTCGACATCCGTCAGCGAGCTGTCCTTGCACTTAAGGCGCGCCTGTACTCCACGAACCACCGGGTCTATGTATGGGTTTTCTTCATTAAAAACTGCATTGATGGCTTCTTCCAGCTTGTCGTCGCCTTCCGATTTCAAAAGATAGCCATGGATCGCCTCATCAGGAACGATTTTTCCCAGCTCGCGCACATACGCCTCGCGGTGATACTGGGACCAGAAGAGGATCTTGCGCTGGGGAAAGTTCTGCCAGATCTTTTGCGCCGCCTTGATGCCACTCATTTCAGGCATGGAAACATCCATGATGATAAAGTCAGGTGCGTTGTTCTGGGCTAGTTCAAGACCCTCTGCGCCATTGGTCGCTTCGGAGACTTCCGCCTTCGGAAACATCCGTTTCACAACCTCGACAGCATGCGCTCTCAATGCCGGAACATCTTCAACCACCAGTACTTTCAACTGCGCCTCTCCCCGCCAGGTCAACCCGTATCTCGACTATGGTTCCCGGACTGGCGACCCCTTCGCCTGCACGAAATGAAATCGTCGCCCCAATCAGATCTGCCCTCTGGCGCATATAGCGTAAACCTCTGGATTCTTCGCTCATTTTGCCGGCGGGAATACCCTTGCCGTCATCAGCGATAGTGACAACCAGGTCGCTGCCATCAACCTCGGAATTTATTCGCACGGTCTTGGCCTGGGCGTGTTTGATCACATTGGTCAAAGCTTCCTGCACAAGACGATAGAGCAACGATTGCTCGACAATAGAGAGTTTTTCCGCATCCGCATCTTCAACTTTGCTCTTGCATCGTGCTTTAAAACCGCCTTTTTCGCCGGCTTTGCGCGCGCAATCTTCCAGGGCGGCAGTCAATCCCAGATGCTCCAACGCTGATGGACACAGACTGTCCATCACCTCTCGAATCTCTACCATTGTCGCGGCAAGAATCTGATCGATCTCGGCTTTCTGCTCATCAGTTCTTTCTTTTGCGTAAGACTCGAACTTCTTGCGCAGTCGTTTCATATCGTTCAACACCTGATCATGCAGATCGGCAGCCAGCATGCGACGCTCGACTTCATCTTGCCTGACCATCTGCAAACGCACATCGCGCAGTTCGTTATTTCGCAGACGCAACTGGTAAAACTGAGACTCCATGCGGCTATCTTCAGCATCCCAGCGGCGCATGGCATAGCCGCCCGCTAGTCCAAGCACGATCGCTGCGACAAACGTCAGCGGTGCAAGGCTGATTTGCAGATATTTCCATGCAAAAAAGGACATGATCAGGGACGGTCCAAACAATTGCAAAAATCCAACTACCCACGCGCGCACCGTTGCAGGAAGCTTCCATCCCAACATCACGCCTGCGTATGAGAAAAGAAGAGCGACGGCCCAACTGCAGATAGAGCGCAAACCTGCATCCCCTGGTCCTGCTTTCAACGCTGTTTCTGTTTCCCCAAACGCGATCATCAAACGTTCGAAAACTTCAGTTTCAAACGGCACAAAATTGTGCATTCCCATCACTGCAATGGCCGCGGCAACAGCAGCGAGCAGCAGGGAGACCAGCAATCGTTTATCAGTTCCCTTCGTCATCGTTTCCGAATGGAGATTTCCCGGGGCGTTCAATCAAACACGCAAAAGAAAGGACAATCTTTCGGTTTTTTCTTTTCGGTGTCCCACACTTCATTTGAATCCATTGTCGCCGGCGTATCGATGACGCCTGCCATGCCGGACATCGTCCAGCCCTGTTCGTGGAAATCATCGAGGTCTTCTTTCAATCCTCGTATCGCCGCCTGGTATCCGGCTTCTTCGTTGTCGACTTCGAAACCTACGAAAGCATGGAAGAGGCGCAGGAAAGCGGCGATTATTTCATCTATTGACTGAGGGTCCAGATCCAGTTCTGGCGCAAACTCTTCCAATTCCTGAACCATTTCGTCGGTGAAAGGCAGCTCTACTCGATAACAGCCTTCTTCACCGTCTGCTTCATAGCGCTGCTGTTTGAGCGGATTGGAGACCAGGAAATCAGATACTTGGGTAAACGGTTTTTTCGTCGTATCAAGCGCGACAAGCGAAAGACCTGCCTGTTTCAGAGAAATCAAAAGGCGCCCCTGCAAAATCGAGCGCTCGACAAGGCCCATGAGTTCCTCAAAGAAGATCTCGGGATCCATTTCCGTGGAATCGCCGACCAATTCCATGACGACATTGTCCGGCATTGCGATTTCCCTGCCCATGTTTCCCTCTCTACCTCCTGAAGTAACTCATACCCAATCGGCGTCTCCTGGGGCAAGTATGCCTTCTTCCTAATGCTTTTGCATAACCCTTAAATTTAGTTTGTTTTCTTATGTTTTTCACCGGACAGGCAGAGGCTTTAGTCTTGCGACATAAATAACTTTCAACTATCGGCATGGGCTGCCGATGCGGACTGAGCGATGTGGTTCTGTTAGAATCAGCCCGTGCCTAAAGTCCAAGTTCTACCTGACTACATAGCCAGTCAAATCGCTGCCGGAGAGGTGGTCGAGCGCCCGTCGTCAGTCGTCAAAGAGCTGGTTGAAAACTCCATCGACGCAGGCGCCACGAGTATATCTGTTAGTGTATCGGAAGGCTGCCGCACCATTTCCATTGCCGACAACGGGCATGGAATGCTGCCTGAAGACGCGGTTCTCGCGTTTCAACGGCACGCCACATCAAAACTCGCCAGCGCAGACGACCTCTGGCGTCTGACATCGCTGGGATTCCGCGGAGAAGCTCTACCGTCCATTGCTTCGGTGGCGAAGGTTACCTGCTACACGCGCCTGCATGACGCGCCTAGCGGATTCCGCATCGACGCACAAGAAGGCAAGATTACCAGCACCGAGACAGGCTGCGCGCCCGGCACGACCATGGAAGTCGTCGACCTGTTCTACAACGTGCCGGCACGGCTGAAATTCCTCAAGAAAGCCTCCACAGAATTCGCCCACATTCAAGAAATCGTGCAGAGCCTTGCTATCGCTTACCCGCATGTGGCCATTACTGTCGAACACGAAGGCGTTGTGCACATGCGCACCAGCGGCTCATCAAATTGGGCGCAAGTCGTGAAAGAAGCAAAGCTCTTCACCGGCAACGAAGCGCTTATGGAAGTGAACAACCATGATGTTTCGCATGGTGTCAAAGTGAGAGGACTGGTGGCAAAACCCGTCCATTTCCGCGGCGATCGCAAAGCGATTTTGACGATGGTCAACAACCGCCCGGTGCGCTGCCCGCTCACTTACAAGGCGCTCGAATACGCTTACAGCGACCTGATTCCCAGAGGCAGACATCCATTTGCCGTAATTTCGATTGAGCTTGATCCCTCACACGTCGACGTCAACATTCACCCGACCAAAAAGGAAATCAAATACAGTCAAGGCAACGAAGTCTATATGACGGTGCAAAGGGCAATTGTCACGGCCCTGCGCTCGCTGCCGCGCCCCAACTTTGCCGAAACCGCGCCACAACATGATCATGAGCTGAGTGCGCCGGCTCATGCCGCTGTTTCCACTGTCAGTTTGATCGTAGAATCGCGCTCGAACGATTCCCAAATCTATACATCACCGGATGCGCAAATCGCCTATGCTCGCTTCGAACAATCGACCCAGGAAGCCCTTCCCGAAAGGAATTCTGCGGTTGCAGAAACACCAGCTCGGGCACGTCAATTAGGTTTTAGAGATCGCCTTTCCTACAATCTGCCCACATCCGAGCAAAGCGCGGAAAGCATTTCAGCAAAACATACAAGTATGGATCCGGTTCTGTTTGAACAAACAGAAACTCCAGCGCGCCGCGAATTGCCTGATGGCTGGCGGTTTCTCGCCTATTTGAAAAACACCTATTTCTTGATTGAGTCATCTCAAGGCTTGGAAATCGTCGAACAGCATATTGCCCACGAAAGAACGATTTACGAACGCCTTTTGGCTGCGCAAAACGAACCAGGGCGTTTAACCGAGCTTACGCAACACTTGTTGATATCAGCACCTTTGAGATTGAGCGCAGAGCAATCTTCTTGCTTGAAAGAAAACGAAGCGGTATTGGCAAAACTTGGTTTTGAATTCGAGCACACTGCAGATGGTGGCAGTCAATGCACGCAAGTGCCTTTAGAACTTGCTCACAAGAATTACGAAGCAGTTATTCAAGAACTGCTTGACCAGCTAATCACCTGCGATCATGCCAACATCATTCTGGAAGCAACCAAGTCAGTTGCTTGCCAGTCGGCAGTGAAAAATGGAATGACTCTTTCAGATGAATCGATCATTTCGCTTCTCTGCGATTGGATAGCAACCCCGCGCAACGACACCTGCCCACACGGTAGACCGGTGAGAATGAGCTTCTCAATGGATAAGCTCTTCCAGATGTTCCATCCGGCTTAACGGCCGCTAGCACCCATCTGCCGCTGGACATCCGCCCAACGAATTGGGCTGCCACTGCGCTGCATTTGATGAGCTGCTACAGCGATCATATTCGGATTGTAGTGTTGCAGTGATTCCACGGCCACGGCGTTCCATTTCGGCTGCCCTGCTGCCATCACCTCCAAAAGAACCGGAATGGCCCGATTGTCGTTTAGCCAACCTAATTCTTGTATGGCTCGATATTTATACTGCTCATCAGAGCCATATATCCAACGCTTGTATTGATCTACGGTTCTGGCCAAATTGATATCGGCAGCGACCTGTTTAGCACGGTCTGAGACGTGTTTATCAGCGGCTCGCTGCAGCCTAACTGCCTCGGCTTCCAGCGCAGCCGAAGGGTGTTTGGCAGCCTCATTGAGCGCCTCAATTCTAATATCCGGCTGCTTTTGCAACGTTTTCAGCAAGAAGCCCTGCAGGAAGTCCTCTGCATATGGTGCTGATTTAGCTAGTTTGACGACACTTTCAAAAGCCATTATTTTTGCGCCGGTCACAGGTGTTCTTTCAATGAGGTTCATCAATTCCGGCAGGTTCTGTGGATTATCCGCCAATCTGAGCGCATCGTAATAGGAGCGTGCTTCCGGATGTTGGAAGCCGGCGAGGGCGGACAGAGCCTCATTCCGGAGCGGTTTTCCAGTGGCGGCATTATCGATGAGGAAATTGAGGCGATTGTCGATATGCGGATCAGATATGTTTGTGATCGAGCTGAATAGAGCCTTTCTCAGCTGTGGATCACCTGTGGTGTTGAGAATATTTTCTGCAAAGAGAATGTCCTCAGGTTGTCCTACTCGACCGAGCAGAAATGCCGCGCGCAACCTGTCATTCATGTTGCCGGAAGCAACTTGATCGAGCAATCTCTCCCTGGCCAGTGGTTCAATATGGTCTGCAACGTACTTCAGTCGGGCAATTTGTGTATCACGATTGGCGACATCTTCAGGAATTTGATTGATGCGCGTTGCGAAATCGGTAGGATTCACAGTCATTCTTTGCTTGGCACCCATCATTGATTCGAGCCAGCCCCTGGCCATCAGTGATGTCCTGATCGGGGCACTGTGAGCCGTAATGAAGAAACGGTCGGCATCGGGTGACATTAATTCCTCTCCCAGATGCACGGCGAAATTTTCGTGATCTTTGAGCTCGGGATGATCCGGATATTGGCGCTTGGCGTATTCACGAGCATAAAAACCGTTTTCGATTTCTGAAGCGTCATTGAAGAGAGAGCTAAGCTCTTTAAACCTGAATTTGACCAGGTGAGCCCACTCGTGAGAGAGAAATTCATGAATCTGGCTCTTGGAGGTACTGCCCTTCGCCACAGTATTGTCAGCTTCGAAGAATGTGATTCTGCCGTCTTCGCTGGCGTTGGCGGCGGCGGGCATTACCTTGCCTTCCTCAACCCTGGAAGTTTTGTACACATCGCGATAATACGGCTCGTCCATAAGAACAAGTTCTTTCACCATGCCAGGATTGGGCAGAGCCTGGATCGCCTGAATGAAGTCTTCCGGCAGAGCTCGCCGATACACCGGATTGGCATTTACCTTCATGCGAGCATCGACGATTTTCACAATGTTGTCGGCTTTATCGCCGAAGATTTTATCAATTAGCTCCCGCTTGCCTTCAGTCACGTGCTTTTGTATGACTCGTCGTTCGACGGCGGACAGATTGTCAAAACTTGGTGCATCAATTTCAGCCCACAATCTAAGATTGCGAACCTGGTCCAGTTTTTTGGCATAGGCTTCAGGGACAATGATTTGAGTCTGCGACCCCTGCACCCGGTAGACCCGCGCCGGTTCATTCCCCGTCTCAGTGTACGTCATGAAATCTTTGATGTCGGCAAATTTTTCGGGCAGCGTCACACCTTGCTTGACCCTGGTCACAGGGATTTCGGTGGAAGGCAGCAAGCTCAATCTTTTGTTGAGCTCGAGCACTCCCAATTTCGCCTCCGGCTTGTAAGCGACGGAGTCATGCGCAGCAAACATTTTGGCTTGAACTTCCTCAGGCAGGATGTATTCAAATGCCTTAGCCAGTTTGGTGCGACTGGTGTCGCTGATGGCTGGCAGCTCCGCCTCCATTGCTGAGGCAGGGGTGACTTTTTCAACCGGCTTTTGTCCGATAACTTGCGAATCGCCGGGCTGGCGTCCACCGGGCTGGCCTTCGCCGGCTTGCCTATTTCCGGTCAGGTTTTCTGCCAGTTGAGGCCTGACGCCGGGACGGAAAGCATGAAAACCGGACATCACGCCGCCGGTTCCGGCACCGATAAGGAAACCGTCGAAGGTGCTCTTGCCGACTTCGACAAAACTCTTGCCGTGAACAACAGCATCCAATCCGCCAAAAACTGCGCCCGATCCGCCGCCCGAAAGCACGCCGCCGGCTAGAGTTCCTACTGCCTCGGAGCCGGTACGGTTGGCCAGTGCGATGGTCGAAGATTTGGCAATACGGCTTCCCAACATGCCGGCCGGCACGTTGATGACGGCACCGGACAGAGTGGCGGTGGACATCTTTTTCCAATCGGTAAGGTTGCTGAGCCCGCTCTGGAATGAAAAATGCCCGCTCTTGTCGCGCCAGGCATTAGGATCGGCGCCGGCCTTCAAAGCCCCAAACATTGCGCCGGAGGCGGCATTGACGGAAACTTCCTGCTTTAGGCCAAGACCCAGACGGCTGCCGGCAAATTCATAAGCACGGGAGCCGGGTTGCTGCATTTTGCCGATATAGTTCAAGCCGACGCCTTCCATCCCGTCTTTGACGAAGCCCAGGGCGAAGTCGCGAGCGTCGCCTTTCGTATCGGCCAGCATAGTGGCCCGGACGAGACCGCCCACAGCTACTTTCTTGCTCATCATGGCGGCGGTGTCGGCGGCGATGGTCGCCACAAAATCATTGCCCTCGGCACGTTTGACCTTCTGCTCTTCGGTCAAATCGCCGGAAAAAACATCTCTAACGGAGCCAATCGCGCATCCAGCCAGGGTGCGCTCTTTGCGGTCTGCAAATAAATCTCCAAAAACGCCGCCATGCTTGGGCGCTTCTTCAGTCTTTTGCTTGCCAGCGTCACCTTCTGTGGCCTGGGCAACCATCTGACTGGACATATTACTGCTGGGAAAGGTCTCGAAAGGCAAGAGATTCTTCTTAAGAGCTGGTTCGTTGCTTCTGCGGCTGAACTATGAAGTTCAATGCGGCTGAAGAGCCGAAACCTGTTTGAGTTATCGCAAGGAGTTGTCGTGTCTTGACAATGTACCAAAAGGCAGGCCCCTTGGGGAGTCATAGCTTCGTGGAAGTACGTAGGGAAAAGCCGAGAATTAATCTGAAAGGCAATCGAAAAAGTGGCATAACATTGGCCTTCCCAATTCATTTCAGGAGTTCTCGATGAAACGATTGTTTCTCCATGCCGCACTATCCGCAATCTGTTTCACTGCAGCAACCACCTCCACCAGAGCGCAAGTGCAAGTTGATGTCTCCCCTTCCGATGACACCTCGTTCTTCTACACACGCAACAGTGACCAACTGGACTCTCCGGCCATCGATCAACTCAAGAAACATTTGCAACAAATGCAAGACAAAGGCACGCCGGAAAATGACCTCTTACCGTTAATAAGTGGATTGGCACTGATTCTTCGCAATACACCCGACTCAAAGAACGCCATTCCACTGTTCAATCGCTGTTTTGCGATCAGAGAAAAATTGGGCGACAAATCAAGTGATGAATACAAAGACGAACTGGCAGGATGTACGGAAGCCGCACTCAACTGCGGAGATACCTCTACAGCAGAGGAAATAATCAGCAGGCTGATTCCGATTGCCACCGAATATGAGGTCAAGCACAAACTCAAATTCGAGCTGGTTGAATGTTATACGCGCGCAAAAAACTTCGCACGGGCCGAGCATCTAATGCTTGAAACAGTGAAGCAAAATGAATCGGTCGGTCAATGCTACTCGACAGAAATGTTGGGTGTGGCGCAATGGTACTCGTCTCAAAAAAGATATGACGAAGCAAAACCCTGGTTTTTAAAAGCAATTGCCAAAGGAAAACAGGAAGGTGACAAGACAGGAGTGAAAAAAGCGCAACGAGAACTTGACCGGTTTTTCGTCAAAGAAAATAAGAAGGTCGATGTCGCTGCCTTGCTGAAAAAATCCCCTCCAGAAATTGCTCTCTCCGACAACTCTGCCAAGTTTGAACTGGGCGGCGCTGGCGGACTTGGTTATCAATCAGGCTGTCTGGAAGCATCGGCCACCAAAGTTGAGGACGGCAAACAAGCTGAAGACGGGAAAAAAGTTCCTGAAAAATTGGATGCTTGGGTAATGGAATACCGAGAAGCGTTGAAGCAACTCAATCAAAAGCACTACATGCAGGCGGAATTTCAGTTCAAAGCCGGCACTCAAAAATACAAAAGTGGATCTGAACAATTGATGTTCACCATCGGATTGGCAAAAACATATCAGGAAATGAAAGAGCAGCAGAAGTTGCGCGAAACAATCGTAGCTATGGTCAAAAGCCAGGAGAATGCTGGCGTTCCCAACCTGAAGCCGATCAATTCGGCCGCAGCATCGGCAGGCAAAACTGCGTCCAGCTTAAGTACTGCCGGGAAAAAGTCTTCAGAACCGACCGCCTCAGGCAAGTCTACATTAGAGGCTGCGGCTTCCCCGAAGAAGGCACTGGACACGGCAAGATCCAGCAAGACGGCGGCCGGTTCGACTCGTTTGCGGTCGCATTCAAAAGCAAAACACTAGCGGCAAAAATCAAATTCAGCATAAAAAACGAGGGACCTTTCGGTCCCTCGCCACTGTTTCCCCTAACCTGAAACGCCCATTTGGGCTGATCGCCATTCGATCGAACAATGCTTAGCACTGCCTTTTCGAATCTACTTATAGCTATTGGGCGCACCGGCTACGCTTTGGGTAAGCGACATCGGTTGATCGAGAGCGAATTGAATTCTTGTGCCGCTGGGGATTTTTACATCCTTACCTTTGCGCCACAAGTTGCTGCCCAATCCTACTGCGCCACCGGTGGCGACACCAGCGATCGCTCCAGCTCCCACTGTTCCAGCTACGATTGGTGCAAAGCAGATGCCCAAAAGGGTACCGCCGGCGGTCCATGCAGCCGTTCTGATCACACCGCTCTTAACGGTGCTGGAAGTGGTTCTGCCTTTAAGGCTTTGTCCATCTTTTGTTTCGTGAACATTGGATCCCGTTTGGTTGGCAGTGATAACTGCGGACAACGGATATCTCACTCCATCAGGAGTGACAGCAGCCGTCAATCTCATAGTCATTTTGCCGTTGGATCCTGCCAAGCCACTCTTATCTACTGAAGTCATTTGTCCTTCAAGAGTGGTATTGCCCGGAAGCAC
>CAZHEZ010000206.1:0-14728 GCA_964531315.1 uncultured Candidatus Obscuribacterales bacterium | reverse complement strand
GCAACTGGAAGTGCAATAAGAATGACGGCCCGTGCCAGCGTTCTCGGACTGTCAAAAAAACAAGCAACCGCATCCGGAAATCACTCCGGTGCACTTCAACAACGCAAACCAATGGTGACTGAGATGACTGCATTTGAAGCAAAAACCGCCAATTCCATTCCCTCGAGCTCCGACCTCATAAAGGACCGCATCGCGTTTCTCGATTCGATCGTCCAAAGCGGTCGCGTCGATGACATTCTGGCGCTCTGCAAAGAAGCGGTCAGGAGAGTGGGATCCTTCGGCGTCACGGTGCCATTGCCGCGCACGCTGACCGACGACGAGTACGCAGCTGTCAGCCGCGCGCTCAGCAAATCGGGATGGTGGGTTCGTTATACCTGGCTGGGACTGATTACGGGCAATCGCAAGCTCGTCATCTCCGAGCCCGACGAAGACGAGTAAGGCTCTCTCAGGAAAGCGCAACGCATTCGTACAGTTAGGAAATCGTCGGCGTGCTGCCCGCAAGTACACCGACGATCAACACATGGAATCGCACCTCATCCGGGGTGCGATTCCTCAACAGCGGGAGAAGGAGTAAACAAATGTATTACCTTGCTTTTGTAGGCTCAGTGGTGGCAATCAACCACCTCCAGAATAGAAGGAGCAAGTGGCTGGCAGACGCGGGAATTCTCGGATTCTTCGCGGTGGTTGGGGCGCTCTGCTTCTTCCACATCTGACGTGCAGGTCAACCGGGGACCCGGGAAAGAGGTGGCAAAAACCGCCTCAATCCCGGGTCTTCACCCATTAACGTGGCGGCAATACTGCCGTTTCACTGTCGATTCAACGACTAAAGGACAGACATGAAAAACCTAGCAGGAGTCGAAACTGCCATTGCCGATGCGGCTCTCCGTATCGAGCTGGCCAAAGCCGGAATTCCGGTTTATCGCGGCGAAGTGATTCGCTCGCAAGAAGTGCCCGCCACCATGATTGGTGTCATCACCTACGCGGCGGGCGTCAAAGCAACCTTCAGCCGGGGCTGGTACTACTGGTGCGTCTGCATCAGCCAGCCCCTTCCCTTCCAGCAGGCGAAGCAGCTCAACGACCAGTGGGGAAGCAAGGTTCGCGTCGACGGCTATGCCGGCGGCAAAGAGCCTAGCCAACACGGCGTCTCCAGCTACAACATCGATTCGCAGGAAGGGCTCAATGCCCTGGTCTCCACGCTCAACGAAACCTTCGGGATGCAGATCGAAGCGAATCCGGAAGACATCAAGCTTCCTGACTGGCTCCGGCCCTACAGCCTGAAGAAGGTGGACTCACCGGAAGACGCCGCCGCTCTGGTGCGCGCCGAAATCGCTGCGCTCAATGCTCTGGGCGGTTATTACAATCGCTACGAGATGCGCGAAAGTGCAGGCGAAGAAGCGCTGGCGCTGGCATTCTCCGCGTTCGGAGGCAAAGATCATGACACGTACAACATGCGTGTCGTCGTCAACAACCTCTACCGCGAGCAGGCTCGCCGCCTGAAGATGCTGATCGAGACCATAAGCGACCAGACCAGCATCTACTGCTTCACGGCGGATCTGGAAGGGCTGCTCAACAAGCGCGTCCCCTTGCTTCACACCATGGGACGTCACAAGGAGGCGCGTTCGGTGGCTCGCGAGAGCGAAGAGGTCCGCAAGAAACTGGCGGAAATCTATCGCGAGCGCAAGCAAGCCGACCACAAGGACCTGCAAGAAGCGCTGGCAGGCAAGCCGGATCGGGTCGAATACGCCCGCTACGGAGTTGCCTTCACGACGATGCGGATGGCTCAGCTCTACCGCCGCATGGGCGATGCCGCGCAAGCGGAAACGCTCGAGGCGGAACTGGCTGAATTGAGCCGACAGCTCACGGAAGACCAGCGCGCCGATCTGGAGCGCCGGGCAGCGTAAGCGACCCTGAAGTTGAAGAGCCGGCAGCACGCTGGCTCTTCTCTTTTTTCACGACTCATTACTATATCATATCGTTACTTAAAGAAAGCTGCCGCCATTTTATAGATATGAAAGTGATGGACAGCCAAGCGCCGTCTTATCTTCCGTCCGGTCTGCAGCCTGCTAATCGGCTCTCGATGGGAATCTTACGCACGCCCTGCAATCAAATTGCAATATCAGGTTCCTAACCTCAGAGCATGGTTACAGAAAAGCTTGTCGATTCTTATCTCTCCTCCGGAGTCACCGCATTTGCCGGTGGCGACTTTCAAACTGCTGGAAAATTGTTCTTCGCCGCCTATCAGAAGTCCAAGAATTACAGCAAGTCAGATCCGCGCTTGGCCTATGTCTATGCCAATCTGGCCATCTTTTATTACCAGCAGAAGCGCTACAAGAAATGCGAAAATCTGCTCGAGCAAGCCTTACAAATTTTGATCAGCGCCGATCAATTTATGACACCACTTTGCGACAACGTACGCACTCAGCTGGCCAATGTTTATCTCCTCAAACAGAAGCACGCCGAACTGTTGAGCCTTTACAAAGACTGCCTGAAACGCTTTCAGCAAGCAGGAAATTATCAGGAATCATCAAGATTGTACGATCGCATCATCGAGCTGTATGGTGCGCTGGGGAAATTCCAGCAGGCCGAAACCTGGTGCAAACTGGCAGTTGCCTACGACAAAAAATTGGTCAGGGAAAATGAACCGGCCGCTAAAAAACGTCTGATCAGGCTAGCCTGGATATACTCGCAGCAAGGTCGCTCGCAGGAAGCGTGCCAAGTTTATCAAAAAGCGATTGAAAACAAGGGCGCCAATCAGGTTGAAACCCCCTTTCCACAGGCAAATGTGCGCACCAGTTATGTAGCGTCCTGATGTGCTAGAGTCGTTTTTGAAAAATGCGACATCTAGTTTTTTCAGCCTTGATATTGTCTTTGCTGCCGGCGTCTTTCCCGGCGCCCACTGACGCTGCAGAAAGGTCATCACTCAGCGCTCTGCATCTGGTTCAGATGCACACGACCATCGGCAAAACCGACGCCTACGTGCAGGGCAAATTTGCAGAAGTGGCGTGGAGCGGCAAACAACTGCATATTCTTTATCGCGGCGACACCAATAAAGTTTACTTCTTCAACACTGAGATGAAGACCGTTTATGAAACAACCTATGCCGATTTCAAGAAAATCGGTTTTGTCTATACCATAGGTGGAACTCGCTTTGCCGAGAAATATTCAACCATTCATCCTGAGAAAAACCCGACTGTTTTTCTCAACCTGACGGCTCGCAAGTTCGCCATCAACAATCACGCCATCACAGGCGAACACAATATCATCGAAAGGACCAGCTCTTTTGTGACAGGATTGGATGTTCCTGCCGACAGCAACGTGCGCAACTTCGTCTCTTATTTCTACGGTCTCCCCATTACAGGCGTGACGCCGGTTGAAATGAAATTAGCTTACGTTCCTGTCGATGCTGAATCGAAAGAGAAGCTTCATTCGTCCACTAAAGCGGCAGCCGACATGCTGAAATACCATTTGAAAACATTGTCCATTGGCAATGAGAAGCTGGCGTCCAATTTTTTCGATGTGCCCCGGGGCTTCAAGAAAGTAGATTCGCAGATGGCTATTCTGGGCGGAGCAGCGGCGGCGGATGATTTTGCCGAAATCATGTTTTCAGAGGGAAAACGCAAATAAGCACTCCAGGCGAGGGTACGTATAGTGCAAGTCCGGCGCGATAGCAAAGAATGGAACTGACCTCACATCGGCACGTCAATGGCAAAGCAATTTCGTTGTTGCTCGCCTGCGCATTGCTGCCATTTTTACCACTGCAAACTCTCGCCAATAAAACGCCGCTCAAAGCAAACGCCTTGTCGGCAGATAAGGCTACCGGCACGCCCACGATCAAAGCCGCAATGATGCCGGCCGTTTGCGCCAGCCAACAGCACCACGCCATTGGAAAAGGTGAGTTATATCAATCAGGTCTCAACGTCAAATATGTATTCAACGAAGGAGACCTGGTTTGCCTGTACAGGGGAGACGAACACAAGGTCTATCTCTCCTGTCCAGCCAAAAAATCCGTCTTTGTGTCATCTCTGGCAGACTATCGCAGAAGGGGACTGCTGTTCACCTCTTCCGGTCATACGGCTTGCGAAACATCCAGCCTCAAGGACGATAAGAAGGTCATTGAATTTCAAAAGATGCGTGCCCACACATATTCCATTTACAGCGTGGCGGCATCGAGAAGCGGTGAAATTCGCATGATATTTACCGGCACCTTGACCGCGCTCACAAAACCACTTGATGCCGGGGTAGCAGAATTCATTTCAATTTCATACGGGACACCTCTGGTACCGTCCTTGCCTCTGGAGATGAAAATGCGCTACAGCGCTCCTGATGCAAGTCTGTGGTTTAAAACCCATCCGAAAGATCTTTCCGAAGCCCAAAATCCAACCGGTTACAACCGTTTGCGCACGATCAAACTGGAGAACGTAAAGGTTGCGGGCGACTTTTTTGACGCTCCTAAGTCCTTTAAAAAAGTCGAACGTCAGGAATACATCATCAACATGGCATCGGCGACTAAGGACTTTACAGACTTGATGCTTCCTTAGATTCTCATTTAGACAGCAACATGAAAATTGCGCGCGATGACACGTACCTGCCACGTCTTGCACTTATTGTCAGCCCTACGAACACCCCCTGTTCTACCCAAACGTAGCCATCACCCCGCTTGTTCACACCACCCCACTGTGGTCCCTCTTCCCTTGCGGAGAAAGAACAGCGATGTCATTTAATCAAGAGATTTACGTTTGTCGCGAAGAAGGTATCTCCCCCTCCTGCACAAAAGAAAAATTCATGCAGGAATTTCTGTCTAAAAAAACAGACAAAGCCGTGGCGGAAGCTACAGCGGCTGCGAAAGCCGGTGAAACTCTAAAAGTTGATCTGCCTTCTTTGACTCTGCAAGAAGAAAAATTCGCCCAAGAGTATTTTCGCCAATTGACTTGGAAAGCTCCTTTTCTAAGAGATATTTCCCACTTTGCCGACATCGTAAAAGACATGTCGCCGGCTCAGTCCGCGGCCTATGTTCGCAAACAACTGGCACAAAAAATCGATGCTCCAAAAATTGGCGATTATGATCCGTCGGTCAAAGATCTGATGGAGCAAGCCAATGCTGAAGGGATTTCCAATCATCCGGACTGGATAGCCAGTGAAAATCTCTCTCTGGCAAACTATTACAGAAAGGGGCTGCGCCAAGCAGCGATCGAGTATTTCGATGAGCACAAAATGTACGACAATGTGCGCGAGTTTGCTAAAGATTTGCCGGCAGGTCAGTACTCCCAGTCAGGTAGAAACTACTACATGGAGCGCCCTGAAATTGCCCTCTCTTCAGCGCAAAAAATTCGAGCGTTGGAAATTTTCGATCAAATCGACGCGGACTCCAACGGAAGATTGAGTGCAAAAGAGCTGGACCAGGCAATGGCATCCAAAACAACATCACAACAAGATCGCGAGATGTTGAAACTATTGCAAGAATTTCGCACGCCCATCGCCCACTCCTATGACGATTCAGTGCTATTGCCGGAGTGGAATATCAGCCGCCAGGATCTCAAACACATTGGCGAACATGCACCAGACCAGCCTGGCAAGGGCCTCAAGGAACTGGAAGAATACTTTGATGGTAGAGGCGGTCCTAATCCCTGGCTCTTAATGTAGCCCCTACTACTGTTATTCGTAGACAAACAAAAAAAACAAACGAGATGGAGACTGCTCTCCACCTCGCTTGTTTTATTTAACCAGAGCAAGCCGCCGGCAACGCGGGGGCTACGGCGTTTTCAGCATTCGCCTGTGCCCTGCTTTTCGGTTTCCGCCCAGAGGAGCGTGAACCCGATGGTGCGCGCTTCATCTGTGTGCCTGGGCCACTTGGAGATGATTACTTTGGCGGCGCGCAGGTTTCGCCTGGCACTCTCAAAGTCCTGCATCATCAGTTGGCTGAATCCCATGCGGTTCAATGCATAGGCAAGCAAGGGATGGTCGGCGCCCAGTTTCTTGCGGCACACTTCAGCAGCTTTTGCAGCTGACGCTTCGGCATGCTCATACACGTTGGTAGAGAGAAAGCCGTCGGCTTCCTCAATCAGCGCCCAAACCGGACGTTCGCGCAGCACATCCTGGAAGTGCTCCAGATTGCGGTCGATGATGCGCACCAACTTGTCGGCGGTTTCGTTGTGATGGACGTGCCGCTCGATTAATGACAGCGCATGCTTGAGCAGGCTGACTCCGGTGGCGAGATTCTGATCGCGCCTTTCTTTGTTGTGCTCTTTGGCGTAGGTCCAGGCCAGCTGGTTGAGCAACTCCGCTTCAAGAAGTGGGTCCTTGGCGCCGTGTTCGGCGAAAGGCAGCGCTTCCTCAAGGAGAGTCCTGGCTTGATGAATGCAGCCCTCCAAAAGCAGCTGAGTGCCTTCTTTGAGCATCTTGTTCACCGCCTGAGCATGAATTTGGCGTTGGGCCTCACCCAGGTTGTAGCGGCTGAAGAAGAGCAAGTGCGGCTCCTCAGGCCCGGGCTCGTAGAGGCGCTCCAAAATCGCCACCGCAGACGCATAATGCGCCTTGGCTGCCAGCTTGTCGCCAAGCTTGGAAAGCATGCAGCCGACTGAGTTGTGCAACTCCGCTTCCAGTTCGCTTTCGCCTGCGGCTTGCGCCTTGGCCAGCCCATTCTGGAAGAAAACGAGCGCGGTGTTGATGTCGCCGGCCAGCATCAGTCGCTGTCCGTCGTTTTGCCACTGTCTGGCGTCCGCGGCCAATTGCCGCAAAAGCGACGTGACTGTTCTTTCTTCGCCGGGGCCCTGATTTGAGGCTCCAGCACTATTTGTTGTGTTCATATTTCAAGATAGCTGGATTTTTACTGCCTCCTTGCATGTTGGGCAGCACTTACGCTGCTCCACACAAGCGGTCGAGGCCAACAAACCGCTTGTGTTTTCCTTTGGTCGCCTGTCAGAGCGCGCTGCGGAAATAAAAACGCGCCGCAAAACTGCCGACAAGGGCACCGATAAGGCCTGCAGTCCCGCCCGTGAAGAACGCGACAACCAAGCAGAGAGCGGCAACGATGTAGCGCGTGATTTTTGGACTCCACCCGCCGCCCTTGGTGCCGACCGGCGCGAAGCCAGTCAGGGCGGCGATGAAGACAAACAACCACTCGGCCGCGAAGGTGAGAACACCGGCGACGACGAAGTGGAAGATGGCCAGGCCGAGTGACTTGGCGATCAGGAAGCCAATGGCAATACCGACCAGAGAGAGCAGAACGTTCTTGATGAGGTTTTTCATGTTCTTATTGGTATGAGGTCTGGGTTTGTTGTTGTTATTGGACAGCGCGAGTTTGTCGCCACTATCGGTTGCTGCGCTTGCCGTAGAGGTGGTAGGCCTCGTCGTTGAAGACGAAGGTAGCCAGATGCTCATGGCGGCAACGCACGGTTTCGCCGTTCTTGAACAGGAAGAACGACTCGTTGGCAGTGGCACCAGTGTCTTCCTCTTCGAAGGAGGCGGTAACGGTGCCTTGGATGACAGTGACAGCCAGGAAGCGGAAGCCGTGAGTGCTCAGCTTGAGTCTCAGCTCGGTGTGTCCGTTGTTCTCGTCGACCGTCAATTGATGCGGGTTGATTACGCGGTTCATATGATTTGGTAGTTGATTGTTTTCGAACATCTCCGGGTGATTTGAACGGCAACACAGGTCAGTTCCAAACGCGAGCAGACATCCAACCGCAGTTGCGGCAGGTAAGTCGGCTGGTCTTTCGTGCAAGGGCTCGAAGGTGCGCTGTGGTTTTGCTGTCTGGATGGAGGATCAAAAGGAGATGCACTCAACCTGCCATTTCCTTTCTGAGAGAGCAAGTCAGTGGAGAAAACCACAGGACTGGCTAAACAGTCATTCTGTGGCGGTTTTCAGAATCAGGAACAGCTAGGTACTCTATTTCAGGCCAAAATAGTTCAATGGCGCGGCTGCTGGCAATGCCTAGATTAGAGACTTGCTTAACTTGCGCTAATTGTTCACTCAAACGAGGTCAGTATTGGGTTTCGAGACCTGAGACAGTAGACTTCGAACGCTGCTTTCGATGAACATGAGAGAACGCTTAACTATTCATGCGAACTCAGCGAGTCTCTCATCTTCATCGCGCTTAGCTCACAGGATGGGCGTTTTCACTGATTTAATCGCTGTGCACACCGACTCAATACTGGTGGCAAGCTCAGAAACACACAATTGGTCGAGGTTTTACGCCATTCACTAAAGAGATCAGGCACTTAGGTAAAACACCTATACGCTGCTAATTTCAAAGCACATCTGTTTTCACTTCTCAGTCGAGAAAAACCACCCTCAAGTCAGCCCATCAATCCTCTCCAATTCTGCATCCCAATGAGCCATGCTCTCGGTGCAGTACGTGATTTTGAAATTGCTTGAAAGTTGGGTCTCTCGATTGTGCAGCGCCAACAGCTGTGGAAAACCTGAAACAAAAACTCGAACCAATACAACCTGTAATTCTATGGACAAGCTCATCACCACCAGCAAAGGCCTGTTTATCTTTGGCCTCAACATCGACCAACAGTCCACCCGCGAATTTGCGATTAACCTTTTCGATTGGTCGGGCAACAACCACGGCACACCGCTGCGCATCAACATCAACTCGCTGGGCGGCAACCCGCTGGATGCGCTTTTCCTGTTCGAAATCTTCGGGCAGCTGCGCACCCTCGGTCACCACCTCACACTGGCCGTAAACGGTCGCTGCGCGTCTTGCGCTTCCTGGCTCATCCAGGCGGCCGACAAACGTGTGATTGGCGCCAACTCCTGGTTGATGTTCCACCAGATAAGCTCTGCCGCCGACGGCAACATGAATGCCATCAAGCGCGAGCTGGTTCGTGACGAACAGCTCAATGAGCAGACCATCAAGCTCTTTTGCAGCCGCTCCAAGCTCACGCCTGAGGAAGTTCACACCCACATCGACGACGGCAAAGACTGGTGGATCGGCGCTGATGAAGCGCTCGCCAACAGGCTTGTCGATGCCATCGAGTATCCGGCACCCTTCGCGGCCGCCTAAATCTTGTTGGGCGCATTTGCTCAACTAAAACCAAACCCAAATCCACGCCAGCACCCACACGCACATACACACAACAGGATGACAAAATTCAGTTTCATGTTTCCAGCATCAAGGTTTTCCACAACTTTGATTATTTGCGACGCGCAGCCCGGCCCTGCGCGCACACAACGCCAAACCAGCCCGCCCATGACGGCCGAGACACTCAATGCCATTGAGGAGTTGGTCGCAAAGGCGGTGTCCGAAAAATGGAAGGTTATCGTCGTGGAAAATGCGTCGCGGCAGGCGACGTTTTCCGCCATCACAACCAGACTGCCGAAGGGCAAACGCATCTTCACCCTGCGCGACTACTTCGTGATGGAGGAGCGCGGAATTGCTCTTCATGACTATGAAGAACTCGAAAAGCCTTTATGGGCAGACAGAATCATACTGTGCGGCGCCGCAGCTGCCGTCAATGAAGTGGCCGCGACGCTTTTCGTGTCGAAGAATCAGCAGCTGGAAATCATCGCGGGCGCCTGCAGCACCGGAATCTGCAGAAAAGAAATCATGCGCCAGAGACGGCGCAACGGCCAAGACCTGACGACGGGTTTCCAAATCAAGCAGCAGCTATAACCCAGTCGTAATCACGATCAAAACCCATACCAACATCAAAACCATGAAAACGAAATCACAGATAAAAATTGGCGGCGCCCCGGCGTCCGCTGCGAGCGCCATCATTGACCGCAGCGACGAGCCGCCAGTGCTTGTCGTCATGGACATGATGCTGGAATTCAAAGCCAGCCGCTGCCCGGAAATACAAGTCGCCGTCGCTGCCGAAATCTTCGGCGCCATGTCCCGCGGCGAAGCGATTGTCTTCGTCGAATACAAAGGCGGCAACAGCACCACCTACAAAGACCTTCTTGCTATCGTCCAGGGCTACAACCTCTGCTGCGTGGTCGAGAAGGAAAACGACGGGGGCGCCGAAGAAGTCTTCGAAGCCTGCATGGACAATGGCTACTGGCCCGATAACTTCCGCATTGTTGGAGTGAATGCGGACGGCTGCATCTTCGCAACTGTCGAAGGGCTCACCACCAAGCTGCGCAACTGCCACATCGACGTCGTGCGCAAAGCCTGCCACACAGATAGCGGTTGGAAGAATTGGCCCCAAAAGTTCGCTGGCATAGCGAACGTAAGGGTAGTGTGATGAGCATTCAAAAAACCTCAGGAGCCGGGTTCCAATCCCGCTCCTCAGGTTTTTGGCTCGATTTACTAACTTCTATAATAAATATCATTAGTGAAGTTGAGGTGAATGCTCTTATTGCATCTAACTTGTCAAAGATTGGGTAAATTGGCTATGGAGGATAGGAGTGAGCCTGCAGTCCGACTCATAATGCTGCAAAAGAATCCACAACCACCACGGCAAGAAGGCCGAAAAAATTACCAGCTGCCCCAACAGGACAGCCCTCCTTCGTTCGAGCAAATAGAGGAGATGGCTCAGTGGGCACAGATTCCCACCAATAAAGGCAAAACCGTAGAGCTGCCTTTCCGCGAATTCGTGCTAATGGCGCAGCAGGTTGGCTCGAAAGGCTTGGAATGGATACTTTACCGCAACGATGGCGTCACATCGGCGCGCGAGTGGGACATCGTCAGCGAAGATGTAAACCTGATCTACAACACCTTGTGCGCTCAATTTCCAGACGCTGAGGTGAGCATAAAAGCAGACAGGCTGGGCACTACTTCCATGCATCTGGATGGCATCAGCGAAGAGCCCAGCAAGGCGGTGGCTCCATCCGGCAATATAACGAGCCTGGCCAAAAAAGGCAAAGCCAGCATGACCGGCGGGCTGAGACCGGCACAGTTACCAGCCTTGCTGCAGTCGATTACGCTCGGAAATATGACCGGCAATCTGGAAATAGTTGCCACCAACGACACTGCCGAACTCTTTTTCAAAGATGGAAAGCTCTATCACTGCGCCGTCAGAGGCATGGAAGGAGACGCCGCTGTGGTCGAACTGGCCTCCTGGGAATCGGGCGAATATGCCTTTTATCCGGACTTAAGTTCCGAAAAACAGAGCGTTCGCAATCGTCTGGAAAATCTGCTCATGGAAGGCATGACACTGGTCGACCACCTGAAAAGCCTGCAAACATCCGGCATGACTATGGAATCCTTTGTGATTCGCACCACTCCCGGCATTACCGAAGCTCAATTCGAACAAATCGTCAGCCAGGGCATTCCGGCTGATTTGAATTTCCAGAAATCGCTCTACCAGACGGTTGACGATAAGACAAGCATGGTCGAGATTCTGCGCCGTTTTCCATTTCCTAAACGATATTGGGTCCCGACTGTTTTCAGCCTCACGCATTGCAAGCTGATCGCCTTTGCCAGCGCGCCGACGCAGACGGCACCAGTGGTGGTTGCAGCACAAACCCAACCGGTCCAGCCTGTGCAAGTCGACTGGCAACAAGTGCGGACTACGGAGCGGACTCTGACCAGGTCCGATACCGGTATTTTTTCTTACCCGGCGCTGCTTCTTTTCCTGGAGAAAGAATTCGCGCGAAATGAGCTCTTCAACCGCCCCTTTTCGCTTTTGGTTATGGATGTGGGCATTGCAAAAGGCGATTCACAACAAGCCCAACCCCTGAATGTCGAAGGGATGAAAGCCCTGGCTTTGCGGATCGAAAAGCTGAAAAGAAAAACCGATCTGCTCACCCATTTCGAAATGTTCGGACTGGCTATACTTTTGCCGGAAACGTCAGTGGCATCAGCCCGTGGCTTCCTCGTCACCCTGTCGGAAGCTCTCTACAAGTCTGAAATCGTGCCCGGTATCCCCAACGAATCTATTAAGCTGGAATGCGGTGTTGCCGGAATTCCAGACGACTGCAAGAGCCTGGAAATACTGCTGGCGCTTGCCAAACCGAAGAAGGACTGAGAGCGAACAATCAGCACAGCCTCACTAACACCTGCTGGTATGGCAGAGTTAGCGCGTTTATGAACCCTAGCTAATCCGCGCTATCTGTTCGCCACCACCCTCGCAGTGGCGGTTTTCCCCACTTGTTTTGGGCGTTTTCGGGCTTGGCCATCTCAAGGCGGATCTAGGGTTCTAAAACAAGAGACTTGTAACAGGTGCAAAGCCAAGGCCTGTGCCTTAAAAGGCGAGTTGTAAAGGGGTCGTAATATAAGCCTCAAAGAGTACCGAATCATGAAGTTGCTTTGTCCAAATAACGCCCGGGTGTAGGACAAAAGCATTCTCTCTATTTCTTTTAGAAAAGCGGTTTCCACTACCACATCTCCCTCCAATTCATGAACTCAGCATCTATCCATCGAACTTACGTTCGTCCGGGAGAATCTGAGCTTTTGAATTTGGAGACTTAGTCAAAAAGGCGTGGAGACAAGCTGCTCAAGAGAATGACTCGCGCTGCTCAATCAGCGTCGAGCTGACTTAGGTTTGCAATACCCATCAACCCCCAGATGACGCTCAGGCGTCGAGAAAGGAGGCGACTATGCAGTGCATTAAAGCATCCTCGATGCGATTGACCAGTTTGACGGGTCAGACGCGTTCGAAATACGAAGACGGCACCCTCGTGGTCGTCGACATGCAGCGTTTCTTCGTGAAAGGCTGCTTGAATCCACGTCTCGTCGCAAACGTCGTCAGGGAAGTGCTTATGGCAAGACGCAAGGGCTGGGCTATCGTCCTGCTCGAGTGTGAGCCTGAGCGCAATGGCGATACGATAACGCCGGTGGCTCGGCTGCTTTCGGGCAGCGGTGGCTACGCGCGTACGCGACGGAAGTCCAAGGATGCAGAAGATGGTTCGGAACAGGTGATCGAGGTTTGTCGTGAAAACGGCTACTCGCTTACCAACTTCCGCGTTGTCGGCGTCTGGTCGGACTGCTGCGTCGAACAAACGGCTGTCTCTCTGGTTGAAAAACTGGAAGACGCGTTTGTGCGCGTGGTCAAACGAGCATGCTCAACCAACTTCGAAGAGAAGACTGGTTGGGAGGTTTTTCGCAAACGGGCTCGTCTGAAGGTGGCGTGATGTCCTGAGCGGACTCGCGCCCCACCCACAAAGTGGGAGACGAGTCTGCCAAGAATCAGCCCAGAAGGCTGACATAGGCTTTAGGAGGACATCATGTACTCACGACATCTGATCATCGAACAGGGTGGCACGCGCGCGCTTGTCACCGGAATGGGAGCCACGCTAGCCCTCAAGGTTGCAGGTCTGAAAAAGTGGAGCACGATTGGCGGCATCAGCGGCGGGTCTATCCCGGCCATTCTGATGGCGGCCAAACTGCCACCGATCACCTCTGCCGAGAAGATTCTGGCGTGTGATTTCAGTCAACTGTTCCAGCCGTCCGAAAAGGTCGGCACCGACCCAGCCGCGGCATTCGCTGCGGTGCCGGAAGGAGAGCGCGCCCCTGCGCACAAGTGGGTTGCCCGCATGCTGCGCAAGGGGATGATGCACACCGACAAACTCGGTGAGCTGATCGAAAACCAGGTGAAGACCTGGCCGGAGTCGTTCTGGACCATGGCGTCGAGTGAAGACTCGCACGTCCTGTTCACCAGCGAACGTGTGACCGAGTTCGGCTTCGACGGCAGCATCACTGTGCTGCAGGAAGGGCCTGCTCCGATCTCTCTGGCGATTCGGGCTACCTGTGCGGTGCCCGGACTGCTGGAAGCGGTCGAATTCCATGGACGCTATCTCTTCGATGGCGCGCTTAGCCCGTATGGCGACAATCCCGTCGCCTTCGCACGCAAGCACTTGCTTGGTGAGGAAGGGCTGGTCGTCAGCTGTTTCTCGTCCGGCAAGGATTCACGGAAGAACGACATGTTGTTGAACCTCGGTCGTTGGCTGCTCTGCCACAGTGCAGGGAAAGTGAAGACCGGCGACCGCAAGGCCGACATCAACATCAATCCGCACGTTCCCCAGCTGAATGCGCTCCGGTTCAAGATGACCGAGGTGCAGAAGCAATTGGGGATGTTAGCGGGATTCAATGCCACGATCATGGCGCTGTCCAAGCACGGCAACATGTTCCAAGAGGGTCTCAGAAACCTCACGTGTGCAACGGATTTCGCCGCGCTGCTGCAACTGGTGCGGGCTTGCCTGTAACCAGGAGTGGTGGCGTTTACTAAGTGACGGTGGACCGGCATTTTGGCTCACCGCGGTCTGAAGCAATGACTGGATGCCGTTTTTATGGCCCCCATTCGTTTGCTCAATTGCAGACTGGCAATTTGCTGTGTGTGTTTGTTTCACCAACCCGCGGAGCAATCCGCATCCGCAGGCGCGCTCGAATTTCGAAGAGCAAGCCTGCAACTGAGCGGTTAAACCCGCAGAAGGAGATCGATATGCGTACCGATACATTCTATGGTCTGAATACCTGGGGCAGGAACTGCATCGCCAGGACGCTTCCGGGCGTCGTGGAGAGCAGTTTCACCTACGCCAGCGGCAGGCAGGTGGTTCGTCGTCGGGAGAACATCCCGGCGGTGGTGTTCGTGGAAACCATGGGACGGATTCCGGAAAGGGAGGACAGCCTCCTGATCCCGCCGCTCAAGGCCTACCACATGCACGACGGCCGCATCCTGGAGGAATACGTCCAGGAGCACTTCCACTGCGGCGGTCCGTGCTACTGGATCGCGCTCAAGAACCGCCGCACCGGCCGGGTGCTCAAGAGCAGCCTCTGGACGGAGAAGGAAATCCGGGGGTACTAAACCCGCACTCGGGCAGGGGTCATCTCAGCCCCCTGCCCGCGGG
>CAZHEZ010000205.1:0-14820 GCA_964531315.1 uncultured Candidatus Obscuribacterales bacterium | reverse complement strand
GCTGGGTTCCATCGCTGCAAGCTGGTCCAATATTTGTTGAACATCATCGGCCAATTCAGATTCCGCATTGGCATTGGATAATGACGCCGTGGTCGCGGCTACTGCCGTCGAAGGAGGATTGCAGTCAATTTGAGTGCCGGCTTGAGCTGGAAATGCCCCACTCATCTCGCCGGTTCTTTTGCGCAGTTGGGTCAAACGCTTTCTGTTTCCAGACAAATGTTCTTCGTCTGTAAATGCAGACAAATCACGATGACTACCCGCGTCGCCAGTTTGTCCCCAAGTCAAAATACGCCTGAAACAGTTGCTTCATTAAGACCGCCCAGCCTTTTCTATGTTCATGCAAGATCACGGCCCGCCTGCGCGGACCTACTTCATATTCGCCACTTACAGATTAATACCGCCCCTGCCAAGAGTCAAATTAAGTGAGAGTTAGATCGCCCCACCCAGCGGGCGTTATGGGGAAATTACGTATACCCCAAAAATCAATCTGTCATCCTCATGACAACCTGCTTGGAGCAGGTTACAGCCACCCGCGGTAAATTCCTGCGGTAACGCAAATCAGACATTATTAAATTTCTGCTAACTACAAACAGTCACACAAAGGAAGGTAACGTCGTCATTTTTCATGGCTGTCCTTCCGTCGGCTAAAATTGCCTGCCTTTCTTCATCGACAAGACGTGACAGGTCCTCCTGCGTCTCGATGTTCTGTAGCACATTGGCTACATCCTGCAGCTCCTCTTCTCGCTTAAGCGCCCAGCATGCAAACGCGTCGGAAAGCAAGAAGAAAGTATCCCCGTCTTTCCACTCACCCTTCTTTGAAAGCCGCTGGATTTTCGCGTCGACAGCAGCGTCATCATGGCTGCAAATGAGAGCGGGCGCGTTATGAAACTCTTCGGAAGAAACCATAGGAAAGCTCGATAGCATCTTATTTTCGCGCACATGCATTACACAGCAATCGCCTGTCGCCTCAATGGAAAAGGCGTTTTTCTTACCGCGTCCCTTCTTCAAATGCAGCCCGACAATGGCGGCATAAGCGCCTTTCTCCAGCTTCTCCTCCGCGTACCAGGGCAGGTCTTTCTGGCGCACATCGGCATTCCACTTTTCTCGAAGCTCACTCAATGCATGCTTTTCGGCGAATCCTTCCACAAGCAACTGAGCCCAGAGCGCAGCGAAGGAAGTTTCGGTGGCCCCATCGGCGACGGCACACTTGAACTCAGAAACCTCGGCTTCGAAATCCTCAAAGGGATAGGCGGCATCCTCGTATTCTTCGACCGAGTTGCCGTTTTTGGGCAGCCAGAAAATTTTGCCTGAGACGCGCATGTATTGCCCTTAATTTAAACAGCCAATTCTAGCTCTAACTGCCGATTTTAGCGAAGGTTGCTTGGACGCGTGCCGATATCCAGGAAGCGAATTACTGAAACCAGGTCAGCGTTGAATACGAATCCTCTGGTGTAAAAGGTTACAGGGACACCTTCGGTAGACAGCATCTTCTGCATGTATTCGGGCAGGAGAC
Source organism: uncultured Candidatus Obscuribacterales bacterium (assembly GCA_964531315.1). Taxonomy (GTDB): domain Bacteria; phylum Cyanobacteriota; class Vampirovibrionia; order Obscuribacterales; family Obscuribacteraceae; genus QKMZ01. Next base: position 13,307 of record CAZHEZ010000205.1, on the reverse strand, counting down.
TGGACATGCTGAAAAGCAGCTTGGAATGATCGTCGGGCAAACTCGATTCGTCGGCCGGATATTCAATTGCCTTTTCTTTGGATGAAGAAAGGTGCAGATTAAACAGGAGCACTTCACCGTCCGTGCTGGCCAAAGTCATCAAATCGGTGGCGGCTTGAAAGGGGTCCATGTCGGACGATTCGCCATCTGAAATATTGATGACAATGGGGGGAAAACAGTTGGGATGCTCGGACATCCACTTGGTCAAAAGTTTTGTCGCAGTGATAAACGCCGTGCACATCGGCGTTCCGCCTTCACCTACGGCGTCGAACCAAACCGGAAACTTGATCTTCTGCTCGATGATGCCGCCGGCGCCGTCGTCGGTTTTCTTGACGCGCTGCTCCACGCGCATAGGATTGTTGGCGATTTCACTGACCGGAACCATGTCCTTGTCCTTCAATGTGCCTCCGAAGGCAGGCCCCACACCCTTGCCGCCATATCCAATCACGCCGACATGGTAGTAATCCCGAATACCATCGGACTTGGCGCATTTGATGACCAGGTTCTGTAGGAGGCGATTAATGGCGTCCGCCAGCCCCTCCGCCTTCGTTTTGCCGCCCGCCGCCGCTCCATCGGCCGATCCGAAAGGTTCTTGCATCGAGCCGGACTGATCTATAAGGAATAGAAAGCAGGAAGGATTGGTTCTACTGATCTCGGCCGTGTATGGCATTTTGTTTTCTCTCGCTTGTCGAGTTGATACGGAGTTTCCCTTTTAACTTTTTACTTTCTGGCGCGACCCAAGAAATGCTGCCAGCCGGTCGAAGCCCTCGTCAAATTTGTCGCCGGGCACGCTGAAGGAAACGCGAGTCCATTCAGGCGTGCGGCACCAGGCATCCTCATTGATGAGCAATTGTTTTTCCTCAGCCAGTTGCTTGCGGAATTTACCCAGTTTTGCCATCAGGAAAATCCCACCCCGATATGGCGTGTCCATTTTGTCATCCACATCGTGTTCTTTGAATAGAGTAAGAAGTTTCTTGCGGCGCCGAGAAAGCTCGCTGCGCAGATCGATAAGATAATCCTTTAGCCCATCCAGTTCTTCCTTAACATCAACAAGCAAATGCGGCGACTCTTCCAGGAAAGCCGAATACAGCGTGTCCCAGGCTCGCAATGTTGAACGCGGCGGCAATGGTGTCATCGCTTGAATCTGTGAAGCAAAACCGGCGTCCGGGCAAACCAAAAATCCGGCGCGCAGTCCGCCGGCGGCGAATGATTTGGCGACACCGTCAGCGAGAAATAAATATTTGCCACCGTCCATTTTCGTGAGCGGAAGGAAACTCAAAGATTGTGGAGTCCATTCACCCAGGCGATTGTCGCTGAGCAGAAAGAAAATCTCGTCTGCCAGCATGTAAATGCCGCGCTGGCTGCAGGCTGTATATAGGCTCTCGATTGCCTGGGAGTCATAGAACAAACCGGATGGATTATTGGGCTGCGTCAGCCACAACAGATCCGGCTTTACGTCTAATGCATCAATGGCTGCCAGATCAACCATAAAACCGCGCTTCGCATCGGTCTTCACTTCAATTGCCCGACCACCGTGATAGGTGACGAGCGTATAGAGCGGTCCATAACTTCCCATCGGCAAGGCGACAATAGGCGCTCTGCCCAGGCGTTTGGCAAGGGTTGCCATCAAAGCAGCCAGGACTGGGAAGACGCCCTTACCCAGGACAATTCGATCTTCATGGACGGCAGTCCGTCTGGTCGTTTGCAGATAAGCCCTGACGCGATGGCGAACAACGGAAGGCAATAGCTCGGAGTCCTGTTCTAGAAAACCTTTGAACACACCCTTGATCAAAAGTTCCGGCACCGGGTGCTCGACTTCACCATAGTCAAATCTGATCAATCGTTTGTCATCCAGGGAAATCGGCTTGGGCGCAAACACCGGATCAGCAGCAATTTCTTCAATCAACGGCAAAACACCACCGGCGGAATTGTTGAGCATAGGCGGCAAGTCCGCCTCCGGAAATGGAAAGGCCAGCAATTCTTCGAAGAGCCACTGATAATAAAGCTGCACTTGATATGGAATACGCGAATAAGTTAGCTCCGCTCCCACTTCCAGAGCAGGCATCCAGGACTCCGGCGCATTGACCAGGAAGCTCAGCTCGAAATCAGGAAAGACCGTATTCTTGATCAAGCCGTAGAGAAAAACGAGATTCTCAGGCAAACGCTGCCGCCCAGCCATTCTCAAGGTCATATTAGAATTCAGTTCAGAGCCGATGTTGAACTGAGCGGAATCATCTATAAGGTAAAAGCGATCCGGATTGGCGCGCGCTTGAGCAAACAGGTGATCGAGCGTAAGAGAGGACGGGTTTGCAAATTGCTGTGGGGCCAAAACGCAGGCAGCAGGCGCCAGCAACTGGTCCAGATGAATGAGCTCGCTCAAATCATCGTTGCCTAAAATGACCTTGAGTCCCAGTGTTTCGAGCGTCGATCGATAGACAGGCTCGATTGAAGCGGAAAGCAAAACAGAAGAGTCCGGCGGCAGAATTGCCTTGAGAACAAGGGCCAGGAGTTGCGAACGCTCCGGACCGATGAAGAGCGAATCAGGCTTCGTAGGATAATGGCAATAGCTGGAAAGAAATCGCGACAACGCTTTGCGCAAACCTATGTCTCCGCACTCATGCGGATAAGGCAACGTCCTGTGGATCAGCAATTCGCTTGAAAAACGATTGAGGAAGCTGACCATCTCTTCGGAAATTCTCGAAAAATCAAGTTCTTTTCTCAGTCGATCCAGCCCAAGGTCGTGCAAATTGCTGACAAAGCCGAAGGTGGGATGCTCGTATTGGGTCTCGGCCTGATAGACGAGCAAATCGTGATAGATAGACTGGTCTTTGCCGAGAACAGTAACAGCGGTTTCGGCGGAGACTGGATTCTGCGAATCGCGCGACAGGAAAAAATTGAACCGTATCTGGTGCGCTCTTTCGATTTCAACAAGCGAAACCAGATCGGTATCATCGGCCTGCTGAATTCTCCGGCTCCAGATCAAACGTGGCTCCCAGCCGCGTCTTAGAAACATTTGATCGATTGCATGTGGTCCCGGTCTGCCACCCAGCACAAGGGTGACACGCCCGCCGGGGTTTAAACACAGTTGCGCTTCTTCAAGCGCTCTGGCAATTAATGGCAGTCCAAAACGATCTTCGAGAATGCCCTGCTGGAAGCAGTAATTGCTCAGATCGTACAAATCTTTGTGCGAACGTTCGTCCGATTCATCTGCACCCTTTCGCGGGTCCGGATGCAATACCTGAGGAATGCAGCCGATTATATGATCGAATTTCGCCTTTCTCGAAAGCGGCTCACCAAGGAGATCCGACTCTTTGGCCAAAAATGCCTGAGCAAATGGCACACCAAATTGCGAGTTGGCCGACTCGCCATCGCCAGTGGTGCCGTTCAGCCAGGAGTTCAATCTGGCTATTGAAACAGCAATCGGGTTGATGTCCAGACCAAGAATCGATGCAGCCTGCGTGCGCATCAACATCAAAAGACTGATCCAGCCGGATCCGGTGCCTAATTCCACAAGCGTTTTGCCGCGAAACAGATCCGGATTTTTCATCAAACCTTCAGCAAAAGTCTTGGCCCACTCCTCGGGCGAAAAAACGGCAGTATGAAGCAAAAGCTTTAGCGGCGACGCCGAGCCTGGTATCTCAATCACCTTCAAGTTGAGCATTGCAGCAAGCGGATCGTTTGCAACTTTGGCGATGTCTGCGTTTTTTGAACTCTTGGAAATCCCGGAGATGGGCTTTCTGGTTTCAAGATAGTCTGCCAGGGCGTGCAAATGCCGGAGCGCCTCAACTCTGGTTGATTCGCTCTCAATCGCCTCAACGAGCCTGTTCAGTTCGCTAAAATCGCTCATTTTTTCTCGACGACAAAGCCCTGGCGGCGTTTGCAACTATATGCCGCTCGGTGATGTTACCGCATCTGACGCGCCCGGTGATCGCCTGACAGCCGGTTTTTCCCGGCATTATGAACACCTTATCTGGCGGGTATATTGGCGATGGGGTCGCTCGATGCGTCGCCCGCCAACCGTAGGGGCGATGCCATGCATCGCCCGTTTCAAGGGAAATCGATGAATTCGGACTGGGAGCGCCTAAAATCGGACGCGGAGCATGCAAAGGCTTATGGTAATTACGCCGAAGCCGAAGTGCTGTGGCGGCGCGCGCTCAAAGTCGCAGAGACCTTCCCCAAAGGTGATAAGCGCCTGGCTCTGACACTGGATCGGCTCGGCGAGCTGTGCTTCCAGGAAAAGCGCTTTGCCGAAGCGGAGCCGCTCTTCAGGCGCTCACTGGCATTGAGAGAATCTACGCTCGGGTTTGAGCATCCGGATGTCGCTACCAGCCTCAGTCACCTCTTCACTCTTTGCTATGTGCAAGGCAAGTTCGACGACGCCGAGCCTTTATGCAGGCGCGTCTTGACTCTCTATACGAAGGTCTTCGGAGAGTCACACGAGTATGTCGCCGCCTGCTTGCACAATCTCGCCAAACTGGAACATGCTCGCGGCAACCATACCGAGGCAGAGCCGCTCTTTCATCAAGCCCTGAGCATGACTGAGGAATTGCTGGGAGTAGACTGTCCTGAATCGGGCAAAATTCTCAGCGACAGGGCCGTCTTTTACGTCGACACAGACAGACTTGAAGAAGCAGAGATCCTCTTTAAGAAATCACTGCAAATCAGAGAGTCGGCACTTGGTCCGGCCCACCCGGATGTGGTCAATACGCTTTCCAATTTGGGCTCGCTATACCGAGATATGGGCCGAACCCACGAAGCTGAGCCCATTTACAGGCGGCTGTTCAACATTGCCGAGAAGGCACTCGGTGCCAATCACCCGGACATGGCGATAAACATACTCAACCTGGCCAAGACACTGCAATCAGAGCGCCGCTATTTGGAAGCCGCTCCATTGTTTCAACGTTATCTGGCCATTCAGGAAAAACAATTCGCTAAAGATGATCCGGCTCTGGTCGAAAGCCTTCAGAATTTGGCTCAGGCGTACCTGGAAGAGAAGAGCTTCTCGCTTTCAGAGCCGCTTTTGAAACGCGCACTGGCAATTCAGGAAAAGCATTTCGGTCCGAAAAATCCTGTCGTCGGCACGCAACTCAATCACCTGGCCGCCCTTTACTACGAAATGGGCAGACACGAAGAGGCTGAATTGTTGCTGCTGCGCGCCATTGCCAATCTGGAGAAATTGAAAGAAGGAAAAGATCCTGCTTATGAAAAGACGCTGGTCGATTACCTCAAGCATCTGGAGACAATTTTTAGGGCGCAAAACAAATTGGCTGAAGCAGAGGAATGTCTGGCCAGCCTGATCAAGGCTCAAGAACGCATTCTGGGTGAGTACCATCCGGACGTCGCCGAGAGCCTGATTAACCTGGCACTGGTCTTTCAATCACAAGCTCACTATGGACAGGCGCAAGAATTATTGCAGCGAGCTCTGGTAATAAGCGAGCACTCCTTTGGTGCCGAACATCCTGAAATCGGGCAACCGCTGGGCAAACTAGCCGAAGTGCTGCAGCTGCAAAACCGTCATGAAGAAGCTCTGCCTCTCTGGGAAAGATTGATCTCCGTGTACGAAAAAGGTCTCGGTCCAAGACATCCTGATGTAGCCGGCGTGCTGGACAAATTGATTGAATTGCATCGATACAATGACGATCTTGCCCAAGCCGAATTGCTGGCCAACCGTGCGCTCTCCATCCGGGAAGGCGCATATGGTCCGGAGCACCAGGACGTCGGGCTGACGCTTAATGAACTGGCAATGCTCAACTTCGAGCAAAAGAAATACAAAAAAGCAGTGCCTTTGTTCGAGCGCGCCGCCGAAAATCTCAAAGCCTCCCTGGGCGCAAAACACAGTGAAGTGGCGCTCACACTCAACCGCCTCGCCACTCTTCATTACCGCCTGGGCAACTACGAAGAAGCAGAACCGCTCTTCAAAGAAGCACTGGCAATCTACGAGAAAAAAGAAGACGCCAGCAGCTCACAAATGACCAGTGCGTTCGAAAATCTGATCGCCATGTACCAGGATCAAAATAAGATTGCCGAAGCTGAAGGAGCAGCCAAACGTTTTCTCGCATTTAGAATCAAGGCACTTGGCCCTGATCACCTTAAGGTTGCGGTGTGCCTGAAGAGACTGGCCGATATTTACAGCCAGCAAGCAAAATTCTCACTGGCCGAACCGCTGTATAAGCAGTGCATAGACATCCAGATAAAACACGACCAGGAGAATCTGGATCTGGCAGAAACACTCGATCAATATTCGCTGGTTTTGCGCAAACTCGATAAAAAAATGCCGGCTGTGAAAGCGGAAGTGCGAGCCTCAGTCATTCGCAAGAGCGCAAAGTCGTGATCATGGGAATTCGTCACCTTAGCTTGACCCTGCTCGCTCTATGCCTATTGTTACAGTCTGCAAATGCGCAGGCAGTGTCTCCTCTTTTATCCGAAGCGAGGCAGAACCATTTGCTCTCACAAAAATTGCACGCCAGTGGCGATGATGATCAGGCACTACGCAGGGCGGACAAAGCTATTCAGTTAGCACCAAACGAAGCCGAATTTCACTATTGGAAGGCGGAGCTTTTGTTTGAAACCGAAGACGATGATCAAATTGCTCTGGCTGAAGCAATGAAGGCTTGCTCTATCGCGTCAAACGCATGCTATGAATATCTGCGAGCCCATCTTCTTTATCGCTTGCATCGATTGCCGGAAGCGCTCAGTGCCGCCAACAAATCGATAGCATTGGGTGCAAGTATAGTCAATTTTAAATTGAAGGCGGAGATTCTCATGGCCATTGGACATTGGCAAGAAGCAGAGGATTGCCTGGGAGTAGCCATAAAGAAATTCGGCGCCAGTATAGATTTCGCGATATTGCGCGCAAACGTCGGCGCCACCCTAAAACACTGGTCGCTCGTTCATGAAGAGTGCAATCAGGTCATACTCATGCGAACAGAGGCTGCCAGACTAAAACCAAAAGTACAAGTTCAGGCCTACTTACTAAGGGCTCTGGCAAGTTACGAATTAGGACAGACCGCTCAAGCAAGAAAAGAATATCTAGATGTTTTGGCACACTGGCCGGATTCGCGCGAGGTGCATGCGGCGGCACTGCATTTTTTTGAAAAAACAGGCGACACAAAAAACGCCGAAAAGGAAAAACAGTCGTTGCAAAAATTTGATAAGGACGTAATGCCGTTGTAGTGGTTGTAGTGGTCATCGTCACAAACAAGCTGCACTTTCAGTCCCTCTAAGGCAGCAAAACTATTTTTCCGCTCTGCCGACGGTCCTCCATGGCTTCATGCGCCCGCTCGACATCGGACAATGAAAACGTACCGCGTATGCAGCTTTTGAACGAACCGGAAATTATGCCCTCAAACACGCAGCGGGCTCGCTCCAGAAGCTCTGCTCGGTCTTCGATGTAGTTTTCTATGCTTGGAGAGATCAAATTGATCGAATAAAACAGCCAATCGCGTGTGTCCAGAGTAGTAAGTTTGCCGGATCCTGCGCCATACAAAACCGCAGTCCCACGAGGTTTGACCAGCTGAATCAGCTGCGGGAAAAGAGCCTGTCCGACAGAATCATAAACCACATCGATGCCCCCATTACCTGCAATCTTGCGCACCTCCGTTATCAGGTCATTTTCTGCAAGATTGACCACATGATCGGCTCCATATTCTCTCGCCGCTTGTTCTTTGGAGTGATTTGAAACCCCTGCAATAACTGTCGCGCCAAGCGCTTTGGCCATGGGAATTGAAAATGCATTGACACCACTGGCGGCGGCGGTAAACAGCGCCAGATCGCCTGCCCGAATACGATAGGCATCATGGGTCAGGTAATGCCCGGTCATTCCTTGCATCATGGCTGCACACGCCTGTACATCATCGACGCCTGCCGGTACGGGAACCCACATATGGGCAGGACCACTTACATACTGCGCATATGCTCCGTCCAAAAGTGTCGCAGCCACTCTCTGACCGAGATCAAATCCCTTCACCTCGGAACCGATCTTAGCAACTGTTCCGCAGGCTTCTTTTCCCAAGCGCAGTGGCAGGGATTTCTTGAAAGTGCCCTCGCGAAAACCTATGTCCGTAAAGTTCACGCCGGCGGCCGATACCTTCACAAGCAGCTCGTTGGCACCACACTCGGGCACCGGAACATCGACGAGCTTGAGAACTTTTGGATCACCGTATTCGCTGATCTCAACTGCTCTCATTGTCGAAACTTTTGCTTTTCCATCTTATTACATACCGATACGTGGTTCTATAGGCGGTGCGGAGATGATGATGTCGCTTCCCTGCCACTTGCTCTTCAAGACTGGCGTTTGAAGCACACCGCGGGCCCGCAAGACTTCTTGCTGCACCTTGTCTTTCATGAAACCGAAAGCTTCTCCAAGCGTGGTTTTTTCACCTTTTGATTTCAGCCCATCGATGAGATAGCGGGTGAAAACAGAATTGGGCACTTCTTTCGATTCCCATGAAACCTGGCTCGGCAGGCTCGATGAAATAACAAGCTGCCCGGTCCCCTGAGCGATCGCTTCGGCGTCCACGTTTTTCACACGCACCAAACCTTTTGATTCAGGTTCAGCGGCCCCGCTGTGGCAGGCATCGAGAATCAGTACCACTCTGTCTGAATGAACGCGCCCCTTGATGATGCGTGTCAGGTCCTGCATTGGCAGACCACTTGCATATAGAGAATCGGGCTCAGTATCATGAGCGAGCAAATAGTTGACGCCGCCGACGTCCATATCGGATGAACTGCCGTGGCTGGAGATATAAATCAAGACCAGGTCATCGGGCGCAGCCACTCTGGGCAACCACTTGTCGCCCAACTCAGCAAGTATATTTCCGCGTGTCGCTTGTTCGTCCAGAAGAAGCTTGACGTGGTCTTTTTGGAACTTGCCGTCACCTATAAGATAGTCATAAAAATCTTTGGCGTCTTTGCTCGGATATCTCAAATTCAATGATGAATCTTTGAATTTGCTTATACCGATAATCAGCGCCCACTTATCCTTAACCGGCTTATCTTCCGGCTTTGCTTCAGCTTCCGCTTTTTTGTCAGCGGTGCGCGACGCTACCTTAATCTCCGCCAGCTTTCTCAAAAGCTCTTCTTTTTCTTTGCGCTCCGCATCCAGCTTCGCTGCCAACGCGGATTCGGAGTCCTTCTGCTTTTGCTTCGCTTCAAGCTCTTTGGTCAGTCTAGCCAGTTCGGCGCTGTTATTGGAAACCGTTGCGACATCAGCACCGCCAGTCTTTGTATGTTTCTCCCGGGGGGCTCTGGGTTCTTTAGGTGCCTTCGGCACCGGTATAGGCACGGCAGTGGAGACGGCAACACCAAGATTAGGAGCACTGGCGACTGTATGCTTCCCGGCGGCCAGGTCCGCTAATCTCTGAATTTCAGATTGGCAAAATTCTTTGTTGACGCGCGCAGAATCATTGCGCGGGTCATATTTAAGTGCCTCATCAAAGTCTTTGATGGCCAGCTCGTGCTTGCCCTGATTGGAGTACAAAGTGCCGCGGGCAATTAGATAGGAAGTAGATGCAGGCGCGAGCTTGATTGCTTGATCCATATCTTGCAGCGCCAGGTCATATCGTTTGAGTGTGCTGTTGAGCACGCCGCGCATGTAATAGAGGTCTGCAGAGCGCGAGTTTAGAGCCAAACCCTTGTCCAGCGCTTTTTGCGCTTCTTCGAACTGCCCGGTGCCAAAGAGCTGCCGTGCTCTTTCCAGGCAAGAACGATCACTGTCATACCATTCAGCCAGACACTTAGTGTCGGCCGACATTCCCTGCATAAGTGCCAGGAGCATAAGTCCGCTTAGTGCTTTAGCCAGTTTCATATCGCGCGCCTTTAGTATCTGAGGGTGGGCAGCCTGGGGAGTTCAAACCATGAAGGGCCTGTAACTCAAATCTTATTACAGGTTGGCACGGGAAAATTAGGATGGGGAATAGATTAAGCCTAAACGACACGAAAAAGCTCGCGCAAAAAAAAGAGGCGCATTGCTGCGCCTCAAGAATTTGAGGTATAGGAGGAATTAGCTTTCCTTCTTTTCCATGGTCTTCATGTGATGCGGCCCGCGATGATGCATGCCGTGTCCGCCCTTAATGACCCACTCACGAATCTTCTTTCGTTGTTCGTCGGTGAGCACATCATGCATGGCCAGACGATTGTCAAGCTTCATATTGGCGACATCACCCTTCAGCCCGTTAATCTTGTCCTGCAAGTTGCGGCAAGCTTTAGCATCAACCGTGGTCTGAGTCATCAGATCTTTGAGGTGTCTTTCTGAGGTGCGGATATCCAGCACTTTGGGTCCAACTTTATCCAGAAATGAGTTTTTCAGTGCATAGAACTTCTCATACTGGTCATCGGTCAGATCCAGTGCGCCCAGCCATGCTCCGTGTCCGCCGCCGCAGCTACCGCCCCGACCCCCCCAGCCTCTGTGCATCATCATGCGATGACCACCTGGTCCGCCGGGCCCGCCGGGACCGCCATCTTGGATCGCGTTGGGGTCCATAGCCATATTGATTTCAGGGTTTCCTTCGCCGTCCAGAGTGATCTGAACCATTCCTTCCATAGGCGCAGGAGGACCATCGTCGATTCCATCGGGCATACCAGCTTCTTGAGCCAATACCGGTGTATTGCACAACATCGCCAAACACATACCGGATAGAGCGACCGGCAGTTTTTCGAGTAATTTCATTTAGTACTTCTCCTAGAGACTTCCCGAAGGTGGGTGGCCATGAATTGGCCCTTACCTGTTAAAGACGTCATTTGCCGAAAAAAAGTTCAAAGCTAAAGATTAAAACTAACAAATTGCGGCCCAGCTTCTATTTTCTTCCCCTCCTGGCCCCTGAAAACCAATCACTTATAAGTTAATATTCTCTGTTCAATCGTGTGGATGGATTTGCACCCTGATGCCGCAAACCGGCGAGAGCGGGCAAAACTCGCGTCCGCTTGTGGAAGCCTCAGGAGGCATGATGAACGGAACCCAGGACAGACCGGTGGAAACCGTGACAGGTAAACAAACTGGTTCGGCAAAAGACATAGACGGAAGTTCTACAGCAGGTTCAATAGCCGCCAAAGTCGGCAGCTACCGCTGGGTCATCATCTCCCTCGGTTTTCTCATCACCCTCATCAATTATCTAGATCGCTCGGCGCTCTCGTATACCCGCAAAGCCATCGAAGGCGAATTCGGCATAAACGACGCCCAGTTCGGCATGATCGGCTCGGCTTTCGCAATCAGCTATATGATCATGACCACAGTGGGCGGCATCATGGTCGATAAATGGGGCGCGCATAAAGTCTGGCCGGTCGCTGCCATTCTCTGGTCGGCAGTAACAGCCATGATGGGCTTAGCCTCAGGCTTTTGGATTCTTTTTGCCTTCCGCCTCTTGCTCGGCATCGCCGAAGGTCCGCATTTCCCAGCCCTGACGCGCTCTGTAGCCGACTGGTTGCCCACAAGCGAGCGAGCCAGAGCCACTGCCATTGGGCTTGCCGCTGTTCCTTTTGCCAGTGTTCTGGGTGGTCCGATGATTACCACTCTCATCGTCAGCCTCGGCTGGAAGGGCATGTTTGTCGTCCTAGGCGCCCTGGGATTGGTCTGGTCGGTAGCCTGGTTTTACCTGTTCCGCGACTATCCTGAATCCAGCCCCCATGTTTCCAACGCCGAATTGCAATTTATTCGCGAAGGGAAATCGAACGAACGCCACATCAATGACGCAGATCGGCGCTCACATCATCTCGCCACCGGCAAAACCACCTGGCGCTTCATGCTGCTCAATCCATCCTTGATGTCCAACAATATCGCTTTCTTCGCCTTCGGCTATCTGCTCTTTTTTGCCGTGTACTGGCTGCCTGGATTTTTAGAAAAGACATACAACCTGCACCTCAAAGAAGTCGGGCTTTTTGTAGTGGCGCCCTGGCTCACTGCCGCTATTTTGCTTGCCGCTGCCGGATTTATTTCCGATTGGCTCATGAAAAAAACAGGCAGCGCGCGCCTGGCCCGCACGCACATGATCTGGATCTGCCAGCTTATCTCCGCGCTCTGCTTCATTCCTTTGATGTTCAGCCATGACCTCAATACCGCTCTATTGATGATTTCGCTGGGAATCGGCATCGGCTTAATGCCCAATGCCTGCTTCTACGCGCTCAATACTGATCTTGCCAAAGACAGAGCGGCAACCAGCCTGGGCATCATGGACAGCTTCTTCGCCTTGGGTGGAATACTTGCTCCTGCCGCCACCGGATTCATCTTGCAAGCTACTGGAAATTTCAGCGCCGCCATCGGCGTCGTCGTCTTTTTCAACCTCGCCGCCGTGATCGGCGTAATCCTCTTCCAGAAGCCGGATCGGGACATGGAAGCTGCCAAGGGAATGTAATTTCTAATGCAACTTCTTGAGAATTAGAGACAATTCTCAAGGGAATCCCGAAAGTGAAACTAGTCCAGCAAAGCCCTTTCCTTTTCGTTGTTTTTATACACGCAATAGGAGGCAATGCTTGTTCGCTACAAACGGAGAATTGCAGATGCCCGTCGCAAAATCTGGCGTAATTCAAGCAGCATTGCTTGCGGTATCGATGAGTGGGTTCATTGCACCGGATGCATTCTCAGCAGAAGAGATCGAAGCCGCCGCTCAAACACCAGACCTCACAGGTAAAGCAGACTTCGCAGGCAAAGCGGCCTTCTACAGCAGCGATCTGCACGGAAAAAAAACTGCCTCCGGTCAACCTTATGACGAAGGCAAGCTGACAGCCGCTCACAAACATTTGCCGTTTGGAACCAAAGTCACTGTCATCAACCGCAAAAACGGCAAGTCATGCACGCTCACTATCAATGATCGCGGACCTTATGTTCCCAATCACGTCATCGACGTTTCAAAAGCCGCTGCAAAAGAACTCGGTCTGTTGAACGACAACAAGCGCATTGTTGACTGCTACATCAAGATCAACACCAAAGACTTCATCAAGAAACAGCCGCAAAAAGACAAAGTCAAAATCGCTGAGCGAACTGACGAAGAAACGCTATAAACAAGCTCGTAGCCACCACGTTGCACGCGGCAGTTTTTGAGGCGCGTGCAACGCGCCCGCTACGAAAATCAGATAATCTTCTTGCGCAAAAAGAGCGCATTATAGTCGACACGATGGTGAGGATCACCGGTTCTCCCGTCGAGCACTGACAGATGCCCTGATTCCCAACCGTAAAATTCTTCCGTTTCAATTACTTCGAATTCCTGATCATCGACGAATTTGAGAAACTCTTCCAGTGTGTAGGTTTTGATATCCAATTCCTGCGCCGCATCCGTAGG
>CAZHEZ010000204.1:0-14870 GCA_964531315.1 uncultured Candidatus Obscuribacterales bacterium | reverse complement strand
CCAGTGGATACCAGTGCTGTACTTGCGGATCGGCAAACAAAGGATAGCCGCAGGTAAGCAATTCGCTCCAATAGGTATGCCGCATGAAATACATTGGCGAATAGAGCAGCAAATTGTCGCCATTGGCTAGGATTTTGCCGGAAAACAAGACCGGGCTGAAATAGAGGATGTAGACAACGGTAAAACCGATGAGCACACATAAAGCGTGTCTCCATCCGCTTTTGAGCCTCAGTATGAAATCTTCCTGCATATTAAAAGACGCCGATTGTTCCCGCTCACAATGACACGTCGTTTATAGCAGATGCAGACGAGGGCGCATCGCTTTTCGTCTTATTATTCGGTGATTGCCAGTGTTGCTTGACAATGCGGGCTAAGGCATTGCAATAGCCGGATGCCACTTTGGGAATGGCAAAGGACGAACTGCCCATATCGATGGTGCGGTTGATCCAGGATATCGGCACTTCCTTTACTCTGTAACCTTGCAAGACCGGTTTTAATCCGGTTTCTACATTGGCGGCAAAGCCGTCCTGCTCGATGTTTAGATTTTTGAGAATGTCGGCGCGATAGAGCTTCAAATTATTCGATATGTCGCGCACTCTCACATTGAGAACGATATTCATAAGCAGGTGGAAGGCGCGATTGCAGAGAAATTTGATGAAGGGGTAATTCCACATTACCGAGTCGTGTGAGAATCTGCTGCCAATTGCTCCTTCATATCCCGACGCCACCGCATCAAACATATCGCGCAATTCCGGAATCACCTGAATGAAATCTGCATCCAGGCTCATGATGTATCTTCCGCTGGCCGCCGCATATCCGTCTCGCAATGCCCTGCCCACACCGCCTGGTGGTGTGCGTTTTACTACCTTGACGCGCGGATCTTTTTTCGACAATTCGGTTGCTACGGCAAATGTGCTGTCTTTGCTGTTGTCATCGACCAGAATGATTTCGTGAATGTAGTCACCATAAGTCTGCGTCAGAGCATTGACCAGTCCAGTCATAGTTGCTTCTTCGTTATAGCAAGGCACAACCAGTGATACTGCGCCTTTCAGTTCGCTCTGCGTGGCCAGATTTACTTTCGGACGGCGCGCTTGTTCGTCGCCGGGTTTTTTGCCCCAGATGTAGAGCGTGCCGCATAACTCGCTAATTAAAGGCGCATGTTCGAGCAAAAAGGCGACTGACTGCAAGAGTGGAATGATTGGGCGCGGCGTCCATGGGTGAATAATGTCATAAGGAACAATTTCCAGATTGACGAAGCCTTGCTGAGAGGCAATGCGCATCAATTGATATCGGCGCATACCAATCTGGCAGGGCGGATGATTGCTCATCTTGCGCACGATTGGAATATGATTCTTCAAGAAAACTTGCGGGTTCCAATAATTGGCCTCGAAAAAAAGCAATTGTCCGCCCGGTTTTAAAAGCTTTTGCAGAGCGGCAAGGGTTTGCGGATAAAGGTCATGGCAGATAATTGCTGTGCCGACAATATAGTCAAAACTTTCCGGCGGGAATTGATTGGCTAAATCCGAGACGGAGACGAAATTGACGCCCGGCAGCTGAGGCGGTGATTTGACAAATTCGTCATTGAACACAGCTGCAGTGATGGGATTTTCGCCACGCAAGATTTCGCTTAAATGCTGCGTCCATAGCCCGCTGCCGGCGCCCAATTCCAAAATGGTTTCGCCCGGCAGCACATGAAATGAGTGACGCACCGTAAGGGCCCGCCAGCGCAATTTAATAGGCGATGAATTTGGATAAGCGCGCCAGTAAGCTTCTCGGCTTCGCTCCATAGCACGCAGGTTGTCTTCGATAGACATTGAGCAATCAGCCTGGGTTCTGTAAAGACATTATTCCACAGACCAATTGCCAATCACGGTTCATTAATGGCAGCAGTCCGGTGCAATGCCCGGGGGCTTTCTATTGACTGGCTTCTTTCTTCATCGTAAGTGATGAGATGAAAGCCAGAGCGTATATGACCAGAGCAAAAATGTACAAAGCGCGGTAGCCAAAATACATTGAGTTGTATTCCAGCAATCCGCCCAGCATTGCACCCATCAGATTGACCGCCATGGCAGAGCTGATGTCTTTGTGTTTTTGCAAAAGCGCCGAGAAAACTGCCCCTGAAAACAAGATCGGCATAGTCAAGACAGCCACATTCTCAAGCTTTCCGGCAAATGTGCTGGCATAACCGCCGGAGCTGGCAATGATTAATCCCAGGGCGATGCTGGCCAACAAAAGAATGAAGGCGACAAACGTGTTGCTGAATTTCGTCTTCAAGATCATCAGGTTGGACAAAAAGGCCATAATCATAATGGCTGCAATGACAATGCCGACGACGTACCAGGTATTGCCGAAATTAAGACCCAATTCCGTGATCGCTTTGGTTTCAATAAGCATGAAGCCGGCGCCCAGAAAGAAAAATGGCACCGAAGATGGTGTTACTTTCACGGCATGAAGTGATCTGATCAGTCCGGCCGAAATCAAAAGAACCAGACCAAACATGGGGAAATAAGAGAAGGGATAAATTCGGTTTGGCATATACAAGAAAGGCCAATCGTCAGTTGATGCTTCCGCTTTCAAATTGGCGTCTTCCAAAAGCGCATGCACGTCATTGTAAAAGCCGGAATGCAGTATATCTTCCGGGAGTTTGAAGTCACCGTTTTTTGACTGCAGGAAAGTATAAGAAGTGTTCTGAATGCACACCGGCGGATGCTTATCGAAGGCGTCATACATCATCAGATAGATTTTTTTGGCAATCTGCGGATTCATGGCGCAAAAGGACAAACAAACAATGCCGTTGTCTTTCAAGCAGGCACGGGCGTCGCGCAGCGCCTGCGTGGTGTAGATGTAAGAGTCAAGTCGCAAGCTGGACGCGTGACTTGTCAATGTATGCGAGTCGATGATGCTGAAGACGATCAAATCATATTTTTTCTTGGTCGTACGCAGGAAAGCGCGGGCATCATTGATGACGACATGGACGCGCTTGTCGGAAAATGGCTGCTCAGGGTGAAGCATGGCACCGAATTTCTGGATGACCGGGTCGATTTCGACCGCATCCACATTTTGTGCATCTCCTCGCAAGGCGGCAGCGACGTCATTGCCGGAACCGGCCCCGACGATGGCCACCTGCTCGGCATGCGGTACGAGCTTGAAAGGCAGATTGTAGTATTTCTCGAGCGCTGCCCTATCCGGGTAAGCTGCTACCGCTTTGGCGGTGTAATCGCAAATGGTCAGATAAAAAGAGCCGCCCGTGAAAAGCATCGGCGTGAAGCCAGGTCCGACCACGCGCTCGATCAGCTGATAGGGAGAATAGACGCGTTCGGCGCCGAGGGCGACAGGCCAGCTAAGCGCACCGATGGCAATCAATGAAGCCGCTCCGCCGATAATCATCGATTGTCGGTTGAAAGAGACAAAGATCATGATCATGGTGGCAATGACGATGAACCAAATGGCCGGGCCAGTCCACAGCATGCTGGCCAACGTAATGAGGACAACGCCGAGCAAGCTGCCCAGCAAGTTCATGCCGTAGGCGCGCAGGGGATTCTCGATGCGTTCCATCAACTTTCCGCATAATTGCCCGATCGGTATAAACGAGAGGGCAGTCAGGCAAACGGTCACGGACATAAACAGATAGAGGCTGAAAAACTCTTGCACGGTCGATGCCGGGTCGATGCCCATGGCAAACGTTTCCGGTACAGGGTCAGCCCAAATGCTGCGCGTTAAAGCCAGGGGAATAGCATAACGAAGCACCGTCATGACCACAGCTTGAAAGGCGAACAAAGGTAAAGTGCAGACAAGAGGAATGCGCCGGCTGGCAATTGAATAACCGATGCCCAGCCCGGCAAAACAGGCAAGCATAGTCAGATTTTTGTAGAAAGCAAAGAGATGCCACATCGTGGCCAGCCAGCGAATCACCACCAGCTCAGCAAACAAACTCAGGGCTGCGCTGCCGATAACCGCCCAGGGCAGCCATTTTTGCGGAATGGCATCGAGAAATTCCACTTCCTTTTCGGCGTGCGAGTCGATCAAAGGCAGTGATTTATTGAGGATGAACTTGAGCCATCGGTGCAGAACCAGCGCCATGACGACTACGCCGACAAATCCCAGGACCTTCAGCATGGGCTCGCCTTTGACGAACATGAACAGCGTGCACAGGACGCTTGCTACAGGCAGCAAGAGCGCGCCTGTCATCGAGAAGTGAATCCACTTTACGTAAGAACGGGAAGACTGGGAATCATCCATATTTTTTTAAAACCAAAAGCAATGGGAAGGCGCAAAACCTTCGCTATTCTAGCAATGCCGGTGCGGAAATGACGGTCGCTGCAAGCGGGCTCGACAAAGACAGGTATTGCAACTGGGAAGGCAAGAGGGCAAAAGCATTTTTCCATGGGGGCTCCCCGGCCCGGTTGGATCATCTTCAGATCACATTCAGAAGGTAGACTCCAATAATTAAAACGCTTCGGGAGCAGAGCAATGGCACGATCGGAAGGGCAGGACTTTGCTGAAACCAGGGCTGAGAAGTCCAGAGCTGATGAGGGACACCCGGCAGCTTGGACGGAATCGGTGATCGGAGACATTGCCAGATATGTACTTCCCGCCCGCACTTATGACTACATGTTGGGCAAGCCGGAAGCTGCTGATCGTCAAATCAATCCTCAAACCGACCTGGCCGGCGCGCCCGGTACTTGCCCTGTCGGCACATTGCCGAATGTCCAGATTGACGGTGCGCCAGCCTGGTTTAAGCAGCGCTCTGCCGCATTTGACACGGACAAAAACAAGGCACTCTCGGAAAACGAGATTGACTCTGCGCTCAAAGGCTGCCCAAATCCCAGTGACCGAGCCTATCTAGACCTGCTAAAGCGCGCCAAGCACAGCTCTCTGGCGGCGCAATATGGGCTCGATAAGCCCAACCGCGAGTTTACCGCCCAGGACATGAGCCAGCTCGACAGTTGGATAAAGAGCTACAATCGCGAATCAGCGGATCTTCAGAAAAACGATCCTGCCGATGCACTGGCAATCAGCTATTTGAGACAAAACTTCTCTCGTCTAGATAGTGACCATAACGGTCGCATTACCGCCGCTGAAGTAAACAGCGCAGCGGCGAACAGTCACCCGCCAGACCCGGGACTGGCGCAACTGCAAACTTCTTTTAACGCGATCGCCGCCTCTACCGCTCCGTCCGGCGCAAAACCCGCCCGTGCGGAGATTGGCAGCAAGGAAATTGCTACTTTCACTGTTAAGCGCAACGCCGAGGCGCGTTCGGGCTTCCCCTACATCAATCAAGTCGTCGACTATTTCTCCAGTGACTTGGACATCAATGTTTTCACTGCTATTGAAGAGCTGCGCAGACAAACGCGCTGAAAACAAATTGGGTTGGTTATAATCGCCGAAAATTTTTGCTCTTGAGTTTGGCGATGTACTAATTTATTGAAATGAAGAATTCAAAGATGAAGCGACTCACCGGATGGATAGTGGTATTTGGTTGTCTGGGATTTCTGACAAGTTTTAACTCCGGCAACGCGCAGCAAGAGGCTGAAGAACAGGATAGTCTGGCACCTTCTGCGGGTGCCCAAACGACAGCAACCTTGCCCAGTGACACTGATCCGCGCATACAAGACTTCAATGAACCACACATAAGTTGGCTGCCAAAAGGAGCGCCGCGCAAGCAGCTGCTTCTTTTTATTCCGGGAACAGGCGGCAAGCCGACCGCCAATTTTCGCTTTGCTAAAACCGCCAGCGATCTGGGCTACCACGTGATTTTCTTGATGTATCCCGATAACATTGCTGCGCAAAAAAAATGTGGGGATAGCCCTGAGCCAAATGCTGACATGAATTTCCGCCTGGCCATCATTCAAGGTGGTGTAATCGGCCCGCGTCGCCGTATTTCGCCGCCTGATTCGATGCTAAATAGACTGAGAAGACTTCTTGCTTATCTCGACAAAAAACAGCCAGGCCAGGGGTGGTCGCAATATTTGGACGCTAAGCAAGATATTGCCTGGCAGAATCTTGTTTTGAGCGGATCCTCACAGGGCGGTGGACATGCTTATGTACTGGCGAAATTCAATAAGGTAGCTCGCGTCATTATGTTCGCATCACCAAAAGACTACAGCTTCTACTACAATCGCCCGGCTGCAGGATTCGACGGCAAAACAGCAACGCCATTAAATAGATTCTTTGCATTCAATCACATGGAGGACAACGGCAACGGTTGTACTCACGCACAACAAGTGGAGATATTCAAACAGATTGGTTTGGATAAGCTAGGCATCGTAAATGCCGATAGTTGTGGCGGTAATTTCAAACATGCACGATTGATTTATTCCGACGAGCAATTGCCGGACAAGAAGTATCATCCATCGGTAAGCAAGGGATTTCTGCGTGTCTGCGACCCAGTCTGGAAATACATGTTGAGCGAACCCGTTCAGTAAGAACACCCGAACGCAAGCCTGGTTCGTGCAACGCTTTTTCAGACTGTGAAAGCGCTCTTACGAAAAGCGCTACCAAAGTTGGTAGCGCTTTTCGTTGATTTTGACGGGGCGTTATCGAACAGCCTCAAGAAAGCGAAGGTCATACATCCAGTCGTCACCAGGCGCGTCGCTGAGAACGCTGATCATGCCCGTACTCATAAAGGCCATTTTTAAGATTTCCCACTGATCGTCGCTAATCTCACCGTACTGGCAGCTGAGCCCGCCGGATTCCCACATAATAGTCACAGACCTGCGATCGTTAGCATTGGAAATTACGTCATAACTTCCCAAGCGAGTAACTCGACCGTAATGCCATCGAAAATCTTGTCCCACTCGTTCGGCCTGAGCCGTTTCCATAGCGTCAGAATCTGCGCGTTGGATTCGGCCAATGGATTTCTCTTTGGACATGATGCTGTCTCCTTATTGATGTGGTAGGACGGTCACACTTATAGAAGTAAGTGGCCAGCTTTAACCAGAGAACTTCAAAGGCGAGCAAAACGGTCCACTCGAATCCGATCAATTCCTTTCAGCCATCAGCGATCTGGCACGCTTGAGCATTTTTTTCAGAACGGAGTTATCCTCCATTTTCTTGTCGTACTTGCGCTTGATTCTGAACTGGTGTCTGGGCTGTCATATCAACCACCTCCTAAGCTCATCTATGCATATCTGAGCAGCGAGAAGTTCCAGCACCTCCAGTGGTGCGTATAAACTCTCTGCCACCCTCAAGCGAATCCGGTCCACTCGGCCGAAAGAACCGAGGATCTCTTGCGGCCTTTAGGATGAACTTTTCAGCGGGCAGCCCCAGTCGCACTGAGGCTGCCTTTCTTAGCTTTATTTCCAGCGTGGTGAGCTGGTATCAATTTTGTTTTGGACTATTCGAATTTTCAACCGTTTTAACTACTGCAAACCCTCCTCTAGTGGCAGAATTTGAGCTATCAGAACGAAGGAAATTGAACCTCCCAAATAGAAATCTAGCAAAAACTTTTCCGCTACGCAAGAGTCATGAAGGATTTCTTTATATTTTGCGAAACGCCTTCTCGGTAAGGGTTTGTGGACGTACCTCTGAGGATTTTTCATTGCTCCGGCTCCCAACCTGCAATGATTTTGAGGCACTTTTTTCTTCGAATTCTTTTGTCGAAAGAGCGTTCTTATCTGTGCAGGCTATACGGCAGCAGGGTTTAGTTGGGGATGCAGGCCAGACAAGATGTCGAACGACGATTGCTGACAAGCAGCTCACAATGGCAATCCCAGTTTATGAGAGCAATTGACTAGGTTGCCATGAATGTATGCGGTAACATGGCAATCTGCCAATTTTCTGGACTTATTTGCACGCACTCGGATTCCATGCGAAAGACAATCAATGCTGTGGTGTTATCAGGCGTGCTCTGCGCTTTCATGGGAGCTGCTTTCGCACAGAAGTCGGGTGCCGGTGGGCCGCCGGATACCTCTGCAAGCATCGCAAAAACGACAAATAAGAGCAATGAGTCGACCAAGAAAAAGCTGGGTATTGTCAGGCGCATGCTTGAGCCTGTTACCGATTTGCAAACTCAAAGTATCAAATTGCAAGAGCAAATTATCAAGCTAGAGCGACCAATCGAAAGCCTTCATCCGCCGGTTATAGAGCTTTCTGCCCATGTATTGGCCGTAGATAAGCAGTTGTCCAGACTCCAAAGTAACATTGCGGATATTAAAGAAGAGCTCACGCGTGTCCGATCCGACATACGATCTGTCCGTCCGCAACTCAGTAGCTTAGAGAAGCCCCTAAGCTCCCTTCAAGAGCCTCTGACACGGCTCAATAAACCTATTTCTGAACTTGCAGCACCGATCTCCAAGTTGCAACTTGAAGTGACAGAGTTCAAAGAACAGTTTGTCGATCTAAAAGAACAGATGGCGCGGTTGGAAAAACCGCTGGTGGATGTTAACGCACAAGTCGCCAGGTTGGAGCAGCCACTCGACCAGCTTGGCAAGCCCATCCTCACTTTTCAAAAGGAAGTCGTCGAACTGAAATCACAGTTGGGTGAATTGATTGCAACGGTCAAAACAATGACCACTTACATCTTGTTTGCCACAGTCTGTTTTGGCAGTTTGCTCGTGATTGCTTCACTGGTTGGGACCGTGCTTACTTGGAACACACTGAGGCGAAATCTTTTTCGCTCAAAAGAGCTCGAATTTCCCCGAGCGCTTGTCAATGAACAGGCGAAGAGAGAACTCGCGGCCAAAAGGTGAGCTGCCGTTGGGTCATACTCGCAGCATTAAATCTGACTGGTGCAAAGTAGCTGTTGGGAACCAAATGAACCCTTGAGTGGTCCGCCTTCTCAACCACCAAGCGCGACGAGAATCTCCAGAATGAACAATGCCGAGCAAAACACTTCCCAACCGCAGCGTGAGTTGGAGTGGTTAGCTCGCTACTATTGTCAGCATGGACATCACGACAAGGCAGGCGAGATATTCAAGCACCTGTCAGATATTAGGAGTCGGGCTGCTGACTTAGTCGGCGTATTTGAGATTTACAAAGAGAGCGCTTAAGGTCTGTGGACAGCCGCCAGCGGCCAACTGAAGAACCAGCTACTGTCTTTGTCGTTTAATGCTTGGGTTGCGAATAAGCCGTCAGTTGTCTTTATTCTGCTTCTCTTCCTGCCTGCTTTTTTCCAGCAGAGGGACTGCTGGCAAAAGCTTCTGGATTTCTGCAATCAATTGCGCAGGATTGAATACGGGCATGTTTATAAATACGTCCGCTCCCAGCAATCGCCCGGCTTTCTCTGTTGAGATATTTATCTTCGCTCCCAGAGGACCTGGTTCCAGAGCCAAACTCATAAACATCGTTTTTTTATGGATTTGGTCAAGTCTCAGCCGCCTCAAGAACTCGAACAAGGATTCGTCCTCAAGATAAGCAGCGCACACAATCACATCTGCATGATCCTTGCCGTCTAGGAAAGCGAAAGCTTCCTTAATCGTTTGAGCAACTACAACGTCATGCCCTGCGTCCTTGCAGGCTGCTTTCAACTGGTCAGTATGTTCCTCAGTGTCCATTATCAAAATGCGGAAAGTGTCCTTGGTTGCCAGTTTTGCCGCGAGTGTTGCTGGCTCAACTTTTGGCTCGTCAGTCATTTTTCCTCCTCGTATCTTGCAATCGAATCATAAAAGTTCAATCCCGAGTGCCTTTCTCACCGCTTGCGAGTCGCTGCCGGAATCAACTATAAAGCGGGTTCGTGCGGGAAATTGAATAAAGAAGGTCGCGTTAGATTCTGGGCGGCATGCCAAACGAAGGTACCGCGTGACCAACCTTGCGAGGTATTCATGCCGACATTTGAGACCCCACCATTCCGCAAAACGACTATCTAAGCAACGTCTAGCCTTGTCTGTTTTCGCGTGCGTCGTAGTAATTGTTCGATGCACTTCAAAGCTGCTTTGCTGGTGAGTAGTTCATGACCATTTTGCGAAGTGTCAAAGAGATACTGCGCCTCGTCAATTTGCTTAACCAGCTCTTTCCGAACTGCCTCAAGCTCATCGATGGTTGGAGGTTGATCTGGTTTCATACGTCGACGTCCACTCTAGAAGCACCATAAACCAGCTTACCTCCAGACTGCCGAAAGAGGAAGTCGTTCCCATGCCCCATTGGACGCTACCGCATTGCATCTAGGCTTGCTTATATAATTTTTTCAGCGCAGTCACGGAAGTAATACGCCCTATATTGCGTTCACTGCTGTCTTTTCTATGTCTTTCATGTCGTGAAGGGAAGACGGCCAATTGTATGCACGATCTCTGACGAATTCATGAAACTGGCTCTGGCTGTCTGGCGTGAAGCTTTTCGGTTTATCGTCCGCGCTTACTTCTCCGAGCTCCTTCCTATGTACGTCTCTTAGACACATCTGTCGCAGGTGCTCTTCCGCCGCCATCGCCGTCGCCATCATCATCATGTCCGTCGCTGTGTTCAGCATAATAGCTACCAACGCGATTTAATGGCAGTAACCATTCGATCTCTCGTCGAAATGCATTCGCATCAAAGTGCTCCATAGTAATGTACCTGGCAGCACCCAGGGCACGCGCGGCTGTACGAACGCCGTCGGCTAGATATTTGCCTACTTCTGGTGGTTCAGCGCTGAAGCAAACAAATGGAACTGTCTGCATATGCGGATCGCCTTTGACCCAACGAAGGAAATCGAAGACGCTACCACCGTTTTGCAAATGTACATCCGAAATGATTAAGTCAATGTCGGAGCTTCTGAGGATCTCCATGGACTTGTGAAATGTATCCGCCTTCACGACATGGTGACCGAAATGCTCCAAACTATCGCTTATGAGTTTGATCTGTTCTGGGTGTTCCATCGTCACTAGTATTCGGGTATCCATGCTATTCACCAACGTTTTTCCTTAGATCTAATTTTTTTGTATATCGGTAGTTCGTTTGCCCGGGGAAAGCAAATCAGAGATGTGTGCTTGAAATGCCACCGGATCGAAGTTATCCATTTGGATATACTTGGCAGCGCCCAACATGCGCGCAGACGTTCTCACGCCATCTGCCAGGTACTTAGCTCTGGACGAAGGTTTCGCGCAGAAAAGTACAAACGGGATCTCGCAAGTCGGCTCACTTTTTTTAACCCAGCGCAGGAAATCAAAGACACTGCCGCCATTTTCCAGATGGACATCAGAGACAATGAGATCGACTTTTTGGTGTCGAAGGACGTTTTTAGCTTTCACGAACGTGTCCACGACAAAGACTCTGTGCCCGCATTCTTCTAAGCAATCCGTAAGTTGCGGTGATCTATCTTGCTTTTCGAGCAAGGCTAGTATTAGAGCGGCCATTACTTCACCTTCACTGTCTGTGCAGTGACCAGACGAGGTGAGAAATAACGCCTGCTCAAGCAGGGTTTGAATTATTTACTTGTTGGCAGTAGAACTAGCCTAATCTACCTTCATCATGACAGGTCCATTTGAAAAGTAAACAAACACTTTCAGCTAGTTGGTTTCGATTGCAGCCAGCAAGCGGTCTCGGGACTAATAAAAATTCTGGAAAAGGTCACATCATTGCTTTAGGCGATATTCTCAGATTTGTCCGCCTCGGGTAAGGCGCTCTGAAAGGGCAACCCCAATAAAAAATCGGCTCCTCTCTTAAGACTGCCGATTCTTCAGGGTTTTAAATTGGTTGCGGGGGTAAGATTTGAACTTACGACCTTTGGGTTATGAGAAGCATCACAAAGGAGCTACCCCTGGTGGCGTGTCAGGTTTTCTGTCTGCAAGATTCCCAACTTCGGACCGTGGGTGTCATAGACGGCCTTCATGGTCCAGCCCGCCTTCACTTCTTTGCCGATGGTCTCCAGGTGCGCTAGAGAAGCCACCCTTCCGTACCCAGCCTTGGTTTTTCATTGCAGTCTCCACCCAACAGTTCAACCGGTATTATGCAAAAACGTGCAAAGGTATGCAAATTCTGCCTCAAGCAGCACCTGCTTGCACGGTTGAGATAGTTCATGCACTTTTAATCCTGGTGTTAGATGGCAGGATGTTTAATATAGGCCCACAAGCTGACGCTTCTGTTGCTTCATGACGGACGCTGGCTTAGTCGCACTTGGTGCTCGACGCCTTGGAGACCCATGGAAGAAACCTTTGAGACCCGTGACCGGAAGCGACCATTGAAGGTTGTCCGCGTGCCCTTGCCCGTCATCCGTTCTTTGTGCGCCTGGGGTCTAGTGCTGAGCCTGAGCGCCAGCGCACCGCTGGCCGTTTTGTCCGCCGACATACCGACCGAAGGCGGCGAGTCCCCGGCGCTGCACAGCACCGTTATCCAGAACGAGTACAAACGTCCGCAAAGCCCGACCGTCAACACAGGGGATGTGCGTGTGGTGGCCCCCGGCACGGAGTTGGAGCTGGTTCTTTCGACCGAGATTGAAGCCGGCGAGACCGCGGAAGGCGATGAGTTCTTCGGCAAAATCAGCAAGGACGTGCTGGTGGATGGCCGGGTGGTAATACCAAGGGGCACGGTGTTGCACGGGGTGCTGAGCACCCTGGAAGAGCCGAAGCGCGCTGGCCGCAATGGCTACATCGACACGCGCTTTGATTATTTAATCACGCCTGACGGGCGTAAAGTCCCGATTGGGGGCAACAGCACCACGCGGGACTCCAAAGGCAAGGCCGCAGCCAAAGTCGTCGGGCGCGCGGCGGGCTATACCGCCGTTGGTGGCGTGGTGGGCACATTGATGGTGCTGCAATATGGCGGTCTGGCGGCGGCGGCGGCCAGCCACGGGACCGCCCTGGCGGGTGGAGCGGCCATTGGCGGGGCTGGCGGGCTGACAATCGCCATGCTGACGAAGGGTAAAAGCGTCATGCTCCAGCCCGGCGCTGAAATGCACGTCAAACTCAGCGAGCCGCTGAAACTGCCCACCATGACCATGCCCGATGAGACAGCGGAAGATTTCAGCATCTCTGGTCTGAAGGTGAAGGTGGCGGGCATGCGCATTGACCGCCGCCCGTCCGGCGGAGTAGGCGAAATTACGCTGAAGCTGGACATTTTGAATGAAACCGAAAATACGTTCTCTACGTTTGAAATCGGCCTGGAGGACGAGCAGGGCAACGTGTTCTTCCCCTCTCCCCTTGGCGATTCGGGCATGTCGTCCAGCAAAATCAAGCCCAGCGGTCACCTCAACGGCAACATCACATTCAGCGTGGACAACGTCAAAAGCCGCCACAAGCTGGTGTTTTTCAAGCCGTATTCCCGTGAACCGCTGGCAAAATTCGCTCTGACCGATGCCATGCTAGCAAGCGGCAAAGCCAGCCCCAAAGGCAAGCGCGTGGCCACTGAAGCGCGCCAGCCCGACTGAGCTTATCATATGTTTTGAGCAGTGGGTTTGATTGGGTCGATTTGAACTATGTAGCTTCTGCACCGCATACGGTGCAATTGATCTGCAACAGTTGAGGCACGTGCATGTGCGACATCGTCTCTCTAGCTTTCACGAAGCTGCAGGATGCGACATGCCTGGTGATGCGTCTGACGCGCTTTGTGTTCTTCTTGCAATCGAAACCTGCAGGGGTTATCAGGGAAGAACAGAGAATCCCTAAACCAGGGAGTTTGGAGTGATGGGGCGCAAATACCAGAGAGCCTGGACATTTGCAAGTTTTAATCTAATTGCACTTGTGCTCTGGCACAGGAACTCTTCGGTTCGAGCGGAGATGATGAAGCTGAAAGCAATGTTTCGGCGCCGCGAGTTGTTGTCCTTGCGGTGTTTCCGGAATCTTGACGGAAGCTTGATATGTCCAAGGAAATCTTTGACGCAAGCTTGAAAGCCCCTGTGTAAATCTAATCGTGTCGGTGCTCAGTTGACCGGGTACTTAAGGCATGTTCAGGTTTTCGCTCTGTGCATCGCTGAGCAAATTATTCACTGTAGTGAATAAATTTTCTGACATTTGGTTTTGCAAAAAACCACTTGCACGTACCTGCAAGTGGCGCACTCGGTCCCTGGGCTGGTTGGGCGTGATGGTTGAGAAAGAGTAGTACCAATCTCAATCTGACTTTCAGCCAACTCCGGGGGATCGGTAGTCCGACTTTTTTGCTAGAGTCAAGGAAGCATCAAATGAAACTCAAGCTGGAATGCATAACTAGAAACTCGAATTTGCATTCTGCTGATGTTGCCGATGCGCTGGGAGTCATTGTGAAAGTAACAAGCAATGGAAGATGAAACTGTTTAGAACACTGGCACTATGTTGCAGCTCCTTACTGCTCGTACTGTCGATATCAGGCTGTCAGTCACCCTCTGACAGCAAAGATGCAGCACATGCGCATTCTCAGGTCGGGAATCCCCTCGGTAAAGATCCAGCGCTGAATGATGAAGAAGCATCGCATACGACTTACGAGGTCAGTAAACCCCTTGTCAAAGACCAAACGATGAATGATGAGTATGTCTGCCAAATTAGAGCCATACAGCATATTGAAATTCGTTCATTAGAGAAGGGGTACCTGGAAAACGTACTGGTAGACGAAGGACAAACTGTTCATAAGGGACAATTGCTTTTTCAAGTTAAGCCCACTGTCTATCAAGCCGATGTTCAAAAATCAGAAGCAGAGGTTGAGCTTCTCAAAATTGAGCTGCAGAATAATCAGGCACTTGTCGATAAAGATATTATTTCCAGTACTGAAGCGGCCATGTCTGCCGCCAAGCTGGCTAAAGTCAAAGCGGAACTAGAGCTAGCCAAAACGCATTTAGGCTTTACTGAAATTCGCGCCCCGTTTGACGGGCTGATAGGCCGCTTTAATGACATTCGGCTGGGCAGCCTGCTGGAAGAAAACCAACTGCTGACGACCTTAAGCGATACCCATCGACTTTGGGTGTACTTCAATGTGCCCGAAGCTGTGTACCTGGACTACATGGAACATGGGCGAAAGAGTGGTGCTCAGAACGTCCAACTCGAACTCGCCAA
>CAZHEZ010000203.1:0-14990 GCA_964531315.1 uncultured Candidatus Obscuribacterales bacterium | reverse complement strand
ATGAGCAGTAGCAAGTCTTGAAAAGCTTATAGAAGCTTAGTTTCCGAATCTTATACTAGTACTTAGCGAAGCTGTACTAAGAGCTCCTTTATGGGTAGTCAACAGGAAACCTTGACTGGTTTTGGGTTTTCGGATTTGGTTCCTCTTAGCAACCTGAAAAACCTGTAATAAAGAGCATCTTGGGTTTTTGTCGTGATGATTAGCGCGGCCTTGTAAAAGACTTCAAAGATGACGCGGCTACACACCAAAAGCAGATTTTAACTGGCTCTCATGGTTCCGCATGACAACCCGGTTCGAAGCGATAACGAGATGAACACCTACGTCTTGTAGTAAAGGCATTGCCAGCCGCTTTTTCGACTGTTTTTCCAGGGCTAATTTACTGTGGTGCATTCGGTGGCGAAGCCGGCATCGAACGCATCAGGTTCTCTCTTGGACTGGGTTCTTGCGAGAGATCTTTCAATTGCTTGAACAAGGCTGTCTCTTCCGGTGTGATTTTCTGCGGAAAAACAATATCAATTGTGACCAGCTGATCGGCACCAGCCAGCCCCAGACCCTTCAAGCGATAAACACGGCCGGGATGGGTGAGAGGCTGAATCTTCATTACCACCCTTCCAGTTGCAGTAGGTACCTCAATTTCAGCACCTAGCATCGCTTCGTAAAGGGTCACAGGCACTGTCAAGGTTATGTCTCTGCCCAGCACTCCCAGCACCGGATGCGGCAATAGCTTCACTTTGAGAATCAAATCTCCCTGGCGTTTGGCACGAATGTCATAACGCCCGCAGCCCGGTCTGCGAATCTCCATGCCGTCATAGGTCCCGGCAGGCAAGTCCACATCAGTAACCCGTTCTACATTGAAATAACCAAGTCCGCGGCAGTTTTGACACTGCATACGGTTCACTGTCTTCATGGCATTGCACTGTTCGCAAGGTTGCGGGTCGCTCAGCCTGATTTCGCGTATGCATCCCTTCATGGCTTCCTTGAGGGTGAGTTCGCACTCAAGCTCAACGGCTAGCGCAGCCGCCTTAATGCCACCGCTGGCCATTGACGAACTTGAATCATGTTGAGGCTTATCGGCCGATTTCTGCCAGAGATTTCTCAAGTCGCCCATACTCTGGCGAAGCTGGGCACTATTTCTGTCATATTCCTGACGGAGTCTGGGGTCCATCAAAACTTCGTACGAATCGCATATCTCGCGGAAGTTTTTAATCATGATGTCAGGGTCCATGCCGCTGATATTCACGTGCGGACCGAATTTTTCGTATAGTTGTTCGTAGGCCGATTGGATCTCGCGCGAAGTCGCATCCGGCCTGACACCCAGGATGTAGTAATAGTCCTTTTGAGTTTGAGTTTTACTCTGGATTCTTTCGTCCACCATTCGCCCCATCCGGGCCGCTATCTCCTAGTTATGGAGATGCCACGGGAAGTCTGAAATTTCCTGCGCTTGCACTGCAAAACTGCAAAATTTGCTTTATAGGCAACATGATACACAGGAAACACTTAAATACGGCAAATGCGCCGCCAAAATTGGCAAGCACTCGATTGTGGCAGCTGTTCATGGTTTGGGCGACGGACCATGGTTTCCTAAAGAACAAAGTGGGCGCGCGCGCCCACTTTGCAGGATTCCATGTGATTTCCGGGCTTCCCTGATCTTTGAGACTCCAGTGTTTCCGGGTTTCCTTCTTTTACGGGATCACTTTGATCCGGTAAAGATTGAGTCAGGCAGCCAAATTTGACTGCCTGACCAATGGTCAGTCTAGCCGCACTTACTGAAACCGCAGCCCTGGCAAACCATGCAGCCGTCAATCTTGAGCCAGTCGCCGGCCCCGCATTTACTGCAGGTGGCTTGCGCCCGCGCATTTACGTTTAATTCGGGCGCCGGCTCTTTTGCCTGTGCCGCTTGCATTGTCACAGCTTGCGGATAGTTTTCAGCAGTACTTCTGCTTTCAACCACATGGGAGTGCACGCGACGATAATGCTGAATTGCTTTGGCCAGACCATCGCAAGGAGACTGGACCACGACCGGTTTGTCGGAATCGCTGAACTTGAACCAGGCCGGATAGCCCGACTGAATATTCACCAATTGGTGAACAATGGTCTGTTCTGCTTTTACCCTCTCTTCCTCTCCGAATTCAGCTGCATATCGCAGGAATGCAGAGGACAGGCGACCGACTGCTTCGAACAATCCCGACTCCACCGCTCCCGGTTTGCCCATACGAGCATAAATTTCGATCAGCTCGCCGGGTCTTGTCGTTTCGTGGTTGAGACTGACATGCAAAGTAGAATTGCCATCAGGCGCTCCCACTCTCACTTTATAAGTCTGGCCAGCGGTTTCTTCGGTTTCGATATTGCGGCGCTCAAAATGCCCGAGCAAAGTGAGCAAGTCGAATTCGCGTTCATAGTCTTCCTTGGCGATTTTTTCAACCGGCTGGCTTAATCTCGAGCCGTCCGGATAGAAGGTGATGTCCTTAACGCCCAGGCTCCAGGCCAGCATCGTCGAATCGTAGACGGCCTGTTCGCTTGAATCCAGAGGAATAGAGCAGGTGTTCGAAACCGAATTAAAAGTCTCCGGAAACTCTTCTGCACCTTTATGAAT
Organism: uncultured Candidatus Obscuribacterales bacterium; assembly: GCA_964531315.1. GTDB lineage: Bacteria > Cyanobacteriota > Vampirovibrionia > Obscuribacterales > Obscuribacteraceae > QKMZ01. The sequence continues at coordinate 12,397 of CAZHEZ010000203.1, read as the reverse complement.
TGCCGAGAGATGGCGAATATATGCTTCCGGTTCGATTTCCACGCGGATGGGGAAAGCCTTTTGCACTGATTCCGGAACTTCGGCAATGCCCTGGCAGGACTTGTGGTTGTTGCGGATCTTCTTCATCAGTGCCGCTTGTTCGTCTTCCGACTTGGGCCAGGCACCTGCTTTTTCCATGGCCTCTTTAAAGCCGGGAGCAACGAAGTCGACGAAGCGCGAACGCACCTTGCGTGAGAAAACGATGCCGTTGTGCGGATCGACCCCCCAGCTGGTTTGCAGTGCCTGAGCCAATGTGCCCGTCGGGGCATTATTGGTCATGCAGGAGTTGCGCACGCGCAGGTTTTTCTTCTGGAATTTGCTGCCTTCCCAGAGCGGGTAGACGCCGCGCTCTTTCGCCATCTCTATGGAGGCTTCCGTGGAAGCTTTGGTGTACTCGCGGAACAATAGTTCGGTAGCATCCAATGCTTCGACGCTGCCAAATGTATGGCCGAGCCTGGAGAGATATTCGGCGATGCCGGCGAATCCGCCGCCATTGCGTCTCTCCATGCGTGCGGTCATATTTTGCGCTGGGATAGGATACCAACTGACGTCCGTCACATTGTCCATGAAGCGCTGTTGGACACGGGCAACCGTGCGCATCGCCTGCATGTTGAAAGTGCCGTCCGGGCTCCAGAATTCGGCATGGGCAGCGTGCATAGAGGAGAGGTTGCAGTTGCCCATGTAGGTTCGACCATCTTTTCCTGGTCCGGCCGGCAAGAATTGCTCGCCGCAAGGATTACAGGTTGTGAGGTCGTAAGCGTGGTCGTTGGCATTGGCGTTGTTGACCGCTTCGTAGAATGCGATGCCCGGTTCACCCGAATCGCGCATGCCTTCTATGATGCGTTGAAATACTTCCGGCGCATAGAAATGCGATTTGACTCTGACAAAGCGATCGGTAATTTCCACCACCGCATTTTTGACCTGGCGTGCCGCTTCAAGCGACTCAGGGAATTTTTGGATGTCGACGGCGTACTCTTCGTAGGTTGGCTCCTTGGTCAATTTGTTGACCTTAACAGCTCCCGTTTTCTCGTCCATCACCGGTTTGCGCGGATCGTATACCGGCCCGGTCCAGGCTTCTTTCATGAAATTAGTCTGGAAGAAGCGTTTTTCTTTGACCGCTTCCATGAAGCCAGGCATGGCCAGAACTGTGATGTTGGTGTTCTTCAAATAATTCTGGCGCTCGATGTACTGGTGATACAGTTCACCGTACTTTTGCTCGGCAAGGGTGAGGATGCGTTTTTTGTACGACATCGAATCTTCGCCGGAATTTTGTTTCTGATGGGCGAGCATGTCTTTATATATGCTCGACAGGCTGGGCGGCGGGAATAGCTTTTTCTTGTCGATGAAGAACAAGATGTCCGGGTGATCGGAATTGCGCAGTTCAATCAGCGCTCCGCCGCGGCGTCCGCCCTGCGCTACTGCTTCCACGGCCTTAGCGATAGTCTTTTCGTAGAAGCGGTCGGGTCCTGACGCGGCGGCGCCATTGGAAATAATTGAAGACCAGGGGCGCAAGGTCGAGGTGTTGAGACCCATTCCCATGGCTGCTTTGGCTGCCAGAGCTTCGATGCGTGCTGCTTCCTGAATGCCCTCCAGGCTGTCGACAACATAGGCTACGCCGCAGGCTGCCAGGCATCCGGTGCCGCGCAGATCGGCTGCCAATTCGCCCATCTTCACTTCGTGTTCGCTGAGCTTGGCTACATTGTTGTTGATAACGGCGATTCTAAGCTCTTCAGAGCGGCTCCAGATCTCTTCTTCTTTGAACTGAGCGATCTTTCCGTGCGCCCAATACTTAAGTACGTTGAGAGCGACTGCAGGGTCGGCATTGATATTGGCGGGTGTATTAGCCCAGAAGCGCTGATTGCCGATCGCATCGGCAAATGTTTGCGCCCACTGAACGACTTTGGCATGCTTCAAAGCGCTCTCGAGGTCGATTTCGGTCAATTCTTGCGGCGAAAGAACATATTTAAGCTCTGCAACCGCAACTGACGTAGCCACTCTATGGATGATGTCGTTGACGTTTTCAATCGGCTGGCCGGTTTTCGAATCCCGCTTAGCATAAAGACCAACGAGAGTCTCTTGAGTGGACTCCCAATAACGATAAGTGTAATCCTCCCGGCCTTCCGGCTTGATGGCCTGACCCGGTTCTTGACCCTGGGCGGGCTGAGAGTTTGATTTCAATTCCTTTTGAACTGTCATCATATGCGGCGGTTCCCTTCTATGGAATGTGTGTTGTGTGTGTTAGTTGGAAACTTGCTCAGACACTGCTGCGCCACGAAGAGCCCCCATTTAGAGGGCTATTCGTTGGCTTGGCTTGCAGCAAACCTAAATATGTCTAAATACGCGCTGGCTTCGCCCTGGTGACTATGCAAAGCATGTCCGGGCTTTATCTACCAGCTAGAGTGGGGACCACTCGATTCGCAAAATTTCGTTGTGATTACGATACTACCGATAGTGTGATCGAGGCAATGGGGAATTTTGAATCAAAACGAAACAGAATCCCGAAAGCCTTGCAGTGCAATTGTTTGCGGCTGGATTAGAAATAACTCTTGACAAGGCACCAGTGGTGGTGGCACACTATATATCGATCAGGTGGTGGTCCCGAAAAGTCCGCGCAGTACACCTTTTCAGAGTCTGATATATAGACTTATTGCCTGATCGGCGTCCAATAAATCTAAATGTGGCGGTATATATGGTGGCACCAAATCATATGCTCGGCCTCTATAAGCGTCTAATAATCAAGGGTTTCGAGCGTTTTAACTAGGTTTCAAATGAGCTGCCGATAATACAACCGCTAGTGGTGGCACGACGTCAATTGATCGCATATGAATTTTGGTGCAATTCTGTAGGCGCTGTATATGCAATTGTTCTTTGGTTGGCGATCCTGTGATCGCTCTAATCTCGGGCGTTTCCATACTTATCTATAGGATGGATTTAGTGATTTTCTGCCTCGGCGTTGTAGCTCCCCAGGTGCTTTCATACGCAGTCGCAGCGTCAGACTGATGCCGAACCTGGATAGTTGTTGCTCGAGGACTGGGAGAACTCATTGAGAGTGTTTGACAGTTCATGTCGGCGTCGAGTCAGCGAGTAAACGGCTGCAGCTATCGCAAAGATGGTCCAGAGCCCGATCCAGTACGGATTTTGTGCTGTGATGTAACTGCGCGACTCGCTGCCGTTTTTAGCAAACTCAACAGCCACAACAAACCAGGGGATAGAGGCTTTGGGAGCGGTGTAGTATATGGTTTCCGGCTTTGGTCCCGATTGAAAAACTTGGGCCATATTGAAAGGCGGTGCATCAGCATCCGGCTTGCCTAGTTTGGCGATCACTTCAGTTTTGGAAAGACCGGCAATTTGTCTTTGAATGGGAGCGCCCATCCGCGAATTCTTGTCGAGATGCCACTGGCTGAGTGTGTCGGCCCTTTGTGCCGAGGCCGATGCCATCGTCATGGTTTGAATCGCCAGCACTGAAAGCAAGCAAGTTGCGGTTTTTAGTCCCTCTTTCGAATATCGCATTTTCTAACTCCTACCAGCCTGGAGTATCAACGGCGCCTGGGCGAAAATTAGGACTAAAGGTTCGAGATCATTCTCTTATGGTTATTAATGAGCGCGCCCAAAATTTGTCACGAAGTCTAAGTATGGTTTGTCCACGGTTAAAAGCCGTCCTTCCCCAGATTCTGACTTACTAAAGGTCCTGCCGATGCCGACAGAGCAATTCGAGGCGGAAACTTCCGCTTGCACGTCCAGTGACGTACAGACTTTTTCCAATCCCTACGACAACTTAACTTCCGTCAGTCAGCAGAGCTCGGTTCTGTCCGACATGAGGACCGGAAATTCGACAGCCAGTTCTTATCTTCCAGACGTCAAAATTGAAGGACTGGATAACTCGCCGGCAACTAAGCCCGCCAGCGTCAGTGCTGATTCGACCGCACATGACGGCGGAGCAATCAGCAATGCCAGAGACTACTGGAATCAGTATTCTGATGATGCTGTGAAAGAGGGCGGCATCAGCGGATTTGCCAATTATCTGGTCGGAAACGTCATGGGTTCTGTTGTTGAAGGCGTGCAAGCCGCCAAGGATGCCAGAGAGCACTGGGCAAATGTGGCTAACACTTCTGATAGCGAAGTGACCAGAGCGCTGGCCGGAGCTGCTCACGATCTGCTGGTACCAGCTGCGATCCTGGATCATATGGGCACTTCGCTAGACAACGTTGCATCGGCTAATCAAGGTCAGGTCGCAGATGGCTTGAAGCAAGGCGTTCTCAAAGAAAGCTACGGCAGTGCAAAAGACGTAGCCAACACAGTAAACTGGCTCGACAAGCAAATTCCCAGAGATGGCAAGCCGGAAACAGAGGACCGCCGCACTGCCTTGCTAGTTTCATTAGCATCAGCTGAAGCACAAAAGACAACCTCTGATCCAAAGAAACAAGAAGAAGTTGCCTACGATCGTCTTTTCAGTCTGAGAGCCGGCCTTGCTAATTCAAGTTATGCAGAACAATTGCCTGCCGGCATGAAAGGTCGCGAGCTTGATCCGGACATCGCAGCTGCTGAGCACTTCTTTGAAGTCTCCAAACGAGTGGCTTCCGACACAATGGACATGTATATTCCTCTGGCCGGACGCAAAGAAATACCAACTAACGGTTATGTCACGGCACCGGTTTGGGCGACGATCAGCTCCGGATATGGCGTTCTCAAAAGCGCTGGTGTTCTGGACGGATCGAATGCCGGCGAGCATCAGTCTTCATGGGAAATGGCAGGCATCATGCGCGGTCTGGAAATCAATCGGCGCTAAGTAGAAATCATATAAGGTAGTAGAAGCAACAGGCAATATTAGCTTTGGGGAATGAGAAAGGTAGCCTCCTGAAAGGGGGCTACCTTTCTCCGTTTTCGCGCTCAATTGAAGCGATAGCGGCGTATAGGCTATCATCCAATTGCCTGCCTGAGCACCACCTGCAGTGGCTACGTCCAGATCGAGTCGAAGAGCTTTGTATAATACCGGCGTTCGTCTGGCGTCATCTGCTGCCAGAACTGGTTGAGAAGGCTTCCCTCGTCGTCTACCGGAAGCCCGAGGCGGCGCATGACGGCGATCAGGCGAAATGTCGTGAAATACAGCTCGTTGGCAGACGAGTCCAGTTTGCCCTTTTGCGGCGCCGTATATTTCTCCAGTTCTGCTTCCCGGCGTTGCCGCCAATAGGTTTCTGCTTGCCGATGCAAAGCCTGCACAGTCTCACGCAAGTTTTGTTCGTCTTGTCCGGCTGTTGCGTTCTGCATCTCCATCAGTGCCAGACGTTTCGATTGCGCCTCTTCCAGTTCCAGAATTCGTGTCGGTTCACCGTCAGGGTAATGCTCGATTTGCTGGGTTAGATTGACGGACTTGCGCTCGTAGAATGCTAGAAGAGTGGTCCGAATGGAAATGGTCTGGAACTGATCAACGCCGTAGAATTCCTGTGCCTCCTTGTAGGCGAGTTCCAGCGCGTAGCCAGCATCGTAAGTGCCGCGAAACAGCTCCCCGAACTGGGCGATTCCCAACAACGATTCAATCCAGAAGAACGTTGCCGCCTTTGATTCATAATAAGCTGGTCGCCAAGCTGCCAATCCGGGTATGAATTCGGATCGGGCTCCCAAGTCAGTCTGGAACTCGCCCGGGAAGACGCTCCGGATAGCGGCAACCAGCGCGCGCAATCCTTCGCGCGAATCAACATGATAGAGTCGGACAGGTGAGGTTGGCTCGTCTCCGCCGGACATGCCATTGGTACGGACAGAATTCCTGTAACTCAGATCGAGAAGCTGTGCGGTGGGAAGGGGCAGCGGTTCACTGAGCGTCACCACCCAGTATGAATCTGAACGTTTGAATTGCACCGTTGTCCCGTCGGCGAATTGCAGAACGCTGAGAAGCGGCTCGTCTCTCCAGCTGCGAAAAACCGGCAGACCGGCATGGCGAAGTTCTGCCGCCAAAAGTGAATCTTTGAGATCACGAGGAAGCTGGTCATGGAGCATGTACATGTGATTGTCCCTCTCGCCACAGGCGAATTAGTTAGACCTGCCATTCAATCGAGATCAGGCGATACAGCCAAAGCCGCTGAAAGAGAGCTGGAATTGAAGCTTTTGCTTTGGGCTGGTGCCTGTTTTATCTGCCGATTGATGGAGTTAAGAATGGATGCTTGCAGCCTGGCAAAAACGGCTCTGAGAACGTAACGCTTTAAGTCGGATTCAGAAAAAAATTGGCGCCAATCTGCGGTATACACGAGTGCAAACAAATGTGCGGTTAATCTGCAGGCGGCTCCATGGCTGGCGGAAGTGTATACTATGCATTGTCGTAAATTGTGGCAAAATAGAAAATTGAATGGGAAACACCCGCGGCGGGCGGTCACCGGAAAATTCCGGGACCGCTCACCTGCCGAAGTTCATGCGAGCTATCGCCGCATTGACCGCACGAAGTCGGTTTGCCGAAACGGCGAATCATCGTGCGATAGGCGCGATCTTCAGTCTCGCGATAACTGCCCTTTTGGAGAACAGTGACAAAGCCGCACAAGTGACCGGTGCAAGTGACCACGCGAAACACGGACGCGTTGCGATTTCGCAATCCGGCCGGTGCCTTGCGATTGTGCTGCTTCAGCGATTCCTCCAGGGCAAACTGGGGAAAAAGATAGCGCTCGGCAAATGGCTCGGCGTGTACTTCAAGCCTGGGCTCGCCACAGAGCGCGCAGGGCTTCGGCTTGCCATAACGGCGAGCGAGAGCCTTTTCAGCGCGATACTTCGCATTGTAGAAATGCGAGTCCGTTGTGCGAATCGTCACAGTGCCGAAAGGCGTGTGGCGGCAGGTCTCGATGAAAAACTTGAACACGTGTTTGGTAGCGGAAGTGTCGGTCATGCAGTTCCCTTTCTGCTTGGTTTTAACAGTGGCGATTGAATCTATCCATTGCAAACAAGTGGAATGGGCAGCCCCAAATCTTCTTGCGAAGACCGGGGCTGACCACTATTGTGAAACCACCTTAGACGGTGACTTCCTTGCCGTAGGCGCGAGCCGCTTTACGCAGCTCTTTCTGGCATTGGTCGACGACTTCGTAGCAGAGCTGCACGCTACCGCGCAGCTCGTTCCACTTCGTGTCCAGAGCCTCTACCTCAGACCTTTCGCCTTCATACTCGCCCTTTTTGGACTGGTATGCAGCTTCCAGGCGGCGGTATTCGGCTTCGGCTTCGAACAGTGCGCGACCGTCGCGCTTGCGCTTCTCAGCCACTTCTCCGCGCTGCAAGGTGTCGAGCACCTGCTGGGCAGCGTTGAAACGGACGGCGGCGCGCTCGAGGTCTTCCGGCACGCTGTTGTGCCCGAAGTCCTTCTTGGCCGCTTCATCCAGCAAATCGCCGGAGAGATTGCGCTCAGCCATGGCGCGGTTGTGTTCGCGGTCGTAGTTCTCGCAGCTGTTTTGCAGGTCGTAGAGCTTCCAGCTGAAGACGGCCTTCTCGTAAAAGGCGTCGTACATCTTCATTTTGGTAGCGAGCGCGTGTTGACTGTGTTGGCGCAGCACGGAGGTATGCTCGTCGAGCTTGCGTTGTGCCTCGGCTGCAGCCTGTTCTGCTTTGCGCAGAGCCTCTGCAGCCTGATGAAGAGCGTCTTTGGTGCTGGTGTTGGTGGTCATGATTTCTTTCCGATTCTTATCGGGGCTGGCCTGCTTCTTAGCAGGAGCCGTGTGTTGTGTTTGACCCGTGCTTCTCTTGAAACACAAGCCGATGGGACGGCTCTCTTGAGCCTTATCTTCTAAAGCAGACAATCAGCGCCCCATCACTCAACTCAAGAAGTCTCGAATATTTTGCAATTTCGAAACTCGGTCGAATCTAAAACACCGCTTGGTGTTTCAACTTCGAGTGAAGAGTGAAGGCGCGACCTGTTAGGGAAGTTGAGGTACTTGATTGAATGAGGAGAAGAAGATGCTTTGAGCCTAGTGGGGCAGACGTGCAAAGGCAATGACAGTACATGTTACTCAACATGACTGTTCGCTAATGCTTGACGCCGTTAGCGCAAGTCTTCGTCCTGACGGCAAAACTGGCAGACGAGGCGTTGCCTGCGACTCCAAAAAATCAGAATCGTGGACGAAAAAGGCGCGTGCAACGCGCCGGCTACCAATCTAGATATGATGACCGTTGATGCGCAAGCGGCTGACGCCGCCGTTGTTGATGTTCAATCGGACATGTGTGATCGGACCTTTGTGGAGCACTTTGTCGTGTCCGTAATGGTGTTGATGATGCGGTTGTGTGGCCACTTTTGCTATCAGTGGGTGCCACTCGTAGTCGGGCCAGGTCAGATAGTCGACGCGGCTTCCTGGAGCATGCAGGCAGTCTATCCATGCTTCTTTTGGTGCGTTTCCTTTGAAGTGATGGGTGTCGATCTCGACGTTGTCGACGGTTCCGGCGCTGCCCAGTTTGACAATCACCCAGTCGTTGCCGTCTTCGCGACGGCGTTTTGTTTCCCAGCCGTCGCCCATATTTATGCCCCGACCCGGATAAATCAGATTGTCCTTGTTGCCGAAGAACATATCGTTGCAAGCGACGACGGTACCGCCATTGGTGATCAAAGCCAGATCGACAAGCTTGTCTTCGGGGATGATACCCCAGTCGTGGCGCACTTCTCCAAAGACTCTCAGTCGGGCCACGCCCCCGTCTGGAAAAATGCGCAGACGCACTGCCTGCCAGATGTCCGGGCTGCCCACTGAAAAGATGTTCTGGCAGCCTTGCTTGAGCGGCACCCGGGGAAGTATTTCCTGCCAGTGTGCGTCTTCTTTAGACATTTTGCCGACATCGCGGTGACCGGGGTCATAGCGCATGGCATCGAGAGCGGCATAAGGCGGGTGATTGCCCAGGAAGTGATTGGTGTCGATGTCTATGCCGCGGATAATGCATTGAACGCCCAGTTCGATAATGGCGAAATCCATTCCAATACGGCCGCCTTTGCGTTTGGTTTCCCAGCCATCATAAATTTGTCCTTGCTCATTGAAAGAAGCCGGAGTAAAAGCGCTGCGTCCTGGCTTTATAAGTGATTCTTTGGGCGCGAAGAACTCATCTGTTGCAAAGAGAACTTTGCCTCCTAGCCGTTCTTGCGCAAGGTCGACGAGATTTGCAAAAACGGCTGGTTCCAGGTTGAAATTGCGCTCCATGCTGCCCTCCGAGGCGTTTGACTGCTTAACATTGGCTCTTTACGTTCTCAACATTTGGAAAGTATTGGCCTAGTTGTTTTATCTTGGCTACTCGCTAATGCCCAAAATCTGTTTTGTGCCAGTTTAACCGTGCAAAGTTTAAGATTCAAAGTTCCTAGCTAAAGTCCTAAAGCCTTTATTTTGCCCTTCTAACTTCATTAAGGTCCAGTGTTACTTTCTCAGCATTTTCCAACAAAAACAGGCCACTTTTTCACGTCCTTCCCTCCATAGCACATTAGCTATTGCGCCCTTCTTTCTTCGTCACTGACGAAGTAGATCCGCGCCCGAGAAAAGTAGTGAAGTCGTCTGTCTTCGTTTGCTGAGAGTGAGTTTTAACCGGCAATCTGAATCTCGTCCGACAAGGAGGCCATTCGCCGCCCGCTCAAGCTTTGCTGTTTTCGTGCCCGGCTGTTCAAGACCGGTGCAGACAGCAAGATTTTGAGCCTTGCGGTGAGCCAACAATCACGGACCCAACCATATTGGGAGCTTTCTAATGCCCAACCCACGCACTCCCGGGGAGGACAACAGGCAGCCAATTCCTCCCGGAGATAACCGAAATAGACCTGCCGTCGAAGGCGGGCGTGAAGACACCTATTTCGAAAAGCTGCTCAAATACGTGCCTGGAGATATCGTCGCGGCGTTCGTCGCCCTTGACGGTGTTCTTCGGGATCAGATTTCCGGACACAATCTCTACCTCGAGTGGGGTGTGTTCATCGGGCTTCTGATCCTGGCACCGCTCTACGCTGTCTATCGCCCCTCTTCGCCGCCCCCGCCCAACCTGCAGGCCAAGCGGACCTTTCATGCGGTGGCAGCAGTGGTGGCGTTTTCTGTCTGGGTTTTTGCACTGGGCGGACCTTTCGCGTCCACCTGGCCGGACATCTACCGGCCCGTGTATGGAACCATTCTGCTGATCTTCACCACGCTGATCATTCCTCTTTTCGAGAAGATCATTCTCAAAGAGTGATGCTGCGTCAGTCTCAACAAGGAACAGCATCATGACTGACAACAACAAATTCGCTGTCGAGCGCCTGCTCGGCATCGACGTTTCGCGCTATCAGGGCACGATTGACTGGGACAAGGTGAAGGCAGCGGGCGTCAAGTTCGTGTTCATCAAGGCGACCGAAGGTGCTTCCTTCGTCGACCCGATGTTCGCGACAAACTGGCGCCAGTTGAAGGAGAAGGGCATCCCTCGTGGACCCTACCACTTCTACCGCACCGATGTCTCACTGCAATCCCAGATCGATAACTTCTGCAACACCGTAGGCTCCCTGGAAGCAGGCGATTTGCCGCCGGTGCTTGATGTGGAAGTGAATTCGCAATGGACTCACCTTTCGCCCAAACAGCGCATAGACCTGGTCAACGGCTGGATGAAAGGAGTGGAGGCAAAACTCGGCGTCAAGCCGATTATTTACCTGAGCACTGCTTTCGCCACCGACGTTCTCAAAGGCGACCTGACCTTGGCTCATTATCTGCTCTGGGTGGCGCATTACACTGCCCAGCCCGACCCGAAAGTTCCTGCTCCCTGGAGCGTGGAAACGATCTGGCAGAAGAGCGAGAACGGTACCATCGATGGTATCAAAGACTCGAAAGTCGACATCGACTATTTCCACGGCTCGGCGGCTGATCTTGAGAGAATCAAGGTGCAGCCTCACATGCTGCGGGGACTGCCTGTGCGCAAGCCGGGCGGCACTGGTTGGCGTCGAATCTACAGCCTGATTTACTTCAATCTCCGTGACCTCATCAACGGGCGCCCCAAGCGCGGTTGACCGGGTCGACAGAGGAAGTTCGAACGCGACGTTTGATGGGTGATGCGCGGCATTGCCCCGACGATTGCGTCATCCGCTCATGAACAGTAGCGAGCGGCACCGTCCTTTCGATTCGGCTCTGTTGCCGGAAAGAAGGGGCGGTGTTGCCGCTTCCCACAGGGGAAAACAATGAACCTGATGATTACTCTTCTCGGCCTCTCGCTTGCGGCCGTCGTATACATTGCATACCGCGTCCGCTTCTGGATCAAAGAGGGACGGAAGATGGAGAAGGGTGGCTATTTGCCCCCGCCTCCGACTTTCTTCGGCAACTGGGCTTTCCGGCTTGCCACCAAACTCGGGTGTTTCCTCGTCGTCGGTCCCATCAAGGTGATCGGACGTGAAAACGCTCGCAACCCGGGTCGGCTTATCGTCGTTCCCAACCATCAGTTCGAATTTGACTTCGCTGTCACTGCGCAGGCAATCCCTTATGCCTACAGGCAGTTGGCCGTCAACAGCGAAGTTTCCGGTTTCCGCTCGGCAATTGCTGCCTGGGTCGGATTCGTCTCCGTCAACGGCGAACACGGCAAAGCCAAAGGCAAAGCCTCAGCTGAAGCCGTCATCGAGTCCGGTGCGCGCATCCTGACGCACGATAAGGCTTTCCTGATGTTTCCGCAGGGCATTCTCGTCCGCGACAACATGCTCAGGAAAGAGGAGTTTCGCACCGGCTGGATCCGAATTCTCAACCGAGCCGCTGAAAATGTCGGCAAGGAAGAGCTGTCGGCGCTGCCCGTAGGCATCGTCTATCATCGTGACGGGAAGGACGCCACCTGGTTTCACCGTGTCGCCAACCGGATCAATTTCCCGGGCTTCCTGCTTCGCCTTCTTGGCTTTGCAGGATTCCGCGTTTGGGTGTCCAAGGTGACCAATCCGGCCCCTGGTGAGCCCACCAAGATTGTCACCAAGAACTACGGCGCCACTGTTGTCGTCGGCAAGCCCATTCCCCTCAAAGACTTGCCTGCAGACATTCATGAAGCAACCGAAGTTCTGCGCCAGGCCATTCAAGTCGAGATCGACAAGGCAAAGGCGAAGAAGGCGGCGTAAGCAATAACGGCTCGACATATATTCGGCGAGCCGCACTGCTGAAGGGAAAGCATGGAAGAGGCGCGAGCCTTTTCTATGCTTTTCTCTTCTGGTGATGCTTCTATTAAAGAAGATAGTAAAGCTTTGTTTGGTTTGGTTAGATAAAATGTCAATATCCGGACATCCAAGAAAACAGTCATGTCTTACAGTTATGCTTCTACTCCGGTCTTTATTGAGTGGCTTCGCCGCTGGAAATTTCGCATTGCCTTCTTTCTTGTGATGTGGCTGGCGCCGATTGTTTGCGAGTCAATCGTCATGTCGGGCTGGTCGGGAGACTTTATCGGCTGGCTG
>CAZHEZ010000202.1:0-15068 GCA_964531315.1 uncultured Candidatus Obscuribacterales bacterium | reverse complement strand
TCCGATTTCGGAGCCACATCACTTGTCGGTCTGATCTTGACGGTATTTGGATCGATGTTTCTCGAGCGAAGATAATCTTCCCAACCCTTGGGCAAGGTGCCATCAAGAGATAGAAAACCTGTGGTCATGCCCTTGCCGGTAATACCTTCAGGAGCATTGTAGGCTTTCATGATTTCCGCAGGTGTCACCGGACGTGATACCGGACCGGCTTCTTTGCCCATTTCGATAGCTTCATGAGGAATAAAGCCTTTATTGGTTCCCGTCGGCAAAATGCCTGGTACGGCTCCTTCAGGAATTGGATTGAGGCGAACATAATTGGTGTGGAATTGCGGGCGGTTGTCCAATCCCAGTACGCTCTGAATGTGCGGTGCATATTCGTTGCCTACGGACAGTGTTCCGCTTCTTCCTCGGAATCTCAGTCCACTTTCGTGCTGAACGTCTTGAAGTTTGGTGCCGAATGCTTTTTCCATCGCCGATACATCGCCGCTTAAAACCAAGCGTCCAGTCGCCATGTTTTGATCGGTTATTTTCAGTCCGTGCTCTTGGGCCAGTTTGTTGATCGCCTCGACAGATGCCTGCTCTGCACCGAACTTGGTTTCAATTTGTGCGTCTGTCAAAGGAGCGGATCCGCGCGAAATGCGATTGAGATGTCTGTCCATTAAGAAAGATGAGCCTTTCGTCTTGGCCATCACCGTGACGTTGATGTTTTCTGCAGGGTTTACTTCCCCTAAGACAACTCCTCTTGGAGCGCTGCGATCGGTGAATAAGAGTTGTGAGCGATCGCCGACAATGTTTATTCTCGGTTCCAACGATAAAGTTTTTGCCACAGGCAATCTCTCGCCGACTACTGGCACATTGCCTTTCCATGAATTCCACTTTTCGCCGACCTTCGCATCTACGCTGGTCCAGAAATTGTGTTTTGATTCCATAAAACCATCGAAGCGCTCGCCCATGAGCACACGGTTTGCGGCACCGGCACCAAGTCTGTAACCGCCGATAGCGATTGCAGAATTAATTGTGAATTCGCCAGTGGCATCACCGAGTTGCCTACCGGCAGCATGAATGTCGCCCATTGTTTTTGCATCGCTGGCTTTGCCGTAAGCTTCAAAAATCGGTTCACCCGATTTGTACAGCATGTAACCGCCGATCAGAGTACCTGCGATCAAACCTGCCGGGCCTTTTTCCGGCAAGCCGGTTTTTAGCGCCGCGCCTAAAAGAGCAGAACTGCCGAACATCTTGATGGTATCGGCCGGATGCGTAATATCTTCCCAGGCGGTACTAAAAAGAGCAGGTACAAAATGTTCGGCTCCTTCGACTGTCACTGCGCCCCAACGACTCAGTTTCGAATCGGGAGCAGCTTTGGCATCATCAGAGTTGGCATTGTTTGCCAGATCAGCCGCTTGCACAAGTTGATTGCGAGCTTCTGCCGCTTGCGCTTCACCTGGGACAATATCCAGAAGACTTGGTTGGTTGCGTCCGACTGCAGAATCTTGTCCGCCCATGAATTTGCCTCAAAAGGAAATGTCGCACCCGCGGACTCCCAAGATGCGTCGGGAGAACTGAGTGGATTCGCGGTTTACCAGGAAACTGCAGCATAAGCCCAGGGCGCCCAAAAGTCATTGGGAGAATTACGCTCCCGAAAGTTTTTAGCAAAGCAATGTTGGGTGCACAACTGACGGGTGTTTGGCGGCTTTTCTGCTAGTCTTTTACGGACGGCACCGGAGACTACTCATGTCACAGCAGCAAGAGAAAGAAAAAAGCTTCAAAACTGAGCTTAAGGTTGAAAAATTCTTCTTCGTCAGACATGGGCAAACCGACGCTAATCTAGCCGAACTGGCCGCCGGAGCCGGCTGGGATATTGAGCTCAACGCCACCGGTCTGGCCCAGGCCCGGGCCCTTGCTGATAGCGACGCCATTGAGCATTTTCGCTCGGTGAAGACCATCTGTGTGAGCCCAATGATAAGAGCCAGGCAAACGGCCGAGATCATTAATGAAGTGATCCAGGCTCCGATAGTCTTGATTGAAGAACTTAAAGAATGGCATTTAGGAGACTGGGAGCGGCGTTCGTGGCACGAGCTCGATTTCAGAATCGGCAATCCGCCCAATGGTGAAAGCAATGAAGAATTCGCTCAGCGGGTCGGCCAGGCTCTGTCTGCCGCTCTTTCCCATCCCGGACCGGTTTTGATCGTCGCCCACGGCGGTGTTTGGCACCGTATTGCCGGGCATCTCCAGCTCCCGCACGATGAAATAGACAATTGTCAGCTAAAGCAGGTCAGACGGGCAGACGAAAAAGACATTTGGAGCGTGATCTAGCGGTTCCAGGCAGGTTGAGAGCTTGGTCAAACTCCTGATTCAAGCCGGTCGGCGTTTAGATTAAGCCCGCAAAGGGTCAGCCTATGGTATTTCTACCATGGACAGGGCCTGTGGCCAGTCATATACTCCATTCAAACTAGCCCCTTTAAGCTACCCATATCAAAGTAACGCAGGCACAGTCTGTCGAGGCACTTGTAGTGGTCGCTAACGCGAATTTCGATGCATCAATCAACTCTGTCAGCCCGGCAGACAGTCTGGCTGCAGCATCGGCAACAGCAGCGTTTCAGGGCGATTTTCAAGCAACGTCGCTCACCAGAGCCTCCGTTTCAGACAATGCCGGCTCATCGCTTTTCATACGTCCAATCGATGCACCCCCGGCTCCCGGCGGCATCGACCCGGCAGCCTGGTCGCAAATCAGCGAATGGGTAGCCGGCGACAAAAACGTGAAATTCACGACTGCCGCCAGCGGTCAGGTTCCTGACTATATCCTGGGCAATGACGGCAAACTGGTGAAAAACCCAGCCAAGACAACGCCTTCGGCAGACGGTTCTATAACTGTTCAAGTCGAAAACAGCCAGGGCGCCCAAGCCGCCAAGCAGGTCGCCCAGCAACTGCAAGTAGCAGCCGTTCAAGAAAAGATTTTCTACTGGCAGAAAGGCCATCCGGGCGAGACGGACATTCCTGAATTTCTCAAAGGTATGCTCCATACAGCTCAGACCACCGATGTTGACGCACCGCCAACTCCGCAGCAAAATCAACCGCGCGTGGAAATGCCGCCAACTCAGCCTGACCAACCTACTCAACAAGGCCAGCAAGAAATGCCGCAACAGATCGCCAACCCTGGCGGCGGTGGTGGCGGTAGTGGCGGCGGCGGCGGCGGCGCACCGGAACGAGTCGGCAACAGCAATATCGGCTCGGCACCCTCAGGCGGCTATCGCGACGGCAGTTTGGACAACACCAACGGACCTATCGACCGCTCGGCAATACCTGCACCGGTAGCCGGCGATTTGAACATTAAAGGCCCGCCTTCCTGCACACCGGAGCAAATTCAGGACTTCCTGGTCAAAATGGGATCGCCGGCAGCCAAAGAGCAAGGCTTCTCGCAAGCACTCTATACTGCCTGCACCGATCGCGGCATCGATCCGGCAGTGGCAGTAGGCTTCTTCCTCCAAGAGTCAACTTGCGGAAGATACGGCCGCGGCAACGCCAATCACAGTATGGGCAACATCAAAGGCTCTTCGCCGGAATCGCATGAAACGGACGGAACATTCCGCCGCTACGAAACATGGGCAGAAGGCGCTCGCGATTGGGCGCGCTTGATAGATGAGAGCTACGTTCAAAAACGCGGACTGCAAACCCTTTCTCAAGTCATAGGTGTCTATGCTCCCTCCAGCGACGGCAACAACGAAAGAAGCTACGTCGCCACCGTCAAAGGCGTCGTAGAAAACTTCAAGAAGCAGAACAACGGCACAGCAGTCGCGTAATTGCATCTTATATATAGGACCGCATTCGAGAATAAATGGGGGTAGCAATGGCTCCGCGGTCTCGCTTCGCAATCTGCACGGCACCACGCTAATCACCAGTGCCTGGGAAAATTAGCATGGTGTTAAGAACTGCTAATTCGGCCCGCGATCGTGATACGTTGTAAAGACCAACTCTTCGCCCTGCAAACAACCTTTTTTCCGGTGGTTTTACCAACCATCGGCACTGGATCACACAGATGAATCAACCAGGAAATATGTCTCAGCAAGACAATAAAGACAAAAAACCACTGCCCGCCGGGGAATTCGTTTACGAGTTTTTTCAACCTACATTTGAAACAACACTCAACTACGACTTCTCAACCAAAGTCGCCGACCCTCAGACGGCACCGGCGCAAACGACAACTTTGCCAGCAAGTGAAATTCAAACTTCCTTGCTTTCGGCTTCCCCGGTGGAAGCGACCCCAGTTGAAACGCTCTCAGTTGAAACCGCCGCAATGGAAACAGCGACCTTGCCGCCAACTATTTCAAGCCTGATCGAAACAGCATTTTCAGTTAACGAACCGGCATCTTCGCTCTCGTCATTGGCATCCCTGACCGCACTAACAGGTACTATTGGCACAGTTGAAAGACAAGTAAATGACGATTCCGGAGCCGTGATTTCATATGGACGTTGGAATATCAGGCCGCACCGCATACGGTATGCCGACAGAAGCGTAGCCGAGTTCGAATACGATGAAACAGAACGCCTCGTTCGCGTGAAGGACAGAGACGGCATGGAATGGGTGCGCATCACGCAACCCGATCACAAGAACATCTCCACCTGGCAGTCAGCCGACGGGCTGACCTGCGATATGTCCATGGTCGTTATTCCTGATGGAACATATCAATGCATAAGCTCAGCCGGTGTTATTCAAACTTGTTCGCTGACGGGAAGAATTATCGTTTGGACGCCATTCAGCAATGGCTTTGATTTAAAACGCACACTGTTTGCCATCTTTCGCAGCATCGATAAAAACCAGGACGCCAGCCTGAGCAAAGAAGAATTGGAATTGGCGTCGCGCCAAATCTGGGAAGAATCAGATGCCATCCAACTGATCTCAATGATGCAAACGCACTTCGAGGCAATATGCTCGAGCAGACGGCACGCGCTGTGCCGTCAGGGCACAGGCATAACTATTGATGACATTCTTGGCTTTGATGCGGCCACAGCCAGCGAGCAAGAATCCAGATGCACTGCGCCACTGCATGCGGTGACAGCTGTAAGAACTCTATTTGACGAGCTGGATACAGCCGGTGAAGGTGCCGTCACTATTCATCAGGTACGCATCGCGTATGACAGAAGGCACGAAAGGGATTCGGTGTCGCGAGCGATCCTGCAAACTTTGCACGAAGAACTTAAAATTGTCTACGATGCATCAAGCAATTCATATTCTGCAAAAGCCGGCAATTTAACGAGAAGCGATCTCGTGCAGCATTACAAAGACGGCTACAAAAGAGAGATCCGTGGGCAGATAAAAATCGCCGGTTGGGGAACCGATGAATGCATGCAAGCAGGCGAAACATCGACGCGCACTCTCTATGTAGACCCGGCCAATCCGATCGAAAGTATTTTGCCGCAAGCGATAAGACACTATAAGACCGATCCGTCCATGGTCAATTTCCTGGCTATATTCGAGTCGCTCGTTGTTCAATGTCCGCACTTGATCGTGCGCATGGTCACCTCAACCGACGACGGCAAGTATATTGTGCGCTTCCCCGGACAACCAAGAAATCCCATTACGGTCAGCGCGCCGAAAAGCAGCCTTTTAGCCGAATATGTGCATGGCAGCAAGTTCGGCTACTGGATGGCGGTTATAGAAGACGCATACAAGCAATACGAAGCAAGTTATAACCGCCGCCCGGATCTCGATCCCATACAGTCGGTGGAGAGAATTTGCCAATTACTCAATGGTCAAAGCGGTCGCTGGCTGGACACGAAAGACATGCGGCTGGCAGATTTAGCCAATTCCATGCGCGATGCTTTTAAGCAGCGTCGGGTCATGATTGCAGCCGGCGTGCACAATGGTCCCCACATGGCCGGACAGCGCCTCATTTCAAAAAGCGCCGTCTGTGGCATCACTAATTTCGACTATCGAAACGGGCGGGTCACAGTTAATGATCAGGCATTAGAAAATACCGGCTCCGCATCCTGCGATCCATCGAACCGCAACGCGGACGGCTCAATAACCCTGTCCGTCAGCACTTTTGCCAGCGCTTTCGACAAGATCTACGTGGAAGATTGGCTGCCCGCGGACGATATGTTGCAAAAATAGCCCGAAATGCCACGAAAAAGACACGAAACCATAGTAGTCTGAAGTCTCCCAAAGCTTTACTACCCTTATCTCTCCGCCTGGAGGGCTTATGGCTTCGCAGCATTCAGACCATACGGTTGCACAGGACGCCGATCGCGTTGTTTCGGCATACAACACCGGAGTGAGCGTCGACTGCGTATTCAGCAGCTTGAGCCGCCAACAACAGATTGATGTCTACAAAGAGATCAATCGTCGCCATGAGAATCAACCCAACGATGCTTCGATTCCGAATTTCGTCCTCAGCTTTGATAATTATGGCGCGCACCTGGCCCGCCAGGACGGCAAGCCGGACAACAGTAAATCTTGCGTCGTTGAAGCAAAAGAAAAGCCGTTGCCCCTGCCCAAAGTGTCAATCAGCGATAGACAGCCTGCATCGAGCTACCAGTCCGAGCTTTATGCACATCCTGAAAGAAGTGCTGCCAAAATTGAAGATACCGCTCTTCTGGCAATGCGCGGCGACGAGCAAGCCAAGCTCGACTTACGGGTAAAAGTGGCTGACTTAATGCATCAACCAAAAGATTACCGCGAGAGCGTACTGGCAAAAATGAAGGACGACGGCTCTTATGGCATCAGCAACCTGACCAGCGACAGACCCCATGTAGTCGTAGCCACCGATGCCGCCGGCAATCCGACAATAGAATTCAGCAAGAGACTGGGCTTAGACAAACAGACCATACCGCTCAACCAGACAATCGACCAGCAGGTAACAGAAGCGCAGAAAAACTATGTCAATGCGCTGCGCAGCGTCACAGGTGGATTGGGGAAATTCGATGCGGATTCGACAATGAAAGCGATGGATATTCTGGAAGGTGCAGAACCGACCAATCTCCGCTGGTTCATGCTTTACCGCAAACAACAGGGCAGACCCGCGGTCGACCTGGCTGAAAACAATCAGTAGTAGGGCATTTAGCTGCTTGCTGCCGTTTCACGCTCAACAATATCTGCCGCTCAAAGGCCCTCATCTGCGCCCACCCGGTCAGCCAAATTGAGAAAAAAGAGGCTCATAACCTAAATATAGGGATTGCCAGCCGCAAAAAAATGGCATGTTGAATCTGTCCTCACTAAGAATTTCGGTTCTTTCGGAGTCCTGCGGTTTTAGATTCCACTCTTTTTTTCACCGAGAAAGAGAGAGTGACTTGTTGAAACAGGAAAGATCCTGACTATGAATTTTCCAACTCCCGGAAGCGTACGTCTTGCCCGTGGTGTTCTGCTTGCACTTTTCCTGGTCCTGGCGCAATTTTCTGCGGTTGATCCGGCTCAAGCCGCTCCGCCGGCAATCACAAAGACCGAAGCAGAGCCGGCCAAGACCTTGTATGCGAGCATTTCCGAGTTGGTCAAGGGCTTCTTTCCCCGTGCCAAGGTGACGATTAACGGCAACACCATGCACTTTGAATATAAGGTGCAAAGCCAAATGAACGTTCAGTCTCATCTGATGGAAATGGCTCCGGGGATTGGCGGAGTGCTGGGGGATCTGGAGATCAAATCCGGCCAGTACACTGGCCGAGAATCCCTTCCAAAGCGCGTCAATCTCATTACCTATGAGTCGATTGTGATGGCGCCTTATTCGCCAAGATACGATAGTCACTACATGGCAAAACTCTCTTTCGATCCAGGCACGGCGCCGGAATTTCTCGAACAATTCAGAGAGATTTTAGACCAATCGGCCAGCCAGGTCGCTGAGTCTCCAAAGAAGACGACGCCTGCACCAGACAAGACGGATAGCACAGCGGCGGCGGCTGCCAAAGTTGCTGCCGATGCGGCCGCAACAGCTTCCACTGCGCGAGCGACTGCACCAGCATCGGCAAAAGCATCTGCATCTCCTAACTCAAGTGCCGACGGTTCTGCCACCACAACCGCCACCACTGCCAAGACTTCATCTGCAACCGATGCAACTGCCCGGACAACCAGCTCCTCTCCAGATGCTCCGACGGATGCGCATGCAAGCGAGGCTCTGCACGACAGGGACAAGACCAAAGATCCATGGGCGCGCAATCAGGTTGTTATCCTGTATTACAAGAAACGTGTCGGCGAGCAAACTGCCGCAATTGGAGCAAAGCCAAAAGATCCGGTCGGTTATAGCGAGCGCGCCGACTGCTATTTGCATTTGAACAATCCGAAACAAGCGCTCGAGGATGCCGACAAAGCCATTGCATTCTGCGGCAAGGGTCACCCGATCATGCGCTACGCCTACTGCAATCGCGGTGAGGCGAAAATTCAATTGAAGCAGTACAAGGAAGCCCTGGAAGATTTGAATAAGGCAATTGCGCTGGAGCCGGAAAGTGCTGAGGCGATTTACTTTCGCGGCATGGTCAAAGAAAAATCAGGTGACATAGAGGCTGCAGTAAAAGACTATGAAATGGCAAGAACTCTCGGTTTTGCACCGTATGGAGTTTCAGTCGACTACGGTCCATATATGGAAATTCTGCAAAGGCGCATTAAAAAATGCTGGTTCCCGCCTAAGGGCAACGAAACTAAAGTAGTGGTTCTCACTTTCGAAGTGCTCCGCAACGGCACCTTCAAGAATTGCAAGGTGTATAAAACTTCTGGTATGCCAATTGCGGACCAGGCCGCCATCGTTGCCATAACCAATGCCGCTCCCTTCGCTCCATTGCCAACAGGCTCCAAGAGCCCTATTCCTATCGAATTCAGGTTTGACTACAACGTTTTCAAAGCTTCGACACAGATGGTTGCGTCGGGTCCGTCCACCTCTTCAATCAAGAGTCTGGAAGATGAAGCTCAGCAGCAGCTGACAGCCGCTGAAGGCGCTAAGGACGAATTAGCACAGGTGGCAGCCTTGATATCGCTGGGTGATTGCAGTCGTGCGCAAGCAAACTTCACCGGTGCCGAAGGTTTTTACAATCGTGCCCTCAATCTTGTCAAATTGAAAGATGACAGAAAGTTCGAACATTCAAAAGTATTGGGGCGATTCGCGCTGATGCAATCGGCTCAGGGGAAAAATCAAGAAGCCGACACGCAATTTAAGGAAGCTTTCAAACTCGCCAAAGAAGCCGGAAAAAATCAACTCGATCCGGATGTAACTGAGATGCTTACTGAGTATGCGAAATTTCTCTACAAGTCGTCGCGCTTCGATGAGGCGAATAAGATATACACCATGCTCAAACAATAGCGCCCTGCATCAACGGGCAGATTCGCTATAATCTCAAAGGTTGCGGAGACACTAAATAAGATGCCGAAACTGCTGGTGGTGGAAGATGACGAAGAGCTGTTGCGTCACATAAGCGCCTGGCTCTCTTCAGAAAAGTATCTGGTGGAAACGGCAAATTCGGGCGAAGATGCCCTTCAGATGCTGGGCAGCTTCAGTTTTGACGTGATTGTTCTTGACTGGAACCTGACAGGGATTACTGGTCTGGAAGTGTGCCAGAAATTTCGCAAGTCAGGCGGAACTACCCCGATCATATTTTTGACCGGAGAAACAGACATCGATCACAAAGAGCTTGGTCTAAACTCGGGAGCCGATGATTACCTGACCAAACCTTTCGATGAGCGCGAGCTGTCCGCCAGAGTCAAGAGTCTTCTGCGTCGGGCCTCTGGATTAACATCCAATGATCTGACCGTCAAAGGCGTGACCTTGGATATCGTTTCGCGCACAGCAACTTGCGGAGAACGAAAAGCCAGACTTTCTCCGAGAGAAACCTCCCTGCTTGAATATCTGATGCGCCACCCGAACCGGTATTACTCATCCAAGAATTTGCTGGACAGCGTATGGCCGCTTGACAGTGAGGTCTCGGAAGAAACCGTCCGCACATGCATGAAAACGCTGCGCCACAAGTTGACGGAGATCGAGCTGGGAGATCTGGTCAAGACCGTTCTCCGGCAAGGCTATTGCATAGAGTCCGAGTGAGATCTTGTTTTCCCGGCTCAATATCAATGCCAAAGGTCTGATTCTGGTTCTGGTGCCGGTAATCATCGAAATTTGCTTTGCCTCGTACTTGACTTTGATGCTGACGGACACTTTCACGAAGCTGGTGCGGATGCAGCATTCCATTGACGCAATGGAAGGAATGAATGAGAAGAGAAGCCAACTCTATGCTGCACTTTGTGTTGTACTGGATGCTTCTGAACCTGACACTGCCAAACGTCTTCGGGCTCTGGACGGCATTGACATTGAACTTACGCCGCTTCTGGTCGAAAAAAATGACAGATTTCCGGAATTTTCAGAATTTCGTGAGGCAATGGATACTTTTCACAATCACGTAAAAGAAATCACCAAAAAATTTAGAAAACAATTGACCAATCCGGATTTGGCCGGCAACTACCGAACCGTCGTCAAAGACAATGAATTGATGCCAGTACTGATAGAGGCGAATGGAATTAACAGCAGTGCATTTTCCGCTTTAAAACAACTTGGTGCGCTGCAACCTCACGAGATGGAAAGATTTCAAACAGAATTTTTTGCCTGGCTCATCATCAGTCTCATCTCAAGCTGGGGAATTTGCCTTTGGATCAGCCTGGCTTTCTCCAGCGACATCGTCAAAAGATTGAGAAATATAACTGAAAACGCGCGGCTGATTTCCTATGGGCAGCCGTTGCATGAGGTACAGCCCGGTACTGACGAAATCGCTCAACTCGATAAGACAGTGTACCTCGCAGGCAAGGAATTGGAAGAGCTGAGAGAACGCGAATTAGCTGTCCTAGACAATGCGACGGATGTGCTTTGCTCCGTTGACGGTCATCTGAGACTGAGAGACATAGGAAAAGCGGCCACAAGAAATTGGGGCTTCGAATTGGATGAGCTGGCTGGACGCTCAATTCTTTCTATTTTGACTGAAGAGACCATTGAACCCACTCGCAATCAATTCACGGCTATTGAGGCCGAAAGCAAGGAAGGTCAGATTGAAAATACAGTCAAATGCCGCGATGGCACGACAAAAATATTTCTGTGGACAGTCAACTGGCAGCCGACGGCTCAACTCTTCTATTGCGTAGCCCACGATGTTTCACACCTCAGGGCGATGGAAAAACTGAAACAGGATTTCCTGGCAATGGTCAGCCACGATCTGCGCACTCCGCTCAACTCTGTTTCCATTGGACTTTCCATGCTGGCAGAAAATCGGCTTGGTGAATTGCCAGCATCGGCACAGTCTCAACTTTCAAAGTCACGCAAAAGCGTGGAAAGATTGTCGCACCTTGTGCACGATTTGCTTGAATTGGAAAAACTCGGCTCAGGCAAAATCACATTTGATCGAGAAGTGGCAAGCGCAGCGGAAGTATGCGGTTATGCAAAAGAGGCATTGGAAGTGCTGGCTGAAAGCGCGCACGTCCAATTAGTGGGACCCGCTGGAGATGCCGCCATCCTGGTCGATGTGAAGCGGCTTACACAAGTGCTAGTCAATCTGCTTTCCAATGCCATTAAGTTCTCCCCGGTCAATTCAACAGTCGTGCTGGATGTAAAAGAAGCAAGTGACTACATTGAAATTGGAGTCAGTGACAGCGGGCCCGGAATTGCACCGGAGCATCAAAGCGTGATTTTCAACCGATTTCAGCAAGTTGGCGTTTCGCCCACAAAAACCATCAAGAGCACCGGACTGGGATTGGCGATCGTACAAGTGATAATCGGCGAACTTGGCGGCTTAACTGGAGTAGAAAGTGCGCTGGGAAAAGGTAGTCGATTCTGGGTACGCGTGCCAAGATTGTTGGACGACGAGGAGGCGCCATGAGAAGTTTGAAACTCGCATGGCGTGGACCGATGCTCATGGCATTTCCGCTCCTCTGTCAGGGCATTCTCATATTTGCCGTCATATTCATGCTGGTCGGTGCAAAACAATCCATCGAAAGAGCATCTCACATGCGCGACGTTCTGTTTCGGTTCAATCATGTATGTACCGAATTTCTCGATATTCTTGTCTTTCAAGATGAGAAATTTCGAGAGGTGAGAAGAGGGGACCCTACGAAATTTTCAACATTTGTCGAATTGGACAGTCTGGTTAAGGAACTGCCCGCTCAGGGGACGGAGAACTTGAGATTCAGATTGAAAGAGTTGCTTGCAGTAGTAAATAATTCAGTTACTCAGTTTGCCCCGCAGCAATCAAATAAGGAAGGCCGGCGCCAAGATGTCTTCAAAAGATCTTTTCGAGTGATTCCGCCCTTTCTTGAAGAATTGCACGCAGTAATAGAGAAGAACACCAATTTAGGACAAGTGGAATTCGATAAGTCCGTGCACATCAAAGACGAAATTCTTAGATACATTTCAATAGCAATCATCGTCTCATTGCTGGTCGCTGCTGCAATGTTCGTTCTGTTTACAGTCAGCATCAAGCGCCCAATTCAACACATTGCCGAAAACAGCAGGCGTCTGTCTAAGAAAATTGTCCTCGAGCCGCAACTGAGAGGAAATGACGAACTGAGCAAGTTGGATAAGAGTCTGCATCTGACCTTCGATGCTGTTGTATTAGCATCGGAAAGGGAGCTGGCACTTATCAACAATGTTAGCGACCTGGTTTGCTCCTTAAATCAAGAAGGCGTCTTCCTGGAAGCAAACGCCGCCGCAATGCGCATGCTTGGTCTTACTATGGAAGAGTTGATTGGCAAATCAATTGCTGATATTGCCGTTGTCAGTCAATCGTTACTTGCAGAAGAGTTCTTACGCAAGGCTTGCCAGCCGGGCGAAGCTCATAACTTCGAATTAAAATTGCAAACTGTTCGAGGCTCGGAAATCGAAACTCATTGGTCGGCAATCTGGTCGCCCTTAAGGCACCGCGTTTTCTGTGTGATTCGCGATATCACGGCCGAAAAGGCATTGTCTAGAATGAAGCAGGACTTCATTGACATGGTCAGTCACGATCTGCGCAGCCCGCTGACGTCACTTGGAATTACGCTCGAATTAATTGAAAATAGCCACAAGGGCGAGATCAATCCGGCCGTCCTGGAAGAATTGCAAGCAACCAATAAAAATGTTCAAGTCCTGGTCAGCTTCATCAACGATTTGCTCGATTTTCAAAAACTTGACGAAGGGCGTGTGCAGCTCGACAAGTGCTATTGCAGTATTAATGAGATTATCAAAGAAGCGATCTCGTTGACAAAGGACTTCGCGGCAGCCAAGCAGATTGGCATCGAATATTCTGCCCATGATTTTGAAGTGTTCTGCGACCCAATCAAAATAACTCAAGCCTTGCTCAACTTGCTCACCAATGCGATCAAATTCAGCCCGGAAGGAGGCGCCGTAAAAATTTCTATTCAAAAAGCGGAAGGCCCCGAAGAAAGCACTCTTGTAAAACTGATGGTCAGTGACAACGGTCCGGGTATTCCGAAAGAATTGAGAGAACGTATTTTCCAACCTTTCGAGCAAGCGCCGTCGCACAAGCATCAGGGCACGGGATTAGGATTGTCCATTTGCAAAATGATTGTGGACAACCATGGCGGCGACATTGGAGTCACAGAAAATGAAGATGGAACAGGAAGTACTTTTTGGTTCACTCTGGCGACGTCCGACTTCATTTCGAGATCACTTCCACCGGCGCCAACCAATCAGAATCTCTTCCTCGACTGAACGATCAATGTTTTACATATTCGTATGAGCTTGTCCTTGCCAATTACCATAGACATCTTCGTAATCATCGGATATTTCGCCGCAGTGATTTTCGTGGGCTTGAAGTTTGCAGGAAATGAAAATAGCATGGAATCATTCGCTCTCGGTGGCAGATCGATTCCCTGGTGGGCTGTCCTGGCATCCATCATTGCCGCCGAAACCAGCGCTGCAACTTTCCTCGGCACTCCTGGTGAGGGCTATAAATTAGTCAATTACACCTTTCTTCAACTGGTCTTAGGCACGATACTGGGGCGATTGATCGTCGCATTCTTGTTTATAAAACCTTTTTACGAGCTCAAAGTATTTTCAATCTATGAATTTCTCGAGTGGCGCTTCGGAAAAAGAACGCGCATGGCCGCTTCGGCAATATTTTTGCTGACCCGCACATTGGCTTCGGGAGCAAGATTGTATGTGGCAGCCATCGTTCTTGCCGTCGGCTTCAGCCTCGTCACCGGCAGTCAACCAAATCATGGTGAGCAGCTGGCCATCTATGTTGGCTCCATAGTTTTTATTACAATTATCACGGCAATTTACACGTCAATAGGAGGCATCAAGGCCGTCATTTGGACTGACTGTATCCAGTCATCTGTGATGTTTGCCGGATCGATCGGCGCCATCTTCCTTCTCTTGAGTGAGATCAACCAGTGCGGTGGTGCCGAAACATTGCATCAACTGATCAACAGCGGCACTTTGTCCATGATTACTTTTGGCACCACTGCCGGTGATTCATTTTCAGCCAATGCAATGAAGATTCTCACTTCCGAATATACAATTTGGGCAGCATTATTTGGCATGACCTTTACCACTCTGGCCACACATGGCACCGATCAGGACATGGTGCAAAGAATGCTGACGGCAAAAGACTACAAGAAAAGCCAGATCTCTCTGGTACTTTCAGGCCTGGCAGATTTGCCCATCGGCTTCATCTTCCTGACCATCGGCATTCTTATGAGCGTCTATTTTCAGGTTCAACCTGATTCCGGTCTGCCTGCAAAAACAAATGAAATATTTGCCTACTTCATTTTGAAACATCTGCCTTTCGGATTGCGCGGGCTTCTCATTGCCGGCATATTCGCCACGTCAATGGGCTCTTTGAGCGCCGCATTAAACGCCCTGGCTACAAGTTATACTCGCGACTGGCACAAACCTTCAGAGGACTCAGACAGCCAGTCAGTGGCAACAGTTCGCCGCTTCACCTATGTATTTGCGGCTTTCATGATCGTCGTCGCCTCCGCCACCGCCTTTTTTGTGATCGAGCATCCTCAGTCTCGCATCATCCCTATAGTGCTCGGGATTTTTGGTTACACGTACGGATCTTTGTTGGGCGTTTTTCTTCTCGGATGCGCGTTTCGTGGAGTTTATGGTGATCTTTAT
>CAZHEZ010000201.1:0-15087 GCA_964531315.1 uncultured Candidatus Obscuribacterales bacterium | reverse complement strand
ACCGAAGAGCGAAATCGCCCTTTCCGGCACGTTTGCGAAATACCTCATTCCCTCACTCCTTTGTCTGTGCACGATTGTCCTTGGACTGAGTGCGCTTCCTTTGATCATGGTTAAGCCGATATGAAAGTCGAACGCAGAGAAATCATCATTTCCGACCGAACTGAGACACTCAGAGATCTCTTGCATCGGGACAACAGTCGACTCGGCTTGATTTCTTCGATCAATGGCAATCAATTGATTTCGCTCGTCCTCAATCCGAGCGAAGGCGCAGCGGTTTGCTGGGAATCGCCATTGCAAGCGAAGACTTATCATTCTCTGGCACCGGTCATTTCGCAGGCTCACTGGTTTGAAAGAACGCTCTGGGATATGTTCGGTCTGGAGCCTGAAAATCACCCGCGCCTCAAGCACAATTTATTGCATGAAGCGTATCCTTCTGCATTGCTTCCCTTGGAATTGGATCATGCATGCAAATCAAACGGCAACGGTAATGGCAATGGTAATGGCAATGGAAACGGTCACGGTCGTGACTACAAACCGATGGTCGTTAAAGGCGATGGAATCTATGAAATTCCGGTCGGTCCTATTCATGCCGGCATAATTGAGCCCGGTCATTTTCGCTTCAGCTGCCTGGGCGAGGTGATTTTCAATCTGGAAATACGTCTGGGCTATGTTCATCGTGGTGTAGAAAAGCGACTCTGCCAGATGCCCTGGCGCCATCAAAGATTTCTCGTCGAGGCAGCCGCCTCAGATAGTGCCGCGGCCTATGCCCTTGCCCATTCAATTGCCATAGAGAGTCTCTTCGATATGACTGTGCCCAATAAGGCTGAATATCTAAGAACAATATCTTTGGAAATCGAAAGAGCGGCCATGCACATCAGTGATCTTGGTGGGCTGGCTGGAGACATCGGATATCTCGCCATATCATCGACGATGGGAAGGCTTAGAGGTGTCGCACTTGGTATGGGCGAGCAACTAACAGGAAGTCGTCTGCAGCGCAGCTTCATTTGTCCGGGCGGTGTCGTATACGATCCTTCCAGCAAATTGCTCGGCATAAAGAAATCAGCACATCAGTTAAGAAAAGCACTTCAGCCGGTGCTGTCATTTTTCATGTCGAACGAGGTGGCTCGCGACCGCATGGAAAATATCGGCAAGATCTCACCTCGCCTGGCCGCTGATTTCGGCATCGTCGGTCCGGCAGGAAGAGCCAGCGATCAAAGATATGATGCGCGGCAACACTTTGCCCATGGCGTTTATCCGAAAATCCGCGTGCCCGTTGCAGTCGAAACAGGTGGAGATGTTTTAAGCCGGGCCAAGGTGCGCATTGCCGAACTTGATTCCAGCCTTTTCTTAATAGAGCAATTAATCGATGGTCTTCCAGAGGGCGGCACACTTGTGAATTTGCCTGATGCTCTGCCCAAAAGCGAATCCGGCCTGGGCATTGTAGAAGCGCACCGGGGCGAGCTTATTCACATGGTCTTCACTGATGAAAATGGTAAGTGTGCGCGCTATGCGATCAAAGATCCAAGCGTCAATAATTGGACCGGACTGGCAATTGCTGTGCGCAACAACCTTGTTTCCGATTTCCCGCTGTGCAATAAGAGCTTCGGCCTTTCGTACAGCGGTCATGATTTGTGAGGTGCTGAAATGCTTAGACTATTAGGCTACTTATTAAATCAAGGCGTCGTCACGGCAAAGGACTATTGCGCACCGTTGAGCGACGGGATGGGTCTGCCGGCGTTCAGCGAAAAGCCCTGTGCGGGCAGCCAATGCAATGAATGTCGCGATGCCTGCCCGACCAATGCCATTACCGTCAAAGTCGGTGAAAGTGGTGGCGAAGTGCATCTTGATCTGGGCGCTTGCATTGGTTGTTCCATGTGCATCAGAGGTTGTCCTGAGCAAACCATAGTCAGTAATAAAGACACTTCAATTGCCCGTTTTGACAGACAAGACCTGGTTATTTCCAACTTGGAAAATAAGCAATTCCCCTCCGCCTCGCAGTCATCCGCATCCAGGGGCATATTCTCCCGATCAATCGCCTGCCGCGTTGTTTCCACCGGTTGCAGCGCCTGTGATCTCGAGGTCGCCGCCTGTGGCAATTCGATTTTCGATATGGAGAGATATGGCATCCATGTAGTGGCGTCACCGCGATTTGCCGATGTGCTTCTGGTCACAGGACCGGTGCCCAAAGCCATGCACGAAGCGCTTAAGTCTTGTTATGAAGCAATGGCCGAGCCCCGGCGAGTGATTGCCGTCGGTAGTTGTGCCATATCGGGAGGATTGCACAAAGGAGGCTATGCCGAAGCAAATGGTGTCGGTAGTGTGCTGCCCGTTGATTTGCATATACCAGGATGCCCACCGCATCCATGGAGCATTATCGACGGCATCAAAAAGGTGATGGCAGGCAGGGAAGGGAAATGAGTAAAACAACTAAAGAATTTCAAATCGAAGAAGTGCTAGGCAACGGAAGAACACTGATAATCCGGGCAGTGGAACCGGACTCTAAAGTTGTCTATTCAGCCGATGACTATCATCTCAGCCGCAGCGCTCTTTATCTCAGGTTTCTCACACCGGAGCGAGAACTGAATGAAAAAGAGCTTGCTTATTTTACCGATAGCGAATTCTTTCACCATGTTGCTTTGCTGGCTGCATTTGAGGAAGACGGAAAAACTATTCCGGCAGGCGTGGCCCGCTATGTAATGCCGAATAATGTCGAACTGGGCCGCAAAGCCGAGCTTGCCTTTGCAGTCGGCCAAGAATACAAAGACCTGGGCATCGAGGCAATTCTTTTGAAGCATCTCAGCCGACTGGCTAAAGATGAAGGATTGCAGGCTTTTACCGCGGCTGTTTCCGCCGACAGCAATCAAGGCATGCTGGAAGCATTGCGCCAGATCGATCAAGGGATGATTTCCATGCACGATTGCGGTGTGTGCAACTTGCTCTTGCCGTTGCAGTAGATAGCCACTTCTGAAAGCTATTTCAACGAATGGAGATATTCCACCAGAGAGTCGATTTCATATGGCTCGAGATTCTGCGGCGGCATAAGATTGAGATCGGTTTCAAACGCTTTGGGATGTTTTTCAAAGTGTTTGTCGGGATCTGCTATATGTTCGCGAATGAATTGCTTGCTTCTCTTTGATCCGATCGCATCCAATTTCATGCCCTCGTCGCAGCCCTTTCCGGCTATGTTGTGGCAGTCATAACATTGATATTGTTTGTACAGTTTTTTGCCAAAAGCAATTGAGATAACAGGACGATTTGCCGCACTGTGACCCTTCTTTTGATTTTTCGTTTCCTTTGTCAAACGCGACGTTTTCGTGCCCGAACCGGTCTGGTTTTGTTTTGCTTTATGCTCTTGGGCCGGCGCCGGCATTGCCCATTGGCCGGCCACGATTGCCAGAACGACAGAAAGGGTCAGCGAGAAGTTTTTAAACAATGAAGTGAACCTTTTTATTGGATAGGGATTTTATTCGAGATACTTCGACAGAGCAAGGAGCATGCATTGCCACGGCTTCAGAAACGCTGCCTATAATTGCTCGCTCGAATCCGCGGCGACCGTGAGAGCCCATGAGGATCAGATCGGCAGGCCATGATTTGGCTAGTTCTAATAATACCTGACGTGGCTCTCCCAGTAGCACTTCTGTTTTGGCGACCAGTTTATCGAACTTGTTGTTGAGCTTTTGCGCGGACACTTCCAGCCATGGCTGACTTCCAGCCACCATGTCTTTGTAGTGTTGCGAAAATGTTTCTCCGGGAGTTATTTCCGACTCAGTCAAAAGTCCTCGGTGTATTTCCGGTACGATGTGAACACATTTGAAAGTCGTGTACTCCGACCAGGGAAATTCAAGCACATGGTCGATCACGGTTTTGCTGTGTTCGGAATCATCGAGAGCGAGAATCACATTGCAAATATCAGACTTCACGTGCCCTTCAGCGCGGGGGCGAATAATTCTCACTGCGCATGGTGCTTCCATAAGCATGGTGCGCGAGACACTTCCGGTCATTAAAAAGCTGATGCCGGTTCGCCCATGCGAGCCTAACATTAGTAAGTCAGGATGCCATTCTTTGCAAATTTCCAGAATTTCCTCGCAAGCATAGCCGTCTCTGACAGTGCCTGTAACGACTGCGTGGGGATGACTGCTGCGCAGCTGTTCGACTGATTCCAGGACAAGTTTTTCCGTCTCAGCCAATTCCCTCTTTTTCACTCCTTCCAATGAAGGCAAGGGCTCCAGGAAATCAACTGCCGAGACGACCATCAGTTCCGTTCCGGCCGGACATCTCATGGTCTGCGCCGTTTTGATTGCTTCCTTTGAACAATCAGAGCCATCCACCGCGAACAATATTTTCATTTTCCTCAGTTCCTGTCGAGTGTTTGAGTATTGGATAAGCGCCTTCAATCAAGTCGATTAATATTTCTATGAAAGCGCATCACGATGTCGGGATCAGGACAGATCCTTACTTTTGCTTGTTCCTTTCCTGCATAATCAATGCTGTTCAGGAGAAAACGCATACTTTCCAGTCGTGCCTGTTTTTTGTTGTTTGCTTTGACGATGATCCAGGGGCTAAAGGAAGTGTGTGTTTTGCTAAACATCGATTCTTTGAAGTCGGTATAAGCATCCCAGAGGTCTTGCGCCTTATCATCTATGGGGCTGAGTTTCCACTGTTTGAGCGGGTTTACCCGCCGTGAATCAAAGCGCTCCAGCTGTTCTGTTTTCGAGATGGAGAACCAAAATTTCACTATCATGATCCCGTCTTCGTATAGCATATGTTCGAACTCAGGCACTTGCTGCATGAAGCGCTCGTATTCGCGTTGACTGCAGAATTTGTTGACAGGTTCGACAACGGCTCTGTTGTACCAGCTTCGATCGAAAAATACTATTTCTCCGGGATTAGGAAGCTGTTTGCTGTAGCGTTGAAAATACCACTGCCCGGTCTCTTCGGCATTGGGTTTTGGCAAAGCCACTACACGAATGTGCCGTGGGTTTAGATGCTCGGTAAATCGACGAATCGTCCCACCTTTTCCTGCTGCGTCTCTGCCTTCAAATAAGATAGCAACACGTTTTCCTTTTTCCTGGACCCACCTTTGCAGTTTCACCATTTCTATTTGCAAAGCAACAAGTTCTTCCTCGTATTTGAGCGTATCGAGAACATCCTTCAGTTTTATATTTTTCGCCCTGAGCAATTCTTGCAGACCACGATTGGTGTTTACTCGAGACAAGTCATCTTGTCCGAGCTGATAATCGGCGCGTTTTATTTTCCGTTTTGCCCCGGTATCTTTTGAAGCAGGTTGAGCAACCTGGCTTTTCACTTTGGCGGTTTCAGTAAGCTCATCATTAAGGGCCTGTTCAATAATGGCGACATCGACAGCATGATTGGCCCGACCGCCGACATTTGCAGTCTTTTCTTTTGTTTTTGGGCGAGAGCCGTTGGGCCCCGCGCTGCTAGTTGACGACGATTTTCTTGGCATCAGGTGCTCCAAAACAGTTGGCTTTACCAGTAAAGCCCCTTTTGCGCTATACCCACAACATACTAAGGACTGAACCTACCGGCCGGTCATCCCTGAGGATGAGCATGGTGCAGTGCCGTGCCGGCTTAGACCTCCGCCTTTGCATCGTCAGGCGATTGCGCTTTGCGAAGGTGTAGAGCGCCGCGCAAAACGAGCAACACAAGAGGCAAAATCCCCCCTATTACAAATGTAAGATCCCCCAGGATTCTTAGCCAGGTAAACAGCTGGAATCTGGCTGAATGAATGAACTCATAGCTGCGCGCGTACCAGAAGCCGTGCGTGTAACTGGCCACCATCTGAATGACTCCAGCCGGGAATATGTTCAAGACGAGCATGAGCAGGAGACCAACATTCAGGCACCAGAAGGATATGCCGCACAAACGATTGCTCCAGGCGTCCTCCGTTATCAGATAGCGCGTACAGAAGAGCACTGCTGCTACTGAAAGCATTCCATAGACACCCATGAGAGCAGCGTGACCGTGATTGGAAGTCAAATAGGTGGCGTGCTCGTAATAGCTGACTATCGGTGTATTGATAAGGAAACCGAATACTCCTGCGCCCAGGAAATTCCAGAAGCCGACTGCAATAAGGAACATCATCGCCCAGTAATGCGAGAAGTTCTTAATCGATCCTTCCACTTTCGCCAGATGGACGAACTTCCAAGCTTCCATCGTCAACAAAGTAAGCGGGACTACTTCCAGTGCAGAGAACATCGAGCCCAGTGCCATGTTGATCGCTGGCTGCGCTGTCCAATAGTAGTGATGCCCGATGCCGATGATGCCGCTGCCCAAATAAAGAATGATATCCACATAGATTACGGAAAGCGCCGAGCGCTCTGACACCATGCCCAGGCTGCAGAAGAAGTAGGCAACAATGATGGTTGTATATAACTCGAAAATCCCCTCCACCCAGAGGTGCACCACCCACCATCTCCAGAAATCGGCGACGGCAAAATTGGTGCCGGGATGATACATCATGCCGAAAGAAAAGAAGAGAGGAATGGCTATCACTCCATAAAGCAGCATATAAGGAAGGCTGCCTTTGTCCTTGCCTTTCAAAAGAGGGCCGATGCTCCGGAATACGATAAACGCCCAGAGCACCATTCCAACCGTGAGGAGAATTTGCCAGAACCGTCCCAGCTCGAGATACTCCCAGCCTTGATGCCCGAACCAGAACCAGAGATTGCCGAGCATGTTCTTGACGCCCATCCATTCACCGCCGATACTTCCGACAGCGACTATAAGGATGGCACCGAAAAGAATCTTGACCAACCAGTGTTGGCCTTTCGGTTCATATTTTGAAAGCATAGGAGCCAAGAACATACCTGCGGCCAGCCAAGCAGTGGCAATCCAAAAAATGGAGAGCTGTAAATGCCAGCTGCGAGTGATGCTGTAGGGCAAAATATCGCGTATGTCAAAGCCATACAAACCGCCCGCTTCCACAACATAGTGTGCTGTCACGACACCAAATGCGGTTTGGAAAAGAAACAGCAAAATAACGACAATAAAGTATGGATAAATCGATGTTTGCGAACGAAACGGTTTGAACGCCTTGACGTTGTCTGTGAGGCTGGTTCCATCGGGCTGCCAACCCAAGCCGGGGAAGGCGCTGAGAAGAAATTGGGTTAAACCGATGCCGCCAATCAGCATGATCAAACTCATTGCGCTCCAGAGAAAAATTTGCCAGTTGGGTGTGTTGCCTACCAGTTGTTCCGGCGGCCAGTTGTTTGTAAATGTATAGTCCTTTCCCGGTCTATTGGTCGAGCATGCCCAGGCGCTCCAGGCAAAAAAGCGCGTCAATTGCAGGCGCTCGGTTTTGTCCTTTATGTAATCGACAGGCAGCGGCATTTTGCCGCCGATACTGAATTCATTATCAAAGTGTTTGACGTTTTCTTCATAGCCGGCAATTTGATTTGCCGTGAGGGTAAGACTTTTGTTTTGCTGGTCGTAGCGATTTTGTTTGAATTCGGACGCTAAGCCTCCTTTCAGGTCGCCTTGTTGGGCAGGAAGCAATTGAACATAGTCTTTGGAAAACCGCTTATGAGCCTCGTTATCGAGCGAAGTTGTCGCTTCGCGATGGAGATAATCGGCGGAAAAATCAGGCCCGTTATAGGCGCCGTGGCCGAAAACAGAACCAACATCCATCAAGCCGTATTTCTGAAAAACACCTTGTCCGGCCAGGATGTCTTCACCGGTAAATAATGTATTGCCGCTTTGATCGACGACTTTTTCAGGTATGGGCGGCGCTTGAGTGCTTGTCTCATGACCCATGAAAATCAATGTTGAGAAGCCTGCTATCAATACGAACAGTACGCTCAATTTCCACTTCCAAGACATCGTCAATACTCCATAGTTTGGTTATGCGAGATTCCCGAACTTGCGAGCCGTGCTTGACAAGCAGTAAATTTTCATGCCTGTGACTTTAGCACTATCTAGGCTGTAAGTTTGCGATGCCAATCAGCCAAAAGAATCTTTGTCTCTGTGGGAATACAGGTTTGCGTCCATCATATTGAGCGTTTGGTTGTCTCCAGCCTCTGGAGAGACTCAATATCCCAGCCTGCTAATGGGGATTTTCTATGAAGCAGAAGAGCGTTCAGTTCCTTTTGAATCTGGAATTGAATTTCTCTTGCTAATCGAAGCCGCAGCTGTCGGTCTGGACCTTTCTCGGGTGGATAGCTCAAGTAAATTGGTTTGCCTATCTTTATGAGCATTCTTACCGGCAGAGGAATGCAACTTGTCGACAAAGGAAGCCAGGGAAAGCCAGGCGTCAATGGAAAGTAAGGCATACGGAGAACCCGAGCCAGAGATTTGAGATCTTTGAAAATCGGATAAAATTCGTCCGCGCCCACGACTGTAATGGGAATAATTGGAGACCCTGTGGCAATCGCTGCTTTGACAAATCCGGGATCAAAGTCATTGAGCCTGTATCTCTGACTAAATGGCTTGCCTGTACCCCTGGGACCTTCGGGATAGAACATGACCAGTTCATCGTCGTTCAACAGTTTTTGGGCGACAGTGAAGCTGGCAGGCACTCCGCCCATGCCTGATATGACATCTTTGAGAATGGGAACTTCTCGAAGACATTTGAGACTGAGGCAGCGGATTCTTCTGGGCGAAGAATGCTGGTTGTACATAGCGCAATTGGTCATAAAGGCATCCAGCGGTAATCCTCCTGAATGATTGCTGACCAAAACCGCGCGCCCTTCGGCCGGAATGTTTTCTATGCCAATTACTTGAACTTTGAAATAGTCCTCGAAAAGGAAGCGAAAAAATGTTTCCCACGCCGCATAGGTTTTCAAATCGAAACCGTACTCGTCAGAAAGCCCCTCATAGCGGTCAAAGAACTCGCGTCGATGTTTTTCCAGCCCGGTAAATGGATTCAAATGAATTTGCATCAGTCAGCCTCAGGCGTGAAAGCGCCGTTTGTCGATTGAACGACGGTAAGTCTCAATACTGGCAGGACTGAAATGCGGTCGCATCGTTCCTTGTAGGGAGCGAGCTGTTGTCATCTATTGCAGTTTCATCTAAGCCAATTAATAGATCATCCCTTAGGACGATTGCCGATAATTCCTTTAGACAGGGCAACATTCAGTTTAAAGCTGGATGATCATTGCATGGCTCGCATACTGATCTCGAAGCACAACAGCGCCAGTCTCAATCGTTTGTGGGACAGCCTTGGGGACGCGCACGAAATTCATTGTGTCGATAATCCAGCTGAAGCAATTATGTTTTTGCGTCAACCGGGATTGAATATAGACCTTGTGATTACCTCTGTTTACGACGACGATATCGATCTCTTCGCGTTTATAAAGGCGCTGAAGAGAGATCCTTTGCTGCGCCAAATTCCGCTTCTGTGTTTTTCAATGCAGCGCTCGCATTGCGCCACTCTTCTTGATACCAATATGGAGCATGCCGCAATTGCTTGCGGAGCGGACAAATATCTCAGTATGGATTCCTTTTGTAAGGTTAAGAACGATATAGAGTCATGTGAAACCTGCGCTTGGCCTGGCGAACTTTGCGATTACGAGGCCCTGCGTCACGCCGTCGAAGCCCTGCTGCCAAGAAAAGGAGGATTAGTCCCTTAATACGATGTGCAAGATGAGCTGCCCTGCCAGAATACACAACATGACGCAGTTACTCCAGTGAGAGGAATCAGGGATGAATCCTACCGAGGGCAGCACCGGTACTGCGAGCAATTAATTGAAAAGGACTACCCGGTTTATGAAAAGTGACATCGCCGAGCTGATCTCCTACCAGAAGTTTCCTGTAATTTCGGCGGTAATCAGTCTGGGTCTTGCCAGGGCGGATAACGAGACCAAGATAAGGCGTGTTCTTGCCGAGGCCCTCAGTCTGATACCCAAAGCGCTGTTAAGAGTGGATCGAGAGATCTTCTTGGCGCGACTGGAATTGATGCTCCAGGAATTAGCAGCCGCCGGTCATCCCAAAAGCGTGGCAATTTTTGTCGGCAAAGAATTTACTAGAATCATGCCGCTCAACTTTACCGCTCAAGACCGGCTGGTAATTGACAGAACATGCGCTGTTATGGAAGTTGTTTACTCAAAGACAATGTTTCCCCTCTTCAATGTCATTGTTCTCTCAGGCAACGACGCCAGAGTCTTTAAAGGAGTGGGAGATCACCTGGTGGAGATAAAACATTGCCAGCTCGTCAGTCATCTCTCACATTTGCTGAAACACCATGTGGACGTAATTAAAACCACCCAGAGTGAGAAGGTCAACAGCGCCAACACCACAAGCTGTTCTGCCCTTCAACTTAATGCCGCCTTTCTGGCTTTGATCAAAAACCTCGATCATCCGGCTATTGTGATTGGTTTGGACCGGATTGGAGCATTCAGCCAAGAAATGTTGAAGTTCATTGCCGGGTCAGCAGACGGCGACTTTGACTATGTGAGCAATGCAGAAATTGGCAGATTGGCTGAAGAGATCGCTAGTAAATGGGTGACACGAAAAATGCAGAATGAAAGGTCAGCAATTGATCGATATAAACACTGCAAGAAATTAGGTTCCGGAGCAGTCGAAATAAAGACTTTGATCGAGCATGGCCGTGTGGATAAGCTTTATCTCGAAGATTTACAAACAGCCGGATTGGCACAATCCAATTCGCACAAGTTAACCGTTCAGGACCTATTGTTGTCTCTGGCACTTAAGTCTGATGGTCAGGTTCTATTCATGCCCCCAGGCAGTCTTTCTGAATATGAAGGGATGGCGGCAGGACTGCGCTATTAGGGCAGAGGTACGCCTGGCTGTTGCTCTTGCGAGACTGCGTGAGCAGCAAACGTAGTGCTTTCCTGCAAGGCCTTAACGACCTCTTCGTTGGAAGTCTGTTCGAAGTCTGCATAATATTGTCCGACGGCAATCAAGTCATTGGGAACAATCAGTGCCACTACGTCGTTGCAATAGGCACGCAGATGGCGATAACATTCCGGGCTGATTACAGGTGCGGCCATGATTACTCTTTTGGCGCCGCGGTGGCGCGCTGTTTTAATTGCTACAACCGCTGTCATTCCTGTAGCGATGCCGTCGTCGACAATCACCACTGTTTTGCCTGAGAGTGAAGCTGGTTTATATCCGGCCAGCTTGTAAAACTGTGTTTCGGCGTCTCTTGTTTGTTTGAGCAAACGCTGGCGTTCAGTTTCGATATACGACTTCCATTCTGGATCCTTTGGGATATCAGGGTTCAAGGCTGATATTCCGTCAGCCGAGACAGCACCAATGGCGTATTCAGGGTGATTTGGCATGGGCAGTTTTTTAGAGGCGATGATCTCCAGAGGACAATCAAATTTGCGGGCAACCTCAAGACCGACCGGTACACCCCCTCTGGGAAGCGCTGCTACAACGAATTGCGACTTTTCATCGAAATTAGAGCTAAGGAACAGTCCATCGTAAAGACGTTCTGCCAGTTGCTTGCCTGCTTGGGTTCTGTTCATGAAAGACATGATTGATTCCTCGAAATGCCTAATTTCACTATCAATTCTGCGCCCAAATCAATTGGCTGGTATTGATACAAAGAGTGATAAACACTAGTTCTTCAGGATGAACTACAAATCGTTCTCCCTATTGATTCGCTGTCGTCGAAAAGTTGCCAGTATAGTAATGTGCTGAATCTTCTAGTTTTGAGGAAACACAGGCGGGCCCGGTTGCATGTTTATTTCGCAAAGTAAGAGCCAGGAAGTGATCCATGAAAATATTAATTGCATTAGATGATTCGCCCTACTCTAAAGACGTCGTCGAAGATGTTGCCAAAAGAGCATGGCCGGAGAATTCTCAATTCAAACTATTGACTGTGATCGAGCCATTTTGTTTGTCCGGTGATGCGGAAGAAGATGCAGATCTTTTGGAGGCGCAAGGGGTTGTTCATCGCAAGCGCTGGCAGGTTGCCGAGAAAGTATGCGAACAAGCAAGGAAAAAGCTGAAAGCCGCCATGCCTGATTCAGATGTTGACTTCGAAATCAATGAAGGCAGTGCCCGCGCTCAAATTATTAATACTGCAATTGAGTGGGCGGCTGACAGAATA
Organism: uncultured Candidatus Obscuribacterales bacterium; assembly: GCA_964531315.1. Taxonomy (GTDB): domain Bacteria; phylum Cyanobacteriota; class Vampirovibrionia; order Obscuribacterales; family Obscuribacteraceae; genus QKMZ01. The sequence goes on along the minus strand of CAZHEZ010000201.1, from coordinate 3,053 downwards.
ATCGTTGGTGTTCACGGCAAAGAAGTGTGCCCTCACAACTTGCTGGGAAGTGTTTCCCAGAGTGTGGCGATGCATGCTCCTTGCACTGTAGAAATTGTGCGCTCGAAAGCACGGCATAAAGTCTCTTCGAAGGTTTGAACAGAATGAGGCACCGATAAAAATGAAGATTTTGATTGCAGTCGATGATATGTCTTTTGCGGAAGCTCTGGCCGATTTTGTCATTCACTGTGAAGAGTCCAAAGACAGCGAATTTCGCATCATGCACGTTGTCGAACCACTGTTCGCCGCCGATTTTGCCGTCGGCTTTTCGGCTGACCAGCGGGCCAGCCTTGAAGAAGAGCGGCATCGTTTGGGGCGGTGCGCCGTAATGCACATCGACACTCAATTGCGATTGAAATTTCCACAAGCTGTTATTACCGAGACCGTTTTAGATGGATTGGCGAAGTCGGCAATCATTGAAAACGCGACCAACTGGGATGCAGACCTGATCGTCATGGGTTCGCACGGTCGTGGAAGCGTCGAAAGGTTGTTTCTGGGAAGTGTTTCCCTGTCCGTTTTGGCGAATGCTCAATGCTCGGTGGCAATTGTGCGCCTGCCGAAAGCGGCCGGCAAACGTATGCCTGTCGTCCAAGAAAGCAGCAACACCTTGAGCGAAGTGCAACGAGCGCACTTCACAGGTTAAGAATTGGTCTTCAATTCAGTAGGGACTGTAGTCCACAATGCCTGTTCGTCCAGGCTGAAGATTTTGCTTGTTTCTATATAGCAATTTGCAGCCCCGGTCGGGCACTCTTCTATGCACTTTCCGCATTCATTACAGAGGGCTGCATCGATGCAATATCTGCCGGCATTGGCTTGAATAGCTGCAACTGGGCAAGACATTTCACAAGCTGAACATTGTATGCAGGTATGCGGGTCGGTAATGTGTTGAAGCATAATAGTTGTGGTTAAATCAGCGCTGTCATTGCTTGTTCTGCGCCATAGCCAAAGCGCATGTCGTAATTTGGCTCGACATACTTAGGAAGTTGCAAATTCAATTGTTTCAGTCTGTCTGAGACAATCTCCATGTATTCATCTTGCAATTGCTGCGAGGTTCTTATCTTGAGACCATAGTCAAAGTACTGGGCAAAATGCTCGCTGTCGTCGGAGGGGCGACCCGAAAATCCCAGCCCCATTGCCATAAATTTCGGCACCGCTGCTTGCAGTTTTTCAAGACCTTTTTCGCCTTCAAATTCCATGACTCGTTTTGCCGCCCAGACACCAAAGGCAAGGTGTCCCTTCTCTTCTTGCCAGATGCGCTCGCTGACACGCCGCCAGGGCAAATAGCTCGATTCTTTGTACTGTCCAAGAAAGGCTACAGCTGCCGGTGTCACGACAGTGGAAAACATTGCCACATCTGCCCATTCTCTAAAAAATGGAGTCCAGTTTTCCTTGCGAAATCCGTTGATTACTCTGACTACTCTTGGACTCGGATTGTCCGGATTGGAGACTAAGTGATGCACGCGTGCATCGATATCCACTCCCAGAGGGGCGAGAATCTGCCAGCAATACCAGGCATGTCCCATTTCTTCCATTACCTTTTTTGCCAGGCGGTAAGCTTCTTCAGGTCTGGGCGCATATTTCATATTTTCAGAGACTCTTTGTCCACCGGCAAATTCAGAATCAGCCTGAAATGACAGCAAATCAATCAGAGCGGCTTTGTAGCCGGAAGGCAGGGTATCGTTTGTGTCGTATGTTTTCATGTGCTGTCTCCGCATGGAATAGAACCATTTTCTCTGGATAAGAGAATGGCTCCATCCATCCACGGGATGTCCGACGCAAAACGGAATAGTCCTTTAGGACTACTCAAAATAGAGGAAAATCTCTTGCCTTTAAGCCGACTCTGTTTTCTTCAGCTTGCGGCAATAATCGAATAGTTTTTGCAGGGTCTTCTTGTCGGTGACGACAGTTTTGTAATATGGCATGTGCCCAGGCGGGTTTTCCAGGTATTTTTGAAAGGTGGCAATGCTATTGAGCTCGGACGAACCGGCTATGGGCTTTGTAGGCTTGGCCAGATTGCCGCCCAAACCATGACAGCTGGAGCAATACTGTTGATAGTAGTCTTTTCCTGACAATTCCTTTTTTTTGGCATCTTTGCCGATTGCCACAGGAGACAAACAAAAGATAATTGCCGAGAACATTAAGGTCACGGTTAGGAGTGCAATGAAATTACTTGCCCTGAACATATTTGTTTTCCTCTGTGGCATTTTCATCATTATGGCAGAAGGATGAAGAGCCGTATCCTCATTGAGGATGGTCTTGAGAACGAAAAGGTGGCTTTTCGCCCTCCTTTGTCACTTGCTTGAGACTGTTTCAGCGGTTTGTTCTGAAAATGCCACGTGGCATTGATTCTTGGGCAGATGAATATTGTCTGCCAGGTTAAGAGTCTTGAGCAGGCACACAGACAGCCAGGTCGGGTCGAACTCGCGTCTTGTCAATCCATGCCTGACTGATTGCGGAAAGGCGTGGTGGTTATTGTGCCAGCCCTCTCCCATTGTCAAAAGAGCGACCAGCAAAACATTTCGGCTATCGTCACCACATTTGTATGTTTCGTAACCAAATCTGCGCAAATGGCAAATGCTGTTAACCAGAAGGGGGCCGACAAACGCCAGGGCCGTAGCGCATAGATTGGCTGCCAATACGATCGGTCCAAGTAAAAGGTAAATCGCCACTCTGAAGGCAATGCCTACTGCCAGGCACAGATAGCTGTGCCACGCAGTGTGTCCACAGTGCAAAAGGCGATAGACTGGATCTCTGTACAAATCCGGCGCCAATAAGTGGCTCTGCTCATCGCTGATATGGACTTTGGGATCCCACATCCAGGCAATGAATGAATGCCAGAGCCCGTCGTGCGGAGAATGTGGATCGCCCTTGTGGTCTGAGTACCTGTGATGAAGTCGATGGGTTGTTACCCAGAAAATAGGAGAGCCTTCAAAGGACAGATAAGCACCGGCAACAACTATGTATTCCAACCACTTCGGAATCCTAAGTGAATGGTGCGACAACAGTCGATGATA
>CAZHEZ010000200.1:0-15089 GCA_964531315.1 uncultured Candidatus Obscuribacterales bacterium | reverse complement strand
AATAACGGTATTGAATTGAAACTCAAAGCTATGAATGCCGAGAAGATTCTCGTCGCCATGGAAAAACGTCTTCCCTTTGGAATGCAATTTAGACTCTACGGGCAAGGAGACTTTAAGGTTGATTTTATGCCCGCTAATCAATCGAATGTTCGTTATGTCGAGGACAAAAGTTTGCTAATTGAACTGTCGCAGGAAACGGTTAGGGAAATTCGGACTACTCTTCGCCCTATGCAGGGCAAATATAGTTTTGCTACTCTACCTGGATTGAATCTTCAGCTTGTTTCGAATGATATTGACGTGAATTAAGCTATTGCTGCAGGTGGTGCGCTGCCGCAGGTGGCGAATGGCGAGTTATGATCTGTAAGATCAAGAATCTGTGGATTCGGCATGAGAGTGGCTATGCTTTTTCAATCTTTACTGCCGGCCCCTATCATCAGCCAGCCCCCAACAGCGTTGAAATATCCCGCCCTGTAGGACTCGAACCTACGACCTCTTGGTTCGAAGCCAAGCACTCTATCCAGCTGAGCTAAGGGCGGATATGCGGGGTATATTCCTCGAACCCTTTAATGCTAGCTGTCCGAACCCCGAGAGTCAAGAGAAATCGGGTTTTGCCCAATCTGGTGGGGTTTTGTGGCACACTGTTGGCATCTGACCTGATTTAGCCCTCCACCCCGGCATCCTTCCCGATTCAGTATCCGACCAGTCTTAGCCCGCGGACCGACGCACAGTGAAGCTTTTACACAAAGGAATAGTTCTGGTGCTGGTGCCGGTCGCCTTTGAGTGCGTTTTTGTCGGTTCTTTGTTCTACATGCTGCGACAGTCGGAGCTGGAATTTAACCTGGCCGAACATGCGCGCCAGGTCAGCATGCACCTCAATAGGATTGAGCGCCTCCTTATGGCAATCACTGGTGGTCTTCCCGTTCTCCAAAATGGTGCTGAGATCCACGGGCCGGAACGCTATCGCATTTTTAAGAGCAGGATTGACGAAGAGTTTTTGCGTCTGAAGATGAGTGTCAAGGACGATCCTGAGCTTATAGCTTGTGCCGGCAAAATCGAGGAGTCTCTCAACGAGACAATGTTTATGATGGAAGGCGTTAAGAACGTCTGGACGTTGATGGATAAGGTCAAATCGTCGTCGCAGTTTCGGAAAACCAAAGGATTGCTTGATGATGTCACCGACCAGATGGACTTGATGATGGTGCAGATGCAGAAGATAGAGGGAGAAAGTCCACGTCGTCAGGCGGAGAATCGGGCGGTTATAAAAGAGCTTCTAATGTTGGGGCTTTTAGTCAACATTCTAATGGCGGTGGTGCTGGCCTTTCAATTCAATAAAGACACAGTTTCAAGATTGTCTATTGTGATGGAGAATGCGCGTAATTTTGCTGAAGGAAAGGCGCTCGGCCTGCGTCTGACTGGTAATGATGAGATAGCTGCATTGGACAGAGCATTTTCTGTCATGGCGGCTAATCTCAACGATCTCTCTAAAAGGGAGAAAGCACTTTTGAGTAATGCCGCCGATGTAATTTGCTCGCTGGATGATGGTGGCATCATTACCGAAGTAAGTCCGGCTTGTGAAAAAGTATGGGGATATGAAGCAAGCGAAATCCTTTCGATGCGACTCTTAAACCTAGTTGTACCTGAAGATGCCGAGATGACAATGCAATACATCGAGTCGTCTAAAGCCACAAACACTGAGTCGAGCTTTGAGAATCGCATCACGCGGAAAGACGCCAGTGTTGTCGATATGCTCTGGTCGCTCAAATGGTCACCGGAAGAACACACCTTCTTTTGCGTTGCTCACGACAATACCGAGCGGAAAGCTGCCGAACATATGAAACAAGATTTTGTTTCGATGCTCAGCCACGATTTGCGCTCGCCACTGAGTTCGGTGCAGGCATTTTTCGCGTTGGTGGATCGCCACGTTTATGGTTCTCTCAACGAAAAGGGTATGACCAAAGTCAAATCACTGGAGACAACAATTTCCTGGTTGATAGAGCTAATTGGCGACTTGCTCGATATCAATAGAATCGAAGCGGGGCTGTCTGATCTCGATCTCAAAGTGGTTTCACTCAAAAACATTGTTGTGAAGGCTGACGAGGCACTGGATGCACTGGCAGGGCAGGAAGAGATACTGACACACTTGCCGGCGCAAGACGCAGATGTTCGTGTCGATCGGTCGATGTTCTCGCGTGTGGTGACCAACCTTCTCTCGAACGCGATTGAGTTTGCACCGAGACATTCTGAGGTCAGGATTGAAATTGAGAAACTCGGCGATTGGGTCGAGCTTAGAGTTATCGACCAGGGAAAGGGTATTGCACCAGAACAGCAAGAAGCGATCTTTGAGAAGTTTCGACAAGTTCGACAAATGCGGCAAGTGAGAGATAAAGATGCCACGCAACCTTTTCCCTCGACTGCTGACCACCTTGTTGGCGAGGAGGCGAACCTGCCAACACTTACAGACCAGCCGAGCGGCGAGAAGAAACGCCGCAGCTCCGGACTTGGGCTGGCAGTATCCAAAGCGATAGTGCAGCAACATCGCGGCACTATCGGGGTCAGAAGTGTCCCAGGTGAAGGAAGCACGTTCTGGGTTCGTTTGCCAAGCGTTGAACGGGCTGCCGGGGGATAGCCAATTGAACACCAAGCAGAGTTTTTGTGGCAAACTATTACATGGCAACCTTGATTTGTCCGGCGCGTGGGGCGGCGACCAGTGAAACTTATTCATAGAGGACTGATTCTGGTGCTTGTTCCAGTTGCCTTCGAATTCGTTTTCGTGGGCACGCTTTTCGTAATGATGCACCAGGCCGAACTCGAGGTTGCTCGCGCAGAGAAGGCGCGGGAAGTTATCACTCACTTGAATCGTATTCAGCGGCACATTCTTGTTTGGGTTGCCGGCCTTAGCCCTTACGCGGCTTTATCCGGCACACCGGGACCGGCCAGGGCAAGGCTAGCTGCCTCTCAAGTGAAAGATGAGTTTAAGCGCTTGCGTAAGTGCGTCAAGGACGATCCGACGCAGCTGGAATCCGTCGAGAAGATGGAAAAGTCCTGGGACGATGGCGTCAAGATTTCGGTGAGCATTAAGGATGCCTGGTCGATGTACAGTCTTTTCAATTCGAATTCCGGATTGGAACGAGGGAGAGGATTAATGAGCGGCTTGCTCGATCATTCCGATCAAATCCGACAACAAACAGAAAAAATTGAAAACGAGAGCCCTGAGCGTCAGGCTGAGTTAAGAGAATACATGAAGATATGGTTGTCTATTGGACTGACGCTGAATGTAGTTCTGGCTGTCGGCCTGGCATTTTATTTCAATAAAGTGACGGCTGCCAGACTTGGAGTGGTTGTGGATAATACCCGCAGATTAGCGGGCGGAATGCCCCTCAACCAGCCGTTGCGAGGAGATGATGAATTCGCGCGGCTGGATAAAGTCTTCAATAATATGGCGCGCGATTTGAAATCAATGGCCCAGAAAGAGCGAGCGCTTCTCGTTCATGCAGTCGATGTAATTTGCTCCCTTGATGGAGATGGCACCATATCTGATGTCAGCCCCGCTTGTGAGAAAGTTTGGGGCTATACGGTCGACGAGCTTCTCTCCAAAAGACTCATGAGCATCGTTATTCCCGAAGATGCGGACGCCACGCTGGAAGAGATCTCACAACTTAAGAAGACCAACTCCAACAGCAATTTCGAGAACCGTGTCAAACGCAAGGATGGATCTATTGTCGACATGCTCTGGTCGCTAAATTGGTCGCCTGAGCAAAAGACGTTTTTCTGTGTAGCGCACGACAACACCGAAAGAAAGAATGCCGAGCGGATGAAGCAAGAGTTTGTTGCGATGTTGAGCCACGATCTGCGCTCGCCACTGAATTCGGTGCAGGCGTTTTTCACCATGCTGCGTGAGAAGGTCTATGGTTCTTTAAATGAGAAAGGTATGGATCGGGCTTCTTCACTAGAAGGAACAGTTTCCTGGTTGATCGAGATGATCAGTGACCTGCTCGATATAGATAAGATTGAAGCGGGCTTGTTCGACCTGGACTTGAAAGAGGTTTCTCTCTCCAGCGTAGTGGAAAGATCCAACGAAGCACTCAGCAATCTTGCTGAGGAAGGTAAAGTCGAAATAGTCTTGCCGAAAAATGACGCTAAGGTTCGTATTGACGATGACATGTTTATGCGCGTGGTGACAAACCTTTTGTCCAATGCCATCAAGTATTCACCCAAGAAATCGAAGGTGGAAGTTGAGATCGGTGAAGCGGACGAATATGTGGAACTTAAAGTGATCGATCACGGGCGGGGTATTGCTCTCGAAAATCAAGAAACTGTGTTTGAACGTTTTAAACAGATCAAAGAATCAGACACAAAGCAACAGCGCAGTTCTGGGCTGGGATTGGCGGTCTCCAAGGCGATCGTCGAACAACACAAAGGCACTATCGGTGTGACAAGCACACCAGGCGAAGGAAGCACCTTCTGGGTCCGCCTTCCCCGTGCCTGAAGCGCCGCCTGCAAGGCGGTAGCTACAAATCTTTGTAGCCCGCGCGTTGCACGCGCCTGAAATGCCGCTTTCGCCACGTATGACCCGCGTCACGGGTTCGCCACTTTTGCCCCGTAGCGTAGAGGCATGCAACCGCACGATCGCCGTGCCTTTGCCTTTCTCCTCGCCCCTCTGCATATCACAATCCCCCAGCCCTTGTGTTGAGCTTCGTCCTCATAATATGCGCATGTAGGAGGCTTAAATGCCACCCATCGATCCAGTGTTAACCGTTGAAGTACCCCAAGCCCCGCAGAAGACCTTTGCCGAGATGCTTTCACAAGGTGTAGCACGCGATGGTACATTTGTAGCCCATCCGTGGAAGCTCCACACCACGCCGGTATCTGATGCGGAATTGCAGAAGGCATTGACCGCCGGACTGGCAGTAAGCCCGTTTCCTCAAAAGCCTGGCGAAAATAATCAACAACACGCTGCTCCATCCAGTAATGCCGGCGACTCTTATTCGGCGCCAACTCGCGCCGAGGCAGCGATGAATCTGGCTGGAGCGCTGGATTATACTAAAAAGCATTATTCCGACCTCGATGCCGATCATGATGGAAAGCTGAGTCTCAGCGAACTGGAAAGCGCAATGCGGAAGGCAGAAGGCACCGGGGATCATGCCAAGCTGGTTGCCGTACTCAATAATTTTGATGATATCAGTAAAAGCAACGCCTCACCGATCTCAAGACTTTTTGGTACTGCCTGCAAAAGCATAGATATGAGTGACATCAATACATCGCGTTCCAAAGCGGTTGAGTTTGACATGGTGGACAAGGACGGAAATTCAGCTCCGGAAGCAATGCATCGTCATGAGCTTTATGCTGCAAACCATCCTGATAAATTGCCGGTTGATGATGTTCATGAAGCCGCTGCCTGGTTGCGGACCAACATAGAAAAAACCGACAAATCAGGCAAAAAGGTATACGACACATCCGGCGATGGCGCGCTCAGCAAGACTGAAATCACAACTGCTTTGAACAAAGAGACAGATCCCAAGGTCAGACAGATGCTAACTATTCTGGGCGAACAGTACGATACGTTGAAGCAAAAACATGGCTTATTCGGCACGTCGGTTTTCGATAGAAAGGATGGTATTACCAGCGATTATGCTCTAGCCGGTATGCGTGTAATCGAGCAAAATCGCAATGCGAAGGACCTCAGCGATGCGATGCTGAAAAATAATGGGGAACTTTTCCGTGCCCTTGATGGTGTCAAAGGTCGGGCGCCAGATGGCAAAGTTACAACAAGCGATATGGAAGCTTTCATCGACAGCTATAAGCAAAGGCTTAAGGATGGCAAACCTGCCAGCGGCGCTTACACTGCCGAGAATGCAGCGGTTGTGAGCGAGATGCTCAGCCAGCGCGGCGATGTATCTTCCGGACTTGCGAAGCTGACGAGCATTCATGTGCAATATCCCGCCGGCCTGGTAATGAATGATTCGTTCCGACTGCAAGATGTGAAAAACGCAGCGAGAATTTAAGATATATTATCGGTTTTGAGGAAGGTTGGGCGGCACCGGAAACGGTGCCGTTTCCCATTTTCAATCGTGGCCGCCGCGTTGCACGCGCCTTCCTGTCTGTCTGTCTGTCTGTCTGTCCGTGCCATCAGAATGCCGCATGCAATGCGGCAGCTACGTAGTTTGCGGCGAGTCACTGGTTCGCCACATTTATCTTCTAACTTGAAATTAAGCAGCAGCAGGATTCCAAAACTCCCCAATCCATAAATGGCTGCCTTGAATATAAACGGGTTTTTCCTGGAGGAAGAATGGGCGGCGCCGTCAAAAGTGCCGCTTGTTCATTGTCTCAATTCAGGTTGTAGCTGGCGCGTTGCACGCGCCTTTTTCGTTGAGACAACTTCTTTCACTGCAGCGAATGCCAAGATTTTGTCACAAGGTCACGTGTACGCCACATTCGATTCGTAAAGTTGCAGTGTGAGACATTTGCCTCACGGTAATGTCCAATTCCCCCCGATTACTAATTCGATCAGCTTGCACATCCTCTCTGATGCGCTGATTGCTTTCACTTGGAGTTGAAAAAATGACTCGAGAAAACCTTGAAGTACACAGACATGGGCACGTACCTGGTCATGAAAACGAAGAGCTTCTAAGAGAAATTCGCGACCTTGCTCATCAAGTTCAAGATCTGCAAAGAGTGCTGCGTCTAACTGATACAGGAATTGGGCGCACAATCAACAGTCAAATGCAGGATGACATTTATTCCTCTTGCTACGATCGACCCAGGCAACCCAACCGGCTGCCACCAGCAGGAATATGGAATGGTGATAGAGGGACAGAATTGGAAAAACCCAACCAACCCAATCGGCTGCCACCGGCAGGAATTTGGAATGGCAATGGATGGGGCGAATTGGAAAATGGTGGCTTGCACGGAACTCAAGGAGGAAGAGATCGCGACCGTAATCCCATCATAGAGCGCGGTGCAGATCGCGATAAAGAGCCAAGTTTGGATCCTGACAGAAAGCCGGGTCAAGATCTCGACAGAGCGAAAGCCAAGGATCGTACCGGAGATAATGGAAATCAGGATGATCCTGAACGGCGCTTCGAAGAAAGAATCACCAAGGCAGCTGATTATCTCTCCCAGCACTTCAATCATCTAGATCTTAAGAGAGACGGTGTTATTGATAAAACTGAAATTGATTTTGCCTTGAGGCATGAAAGAGATCCAGAAGCTCGCCAAAATCTCATTGTCTTGAGAGATAATTTCGATGAAATTTTGGCTGGCCGCCATGAGGGGTCCAAAGACGGACTAACAAGGGCCGATGTTCAAGAAATGCACCACGGTGTTGACAGGCATAACCAAATTCACGACCTTGCTCGTGCACTTCAGGATGGTGAATCGCCATTGTTCGCAGCATTGGACAGTGCTAAAAATGGCAAATTTGATGGCAAGATCTCCAGAGACGATCTCGAAAAATTCATTCTGCAATCAGATCTTCTTACAAGTTCAGGCAAGCAGGATGATGTACACACTCAGGCCAACAAAGAATTAGTGGCGCAAATGCTAAGACAGTGGGACGACGAAAAATCGCCTGTCTATATGATGCGCGATGGTGGTTCGTATATAACAATAGATACTCTCAGCCAGGCGCTGGGGAAAAATCTTTACGAGCGCAAACCTGAACCGCAAGTAGATCACTCCAATGACGTGACAATCATGATGCCTGATTGACCGTGCCCTGCTGTGCCCTTGACGCACAAGCGGCATCGCTTTCAGTAGACAACTTTGTGGGGAAAAGGGCGACTCACATGAGTCGCCCTTTCAACTTGTGCCTTATTCGTCGTCTGTTGTCAGTTTGTATCCGAATCCATAGACGTTTTTGATCAATGATTTCTTGCTGTCGTCTTCGTCGTCGATGCGTTTTCGCAGACGTTTGATCGTGGTGCGAACAGCTTCGGGTCCTGCATTCGCCTCGGACTTCCAGACTTGATGCAAGAGCGCGTCGGAATTGAAAACTTGATTTGGATGCAGCATTAAAAATTCAAGGAGCGCGAATTCAATCGGCCAGAGTTCGATTTCTTTTCCTTTCTTGGTGACCGTGCGCTTTGCCGGATCCAGGCAAAGGTCGCCGACATTCATTGTCGTCACTTGCTTAATCGGTTTGCGGCGCAGCAGGGCGCGAATGCGAGCGGAGAATTCACGCAGTTCGACCGGTTTGGTCAGATAATCGTCAGCGCCTGAATCAAGCCCTATCTCTTTGCTGTCGATAGAACTCTTGCCGGTTAGCATCAAAACTGGACTGGCGCCGCCTCTGGTTCTGTAATCTGTGCAGACTTGAATTCCACTGAGTTCCGGCATATCCCAGTCAAGCACAATCAAGTCATACTCGTAGGTCTTGATCATTTCTTGTGCGTCGCCACCGTTGTGTGCGACGTCGACCGTGTATTTTTGATGCACGAGCCAGTCTTCGATCAATCCACAAAGCTGTGTGTCATCGTCGGCGATCAGGATACGAGCCATTTTTTCGGTGCCGTTTTAGCGAGGGTTTCCAGATTCAAATGATTCTCGCTCTATGTTAACCGCTCTGAGATTATCTTGAGGAGCCATGGGCCTGAAAGATGTTCATATCCATCGAGCTTGCCGGCAAGTCAAGCAGAAGCCTCGCGTCCAGCCGAGCGCGGAATTCTGCGACTGACGTCGCGAGGCAGGTGCTGTCCGGCGGTGGGTACACCCGCCTATCTTTTTAATACGTATAAGGAAGGCAAAAAGTTCAATCCGGCCTTTAGAAATAAGATTAGAGTCGACTAATGTTTGGTATCCAAGCTGCCTGCAAAGGAGTTAGTTCATTGCAGCTAGAAGTTAAACCGTTAACGGTTTAACTTCCAAATTGTAGTTGTTGCGATTGACGTCAGGCCTCGGTCGTGCCGGTTTCGGTTAAAATCAAGGGCATGTGCGGGCGCTATACCCTCTATCACTCATCCAATGAAATCGTGGATCGTTTTAGAACGATGCAGGTCGAGTTCGACCTCGAGCAGCGTTTTAATATTGCGCCCACTCAGATGGTTGCGGTAGTTGCGGAAAAGGCCGAGGGGGGAGAAACGCATCGGCGTCTGGAACCCGTCAAGTGGGGATTGGTACCTTTTTGGGTGAAGGACATCACCACTTTTAAACCGTTTTTCAACACTCGCACCGAAACTATCGCTGAGAAGCCGTCCTTCAAGGCGGCATTTACGCGTCGCCGCTGTCTGATTCCATGCGATGGATTTTACGAATGGAAGAAAACCGACGACGGCAAAATTCCTATGTTCATCTCTTTGAAGAACGGCGACACTTTTGGAATGGCAGGAATTTATGAATCATGGTCGTCCAAAGACGGTGATGAGTTGACGACGTGTTCAATCATCACTGTGCCGGCAAATAATTTCATGTCTGATATTCACGATCGCATGCCGGCGATCATAAGACGTGAAGACGAAGACGCCTGGTTGAATCCGCTTGAAGTGAATAACGAGCGTTTGCTCAAAATGTTGAAACCCTATGATGATGCTTTGATGAAAGCGCATCCGGTATCGTCTATGGTGAATTCGCCAAGAACAGAATCGGTGCGTTTGATCGAAGAGTGCACCATCGAGCAGGCCCTGGAAAAACCATTGTCCGAAAAAACGCGGGCAGCTGCGAAGAAGCGTGACAAGGGTATTGAAGATACAGGACAGCTAAAGCTGTTTTAGTCGAAGCTACGCCTTTATGTGGTTTTGGAACTTCTTTGCAGCGCAAATTCCTGCCAAGAATGTGTTGTAACTGAGACATCTTGCTGTACGATCACTGTCACACTTGCCAGGGGTTATCAAATGAGCGACTACAGCGATCAAGTTGAAGAGATGTCGGAAGACTTTCTGAAAGCTTTCAGAAAAATCCAAGCTGAAAAAGACACCGGGCTGACTGCCCAAAATGCGGCTCACGTTGGACTGAACATTGTTGCCGCTGCATGGAACTGGAATCATCCTCCAGTAATCGTAGAAGAAGACTAAATTTCCTGATTTAAGACGGGCGATGCATGGCGTCGCCCCTACGATTGCAGCCGATTATTCCAACATCTTCAACTGTTCCAAGATGCTCTCCTTCTTGTGATTGAGCTCGGCCAGTTGATCTTTTATGATCTTCACCTTTTCTGGCGGCGCTTTGGAGACAAAATCCGGATTGTCGATAATCTGAGATTGTTTGGCAATTTCCTTTTCAGTCGCTGCCTGTTGTTGCTTCAGCTTCTCGCGTGTTTTTTCGACGTCGATGGCGTCCCCGAGCGGCACAACGATTTTGACTGTGCCTAGTTTGTCCCAGGCGGAGCGCGGCGGCAGGGTCGAAGTGGCGAAGTCGACTGACTTGGCTTTGGCCAGGCGGATGATGTAGTCGCGATTTGCTTCCAGCAGCTTTTTCTCGTCCGCGTTTTCAGCTTGAATGATTACATCGATTTCCAATGACGCCGGCACATTGAATGTTTGTCTGATGTTTCTTATGGAACGAATCACTTTCATGATCAATCCCATATCAGCATCTGACTGTTCGTTGAAGAAACGCTCGTCATCGCGCGGATATGGTGCGAACATGATTGAATCGAAGTTGTCGAATAATTCGGATTTCGGTGTCCGGCTCCACAATTCATCGGTGATGAATGGCGCAGTCGGGTGCATCGCGCGCATCAAGCCTTCAAAGATGTTGTGCAAGACACGTTGTGTCTGCTCTTTCAATTCAGGCTTGGCGAGCTGGATTTTGGCGATTTCGATATACCAATCGCAGAAATGATCCCAAGTGAAGTCGTAGATTTCGCTGGTGGCAATGTGGAAATCGTATTCGTTGTATGCGTGACTGACATTTTTCAGCATCGAGTTGAAGCGGTGTAATATCCACTTGTCGGCCAACGTCAATTCTGCCGCATCGATTGCTTTAGGCGTATAGCCTTCCAATTGAGAGAGCACGAATTTGCCGGCGTTCCACAATTTGTTGGCGAAGCGCTTGTATTCATCCAGTTTGTCTTCTTTGAAGCGAACGTCCTGATCGCCTTTGATGCCCACTGAGGCAAACCAGAAGCGATTGGCATCGGCGCCGTATTTGTCGATCATATCTAGCGGATCGACGGCGTTCTGCTTCGATTTGGACATGCGTTTGCCATCCGGGGTTTGGATGACTGGGTGAATCAGAACTTCCTTAAATGGAATGCTTTTTACGAAATGCATACTCATGAAGATCATGCGAGCTACCCAGAGATTGATAATCTCGCGGGCTGTCGACAAAATCGTGGTTGGATAAAATACTTTGAATTCACGGGTTTCCTCCGGCCAGCCCAGAGTGGCGAACGGCCACAAGGCTGAGGAAAACCATGTGTCAAGCACGTCTTCATCTTGTGTCAGTGCTTTCGACTCGCACTTGCTGCACTTTTCTGGCGCAGTTTCGTAAGCGTCGACGTGTTTGTTTTCGCAAGTCCAGATTGGGATTCGGTGACCCCACCAGAGCTGACGGCTGATGCACCAGTCGCGGATGTTTTTCATCCAATCCAAGTATGTTGCGGCATAGCGGTCAGGAACAAACTGGACGCGCTCTTCTTCAACTACTTTAATGGCCGGTTCTGCCAGTTCTTTCATCGAAAGGTACCACTGATCGGACAGGTACGGTTCGATTACGGTGTGGCACCGTTCGCAGTGCCCGACACCATGCTCGTAGTCTTTGATTTCAACCATCAAGCCGAGTTCTTCCAATTCAGCAACCGCTTCTTTTCTTACGGCAAAGCGATCCTTTCCATGGAAGCGCTCGGGCACGTATTGGTTGGAGCAGAGCTTGCCTTCGCTGTCGATGACGACCGGCGAAGGAAGATTGTGACGCTGACCGACTTCCCAGTCGTTGGCATCGTGAGCGGGCGTAATTTTAAGACAGCCGGTGCCAAAATCGCGTTCTACATATGTGTCGGCAATAACCGGGATTTTGCGATCGGTGAGTGGCAGTTTTACACTCTTGCCGACAAATTCTTTATAGCGATCGTCGGCCGGATGTACGGCAACCGCGACGTCGCCAAGCAGTGTTTCTGGTCTGGTCGTGGCAACGGTCAGACCTCCGGACCCGTCAGTTAGCGGATATTTAATTAGGTAAAGATGACCTTTCTCATCTTCGTGCTCGACTTCCAGGTCCGAAAGACTGGTCAAGCAGCGAGGACACCAGTTGCAAATGCGGTTGCCCCGGTAAATGTGGCCTTCCTTGTAAAGGGTGCAGAAGGCACGGTAAATGGCCTTTACGTAGCTTTCGTCCATGGTGAAGGCGATGCGGTCCCAGCTGAAGCTGACGCCCAGGCGGCGGTACTGCTGGAGGATGGTGTCGCCGTATTCTTTGCGCCACTCCCAGACCTTCTCTACAAATTTTTCACGCCCCAGATCGCGGCGTTTTATCCCTTCCTGTTTGAGTTTGCGCTCGACAACAATCTGGGTGGAAATGCCAGCGTGGTCAGTGCCTGGCTGCCACAGCACGTTGTAGCCCTGCATCCTCTTAAGGCGAATGAGAACATCTTGCAAAGTGCCGTTTAAGGCATGCCCCATATGCAAATTGCCGGTTATATTGGGCGGCGGTAGCGCGCAGGAGAAAACCGGGCGATCCGGCAAGATGTCAAGGTCGAAGACTTCTCGGTCAAACCACTCTTTTGTCCACTTAGCTTCAATCTCTTTAGGATTGTAGGCGCCGGTATTCGGGGTTTCAGCCATAGCCGTTGCTTTCTGTGTACTGGGGGTGGACATTAGCGCTCCATGATAAGCGGTGTGATCGCCCGAAATAATTCGGAAACCTCGATTATATCCAGCCTGGAAGTCCCCAGGCAACCTGCAAAGAGGGTTTCTGTGACGCAAAGACACAAAGGCATCGTATCCAGACGAGGCAGGCAAGCCGACTGATGTTAGAATTTCCGGTTGGCGTCAGGCTATCATTTTTGTCTTGACTACGTTTTGGGCAACACAGTTTTACAGGACCGGCACATGATCTCCAGCAATGATTTTCGACCAGGGGTAACTGTTGAATGGAACAACGGCGTTTGGCAGATTTTAGAAGCCATGCACGTCAAACCAGGAAAAGGGTCTGCGTTCGTTCGCACGAAAATGAGAAATCTCGAGACCCAGAACACACTCGAAAACACATTTAGAGCCGGTGAAAAACTGCCGCAGGCAGTCGTTGAAAAAGCGGAAATGAATTTTGTCTATAAGGCAGGCGAAAACTATGCCCTCATGGACACTGTCAGTTACGAGCAAATCGAGCTCGATGAAAAAACCATCGGTCCGGGCTCGGAATTTTTGAAAGAAGGCTTGGAAGGCATCATCGTGATGAAGTACGACAATCGAGTCATCGGTGTCGATCTTCCCAACACTGTCGAACTGGAAGTCACTGAGACAGTTCCCGATGAGCGCGGCGACACCAGTTCTGGAGGCGGCAAGCCGGCAACACTGGAAACAGGCGCCACCATTCAAGTGCCTTTCCATATTAAGGTGGGCGACAAAGTCAAAGTAGATACAAGAAACCGCAAGTATCTGACTCGTGTCTAGAACTGAGTATTCATCGAAGTAATCATCTGGACAGTGTAAATGAAGATAGACCTAAACCAAATTCGAGAATTGCTATCCGTTGTAAGTCAAACGGACATAACCGAGCTGACGCTGGAATTCGGCGATCAGAAGATAACGATCAAGAAAAACGTCGTTCAAATCGCGGCCACTTCCATCATCGCTGAGTCGCCCGTCAATCCGGCGGTTGCTCAAGCACCGGCAAAACAGATATCGTTTGAACCGGCAGCTGTCGCACCGCCGCCGCCGCCCAAAGCGGAAGAGCCGACCAGCGCCAGCAATGGCTATGTCGCGGTCACTTCTCCTATGGTCGGCACTTTCTACCGAGCTACCTCGCCGACCGCGCCGCCATTTGTCGATATCGGCGATCGCATCGCCATTGGACAAACGGTTTGCATCATCGAAGCGATGAAATTGATGAATGATATGCCGGCCGAAGTGTCAGGCAAGATTGTTAAAGTGTGCGTAGACAATGGCACCACTGTTGAATACGGACAGACACTGTTCTTGGTTGATCCGAAAGGGTAATCGTTAATAGACGGGTTGAATCAGCAAAACTTCCTGAAGCGAGCAAGAGTTGATCGAAAAGGTTCTAATTGCAAATCGCGGCGAGATCGCTCTTAGAGTGATAAGGGCTTGCAGAGAATTGAATGTGCGCACGGTCGCTGTTTACTCTCAAGCTGATGCCGAATCGCTTCATGTGAAGCTGGCCGATGAGTCATTTTGCATCGGCCCGCCCCCATCCAATCGCAGCTATCTGCATATTCCCGCTTTGATCTCGACTGCCGTCGTTACCGGCGCTGATGCTATTCACCCCGGCTATGGCTTTCTATCTGAGAATGCAAATTTTGCCCAGATTTGTGCAGACCACCGAATCAAATTCATTGGACCTTCCATTCACGCCATCAATTCAATGGGTGATAAAGCATCTGCCCGTGAAACCATGCGAGCCGCCAATGTTCCGGTTGTCCCCGGCAGCCAGGGCTTAATCACCAATGACTCAGAAGCATTCAAACTGGCCAATGAAATAGGATTTCCAGTCATCATCAAAGCAACTGCTGGTGGTGGCGGGCGCGGTATGCGCGTTGCCGCCGATCAAGCTCAGCTGGCCAATGCAATTTCGGCGGCGCGCAGCGAAGCGTCTGCCGCATTCGGAGACGGCGGCGTCTACATTGAGAAATATCTAAAACCGATTCGCCACATCGAAATTCAAGTACTGGCGGATGCTCACGGCAATTGTGTGCACCTGGGCGAGCGCGATTGCTCAGTGCAAAGACGTCACCAAAAATTGATTGAAGAAGCGCCAAGCCCGGCATTAAGTCCGGAACTCAGACAGCAAATGGGCGAAGCGGCAGTAAGAGCGGCTTTGCAAATCGGCTATGAAGGCGCCGGCACGGTCGAGTTCATTTTTGCCGACGACAAGTTCTATTTCATGGAGATGAACACCCGCATTCAGGTGGAGCATCCAGTCACCGAATACATCACCGGCATTGACCTCATAAAAGAGCAAATCCGCGTCGCCAGCGGGCA